>NZ_PJAT01000150.1 GCF_002836715.1 Psychrobacter sp. 4Dc
TGGAATTGAGGTTAAATGTATTATATCCACAATAAAGATAAGGAATAACTTATGAACTGGCCATTATTTTCTGTCATATACTCAATGACAGCCACCGTGACTATTGGGCTTTTTATGATTGGTGCTCTCATTACAGGGTTCGATGAGATATTTCATATTCAAATAGCGGTGGGACTGGGTGTTTTGGCTTCAATACCTGCAGGATTATTCTTTACCAAAAAAATTGGCAGTATTACTGGGAATGAGGAAGGCTATAAGACATAAAGACAAGCAGTGTTATCGATGTGAAGTGGAAACACCTATCAACAAACAAAAAAAGACCTCAATATTGAGGTCTTTTTTGTCATCATTAGAATTATTTGCTAACTAGCAGCGAAGCTAGATTTAATAAGGTTCTATTTATTGAAGTTCGACAACTGCGCCATTTTCGATATTGGCATATACTTCTAACACATCCCAGTTGGTCAAACGAACACAACCTGCTGAGCCTTGACGACTGATACCTTCAGGTACTGGTGAGCCATGTAAACCGTAAGAAGGCTTAGATAATCCCATCCAAACGACACCGACTGGGTTGTTTGGTCCTGGTGCTATCATATGAACTTTCTTTTGAGCGCCTTCACCGACGGTTGATTTATACCAAGGCATTTTTACTTTATTGATAATTTTGAACGTGCCTTTTGGAGACGGTGTGGCATCACTACCAACGGTCGTCGGATAAGTAGCAACCAACTTATCACCATTGTAGGCATACAATGTTTTGTCGGCTTTGTTGGCGACTACGCGATTGATACGTTGGTTCAGCTTGTCACGAGTATTTAGCACTGTGATAGTCTCGCCAACAGCGTACTTTTTATTTTTGTTGAGTTTATCTAAGTAACGTACATCCATATGGAAACGTTCACCTAGCATCTCTTTAATATCTTGATAATAAAGACCTTTCATTTTTGACTTCGCTTCTGAACCAGAAGGGGTAGTCGCAAAATTGGTATTGATATCGTCTGCGGTCAACGTGTAAGTGACCAGTACAGGTTTGTTCGCAGGGATGTTTTTAACCAAGGCATCCCAAGTTTTTTGATCCATTTTACCAGTCGCTGGCAAGCCTTTCATCGTTTGGAAGTTAACAAGGGCTTTTTTGCTGTTCATGCCCCAACCACCATCGATAGGACCAGGAGAAGCATGGTTCCAATCGAGCAGCGCCTGCATTTTGATGGTCATCGCTGAGTTGACTTTCATATTAGGTGACCAGACAGCACCATTCACTTGCTTAGCATAGTTCGACAAGTTCAGCGTTGTGTGCTTCTTACCATCTTTATCTTCGATATTTTTGATGGTTGGATCGTCGCTGAAGTCTTGACGCTTCTCACTCTCTGGTAACTCAAAAGCGAGTGGATCAGAAGAGTCGATAGATGATAGGTCGCTAGGCGCAGCGACGGCTTGACCTTCACTAATATCATCGTTACGGTCAGCTTGCTCATCTTTGCGCGTTAGTTCTGCTGCGCTCATATTGTCAGCAGCTGGGGCTGGCACGTTTTGGTTGGCTTCTTGCTTATTATTGATAAGCTGGTTCATGCTGTCGACTGGTTTCGCTTTCTCTGTATTTAACTGTACAGTAGCAGCGCCATCTGAGCGACTACGGTTCTCTTGCACATTAAGGCTAACCTTTTTGGCAAGACCTGGCATAGCGTCAGCCGTGCGTACTGGCAATGTGCGAGTACTATCGGCAGGTGCAGCAAGTGCGGCTACACTAGCACTTACAGCTGCGATAGATATGGCAGTAATAATTGGCTTTATTTTCATCATATTGAGTCACTTGTGGTTGCTACTAATGCGGCTATTATGCGCATAATTTGATTGCATCGCAAACTTTTGACACATCTTTTTGCATTTAAGACTTGCCAAACGTCAACTGCTGACGTATTCGCTACAGTTGGGTAATAATTTAACCAAGGTGTGTATGGCGTCGTGCTCGATTCTTACGCAAACTGTTCATTATCCGCACTATTTTTTGTGCAAGTAAAAATGACAGTTATTGGCGCTACTAGAGGTTTACGTCTATAATGTATGACTGAATTTTATTTAATATAACGATTTTTAGCAAAAAGCAATTTAACCCGCTAGCAGTTAATCCACAAGGTGCGATATGTCAGAAGACCAAACAATGAGTGCAGAAGAGTTTCAAAACCAATACTTCAATGATGAGTCTGAGGGCTTAGACGGTGAGATGGAGTATGATTTAGAGACTGGACTTCTTGGTGAGCACGATGAATTTGCTAACTTACATGCAGAGCTAAATGAAGCACGTGAGCAGCTCGTCAGTATTCGCGACTTTATTCGTTTTTCAGTCACGCAGCTGCGTAACTACGATGTAGTTGTTGCACAAGGCACGACCGATGAGTTTGCAGAAGCGTCAGCCATTGTCTTGCATTCTTTGTCTCTCGATTGGTCTGCCAATGAGCAGATTTTAGACTGTCGCCTGACCACCTCTGAGAAGCAGTTGGTACTAGGACTATTAGAAGAGCGTATCGCTGAGCGTAAACCACTAAGTTACTTGATTAACTTGTCATACTTCTGCGATTTGCCTTTTTATGTTGATGAGCGTGTTCTTATCCCTCGTTCACCGATTGCAGAGTTGATTCGTCAGCAGTTCCATCCGTACTTTGAAGTTACTGAATTGGCCAAACCACTGGGCGTCAGTCCGAACGAAAAGTCGGCGGTATTTTATGATCATGGCTTGGATGTAAAGCAATTGTCGCAGCCTGAGCGTATCTTGGACTTGTGTACTGGCTCTGGTTGTATCGCAATCGCGCTTGCTACTCGTTTCGTTGATGCGTTGGTCGATGCTGTTGATATCGATAAAGGCGCATTAGAAGTGGCAATGGTCAACGTCGATCATCATGACCTTGGTCATCAAGTGAACGTAATCGAGTCTGATTTGTTTGCCAAGATACCTGCTGAAAACCAGTATGAGCTTATCGTCACCAATCCACCGTACGTAGACGCTGCTATCATGGCAGATTTGCCGCCTGAGTTCTTATATGAGCCTGAGCATGCACTAGCAGCTGGCCAAGATGGCTTAGATTTGGTACATCGTATCTTATTTGAAGCACCAGATTACCTTAGCCCAGATGGGTTGCTGATCTGTGAAGTAGGTGACAGCGAGTGGGCCCTAAAACAAGCCTATCCTGAAATCCAATTTGATTGGTTGAAGTTTGCACAT
This sequence comes from Psychrobacter sp. 4Dc, assembly GCF_002836715.1. GTDB lineage: Bacteria > Pseudomonadota > Gammaproteobacteria > Pseudomonadales > Moraxellaceae > Psychrobacter. The sequence continues at coordinate 3,221 of NZ_PJAT01000150.1, forward strand.
GGCGGCCATGGTGTCTTTGCGATTACCTATGATGAGCTAGTCTCAAATCGTCAATTGTTTGCCTCTTATGTTCAGCTATTAGATAGCCTTTAATAGACAGATATTGGGTTAAATAGACGTCGGCTTCTTGAGCCGAAACTATAAGCAACAACTACAATCACTCATTACAAACAGTATAATTAACAACCATGAGTGATTGGTCAAATAGTCATCAGTAGCGTTTACTTGTTTAAGGACAGTTATGGCAGGCAATAGTATTGGGCAGGTTTTTACGGTCACCACTTGCGGTGAGTCGCATGGGGCAGGCCTTATGGCCATCGTTGATGGCGTACCACCAGGTTTAGCATTATCTGCAGACGACCTACAAGTAGATTTGGATCGTCGCAAACCGGGTACGTCTAAGTATTCAACCCAGCGCCGTGAGTCTGATGAAGTTGAGATTATCTCTGGCGTATTTGAAGGTAAAACTACAGGTACGTCTATCGGTCTATTGATTCGCAATACCAATCAAAAATCCAAAGATTATAGCGATATCAAAGATACTTTCCGTCCTGGACACGCTGACTATACTTATAGTATGAAATATGGCTTTCGTGATTATCGTGGTGGCGGTCGCTCGTCAGCGCGTGAGACGGCTATGCGTGTAGCAGCTGGTGCTATCGCCAAGAAATACTTGCAAGAACGTCTGGGCGTACAAATTCGTGGTCACGTTACCCAAATCGGTAATGAGCATAGTAACGTTCTAGATCCGAGCCAAATTGATTGGGAGTTTGTAAATAGCAATCCGTTCTTTTGTGCAGACAAAGAAGCGATTGGCCGGTTTGAGACTTTGATTGATAACTTGCGCCGTGAAGGCACTAGCTGTGGCGCGCGCCTTGATATCATTGCGAGCGGTGTGCCAGTAGGCTTAGGTGAGCCAGTATTTGATCGTTTAGATGCAGATATTGCTCATGCGATGATGAGTATCAATGCGGTTAAAGGCGTCGAGATTGGCGATGGGATGGCGGTGGCAGGTCAATTCGGACATAGCGCTCGTGATGAGCTGACCCCAGATGGGTTTGCAGCCAATCATGCCGGCGGTGTCTTGGGCGGTATCTCATCAGGTCAAGATATCCGTGTGAGTATTGCTTTAAAACCAACGTCTAGTATTACCACTGCTGGCAAGAGCATCAACACTCAAGGTGAAGCAGTCGATATGCTGACTAAGGGTCGTCATGATCCTTGCGTTGGTGTGCGTGCTACGCCTATTGCCGAAGCGATGCTAGCGATTGTAGTGCTTGATCATTATCTGCGTCATCGCGGTCAAAACGCGGATGTGCAGCCGCCAGTACAACCGATCACTTAGTATTTTTGTCGTAGAGTAATCAGCCCTTTGTTGTTTCCAGTAGTTTAATACTAGAAATAATGGTGGTGTGTCAAAAAGTATGCTGATCAAAATTTGAACAATTTTTGAAGCTTTAAAAGCCATATATAATCAGAGAACTTAGCATAGACTTCTTATTGACTTTTAGCGCCAGCATACTTTTTAGAACACCACCGAAATAATAAAGGGCTCTTTTATGTCCAAATAAAATACAGGTGTTACCTAAACACAATTAATGTGTTGAGCGAGCAAAGTATTAGGCTGCCAGTTGATATTCATCAATAGCCACACATTGCTGATGGCGAAAGACCAATAATAACCGCTGACTAGGAATCGCTAGCCAATGCCCAAAATCAATACTGTCGACGCCTTCGCTTGATAAAGTTTGTGTACAGTGATGACGGCTAAAGCCGATTAGGTTATTGATAATAGGGTTATCCGTTAATTGATGTGACATAGATTTTCTACTCCTAATTTACTTTACGAATTTGACGGTTCAACAGATCTTAGTGCTATCGTAAAACAATGAAGTAGAAATCCTGTGTAGTCATGATGGAAAGTTGATGAACTATTATATAGTCACTCCACTATAAAAGTATTACAGCGTTAACCTCGCTTGAAGTATCACATATACATCTGCACTCGGTTGCCTTGTACTACCCTTAAATTGAATCGACTATAAATTATTACTCTCAAGCTAAGGGCAGGGTAATACTAACCATCACGCCAGAACGTTGGTCTTTACCAGTATCAGTGTTATCAGGGCTAATTTTATTATCGTTGGCATGAACATTATTAATGGCTACCTGACCACCATGGTGCTCAATGACTTGCTTTACTAAGGTGAGTCCAAGGCCTGTGCCTTTCTTGAGCGTATTACTACTATGGTCAGTTTGCCTCGGCTCAGTCGTTGGATATACTGAGTCTATATTTAGGTCATTAATATCTATACGATTTGTGGTTTGTTCCTTTGCTTGATTTGTTGTTTGAGATGATGGTTGGCTTTGATGAGACAGGCTAAAGTAACGCTCAAATGCTTTTGCAACAGCATATTCGGGTAGCAGCTTACCATCATTGAATATGTCGATAGTGACGGTTCGAGCAGTGCTATGTAGTGAAATTTCAACGGTACGCTTTGCAAAGTGTATCGCATTATCAAGCACGTTTTGCAGTACCTGTATTAACCAAAATTGGTCAGCATACACACTAGTCGCTGCCAACACTTCTACTGGCAAGTTTGCAGTATTGTTCACATTCTTATTATCAATATATATATCGATAGGGCATAGGTTCTGCTGTTGCTGCTTGGCGGCATTATCTCTGATCAAATTTTGCAAAAGCGGTAATAGGGGAGTCAGTTGTCGGTTGAGCTTAAAGGTAGGCTGTTCTACTTTAGCCAGCAACAGAAGTCGGTCGATGAGCTGTTGCATTTTTACGCTTTGCTCACCAACCGTCTCAATGAGCATCTGCCGATCTTCATTATCCATTTTATTGCCATCTAATCCATCGTCCTCTAACAGCTCGCTACTGGCACGTATCGCGGTTAAAGGGCTTTTTAGCTCATGGGTCAAAGTATGGACGTAATCGGTGACGTAAGCACGATTTTCCAATCGATGCTTCATGGTCTCGATGGTATCTGTCAAGCTATTCAGCTCATGCCCTAGATAAAAATAGGGCTTTTTGGTGTCTTCTGCCAGCGCGCTAGTATATTGAGTCACTAAGGTAATACTTTGCTTAAGCCACCATGCTACTAGACCTGCCAGTATAAGGGCGGCGATACTGATAAGTAGTGCGGTGATGAGCATACGGTTACGTGTGTCATCTAAATAAGGCAATACGCTAGCGACAGGCTTACCGACACTGACCACACCGATGATATCTCCAGACGGATTTTTGATGGGCTGAGCCACATACATGACCGAACCATCGCGCCGCTGATAATCTCGCAGCGTGCTTCTTGCGCCGTACTGTCCCTTTAAGGTGAGATAGACATCGTTCCAGCGTCCATAGTTCTGCCCTTCATTATTATCAGGTTTGGGCAGGGAGTCGTAAATGACTATGCCGCTACTGTCTGTCACATACACGCGAAAGCTACTGTAGCTTTTGGTTTGATCGACAGGACTGAGCGTTTCGCCCATCGCTGGCATGCCGACAAATGCAGCATCAAGTTGCGCTTGATACTCCTCATCATATAATTGTCCTGTAGATAATGGCACCTGTAAACTGGCCGCGAGTAATTTACTGGTGTCTAGGAGCGTGTCTTCGATGACTTGCTGCGCGGTTGGCTTGACGTAGCCAAACAACTGAGTAAACACCACCACGCCGCATATGACGAGCACCAACGCAACGGCTAGCCAAATCCTAAAAAATATACTTAAATTGAGCAGTCGTTTGCGTTTAGGGGTTTGCTGAGCAGTACCAATAGGATGCAGTTTGGCATACCAATTGCTTTGGTCATTATGAATATCATTCTCAGCAGGATTGGTTTTATTATTCATAAACTAGCAGCCACTGTTAAGCGGGACATAATGCGTAACCCAGTCCGCGATGCGTATGGATGACATCGACATTAGCATCTACCATAGCAAGCTGTTTACGAATCGACTTGATATGGCTGTCTATCGTGCGTGCTAGGCGATGATCGGGATAGTCGCTTACTGCATTAAGCAACTGCTCACGGCTAAAAACTTGCTGCGGTGCTTGTAATAATGTGAGCAAAATTTTGCGCTCAGTATTACTAAGTTCCAGCTTCTGTTCTTGCCACGTTAATGAATAATTGAGCGGTTGATAATGCCAAACGCCAGATTGATTTTCAAACGTTAATGCTTGTCCTGAAAGATTATGCGAGGAAGTATTATCAGTACTTTCATTTGAGTTTATGGTATGAGAGCCTGACTGCTGAATTAGCTGTTCACGTCGCCAAATGGCTTTTAAACGCGCGACCAATTCACGTGGACTAAAGGGTTTGGCGCAATAATCATCACCGCCCATCTCCAATCCTAGAATACGATCGACCTCATCGCTACGCGCGGTCAAAAACACGATAGGCAAATCTTTTAAGGCGTCGATATCAGGCGTATGACGTATTTGCTGACATAGGCTCAAGCCATCACCATCTGGTAGACCGACATCCATAATGATCGCCGATAGATCTTGTGCTTTATGACTATGCAACATGGGTAACACACTACTGGCATTATCCAACCAAGTTATTTGCCAGCCTTCGCGCTTGCAGGTAACCTTAAGCGACATCGCGATCGCAGGATCATCTTCTACCAGTAAAATATGGGTCATAGTCTCTACATCGTCTTATAGGCTTAGTAAATTATCGTAGCACAAAACAGCAGACTGCTCTTGTTGCCACGGGTTAAATGGTGTGAAAAGTTAATGGAAAAGTAGGGTGCTCAGTAGATAGTATGCGATGTAATTATTTTAATGCATTTAAAAAAAGGCCAGCTCAATAAATAAGCTGGCCTTGGTAACGAAGATTAAGCATGGTTGTTTATTAATAGACTAAGCGAAAACTTACTTAAGACCTTTGCAATTGGCATAGTAGCTCACTGTAGCGGGCCAATCTGAAAAAATGCCTTGGACACCGACATCTTGCGCTAGTACGTCAATATAATTCATCATATCACCGTCATTGTTGATAGCATCACCAAGACCGCTATAGTACCAATCGCCACCATCCGTTAATGGCCCTGAACGCTCTATCGACCAAGTAATGATTTTTAGACCATTGGCTTTGGCTTGTTTTGCGTATTCTGATGGTTGCATATTTCCCTTACCATCAGTAGTGACTAGCAACCAAAGTGCTGGAGCGATGGTGTTTATGCCACGTGCTTTGATATCAGCCAATGAGTGATTCCAAGTGGTTGCGTCGTTTTTATCAAATGTTTTATCCTTAGCGGTCTCATTGCTGTCATCGATCAGATAGACGGCATTCGCCCCATAAGCTGGCTCGTTTTTGATCCAGTAATCAAGATCTTCTATATTAAATGATTGTGCAAACACATCGCTTGCAGGCACGTCCGCTGACTTATAAGTATCTATCAACTGTTGGCGGTAATCGTTCAAACCATAGCCATTGAATGGCATGGTCACTACAGGTGCTTTTAGCTCAGGCGTGTGCTTCATACCCAGCTTGCGAGCCAACGCGATATGCTCTTTCAAGGTTAACACTTTGCCGTTTTGCGAGTATAAGTCCGTTCGCCAAGGCGCGGTTGCATTCATATATTCACTAATACTGGTTGCTTTTTTATTGGCAGCATCCATCTTACCCGTCAGTGTTTTAAACTCAGCACCGCTAATATCTGAGGTGCGACATTCGATGCTATCGGCATTGGTAAGTTTGCCTTTAGCATCTAATATAGGCGGTACGGTACATTGGTTGGCCAGCGGCGTGGTCAAAATATTAGTCGTGGTGTGCAAATCGTTCTGGGCATGACGACAGACCAGCTCACCGTCATTGGTAAAAGCGACATCACATTCCAAGATGCCAGCCCCCATTTGTGCTGACACCACGTAGCTGTCATAAGTATGTTCAGGCAGCTGTAATGGCGCACCTCGATGCGCAATAGAGAAGTCTGTCTTACTTGGCAGTTGCCCTCTGCATGCCTGTAGCTCTTCTTTTAGTGGTCCCTCGTCCATATCATTTATCAGGTAAAAAGGCCGCACTCCATAGGTATATGCGACAGGTGAAGACGATTGGGGCTGTGATTGCGGTTGCGCTGTCGATAAAGGAGCTTTTGATGTGAGCACTGAGCTACTATCAGTAGTGCAGCCTACTATCAATAATGAGCTGATCAGCGTTAAAGGTAAGGCGATATTAATCTGATTAACCTTAGTCGGTGTCTGTTTACTCAGCTCAAGCGCTGATTTATTAGAAATTGTCATGTAAAATGTTCCTGCAAAATTATAAAAAAATCCCATCGGACGTATGGATAGGAAATAAAAGATTAACGTTTGACTATTGGTTGCTACCTGCCAAAAGAAGCTAAGGGTCGTGCATTCTTGTAAGAGCCTAGCCTTGTAAGAACTTAGCATTAATGCGGATACAGTTGTAGGCACATGTACTAAAGAATAGACAGCTGACAGTATTTGAGCTTTATAGTTTTAAGCTTGATAGTACTGAGCTTATCGATCGTAAAATAATACGTGTCTTCTTATACTGTTCACATTTTTGCTATTGTCCGCTTAGTACCTCACTATTGACCATACTCTCAAACTAACAGATGATATTGACCATATAATGACACACATATTATTTTGGCAAAAACATAGAAATGCTTCCGGCATATCTCACTACATTATTAAGGATAATTATGAGTAACTATTTAGATGCAGTCTTCGTTGAGCACAATCCCTCTCAAAACAAGATAGATCGCGCAGTGATTTGGCTACATGGCTTAGGTGCTAGCGGTCATGATTTTGAGCCAGTTGTACCGCAGCTTGGCTTGGCTGATGATATGGCAGTACGTTTTATCTTCCCACATGCACCTAAACGCCCAGTCACAGTAAATGGCGGCATGGTGATGCCAGCATGGTACGACATCATAGAGATGAGTCTAGAGCGTAAAGTAGATGTGGCTCAGATTCAAGAGTCTGCTCAGCAGATACAAGATTTGATTAGTCGTGAGATAGAACGCGGCGTGTTACCAGAGCATATCGTTATCGCAGGGTTTTCGCAGGGCGGGGCAGTTGCGTACCATGTGGCACTTGGCTATCCAAAACGTTTGGCTGGCTTGATGACGCTCTCTACCTACTTAGCAACCAATGACAATATTGAGTATAGTGCTGCCAATAAAGACATGCCGATTTTGATTGAGCATGGTTCTCATGATCCAGTTGTGCCTGTCATCCTAGGTGAGCAAGCCCAGCAGTTATTGTCGGCAAAGGACTATAATGTGTCTTATAATACGTATCCGATGGCACATCAAGTCTGTATGCCGCAGATTCAAAATATCGGCAAATGGTTAAACACTGTTTTGGCGTAAATTATTAAGCTGTAACGTAATGTAATGCAGGCTACTTATAGGTTGAAACCTAACCGATATCTCCTATATAATAGCCAGTCTTATTGGGGATGTTCTGGCTTCGACGCTGGTAATGAAACTCAATGATGCATGTCGAGAGTGTATGTCCTCTCGTTAATCAAACATATATTGTTATAGTCGCAAACGACGAAACTTACGCTCTAGCAGCTTAAACCCTGCTTACTTAGTTGCTGATCACCTACAGTTGGTTAACTAAGTTGAAGCGTCCGCATGTAGGCTCGCCACAAGTGATTGTCTCAATTGCTTGGGTTCAAAAGTAGAGAATCGTCCAATCCATCCTGACTGTCGGATCGGTGCGGATTAAAACTAAAGACAGAAACTAAACATGTAGATTCATGAGCGTAATGCTGGCGGACGCGGGTTCAACTCCCGCCATCTCCACCAAACATTAAAAATCCGATCACTTAGGTGGTCGGATTTTTTTGTCCAAATTTTATGGTTAATTAAAGAAACAATGATACCAATAAACTTTTGATGAGAAAGTAAAAACTATTTATATAGAGTAATCATCAAGTCTTTGAAGTTGAATCACAGTTTTTCGTCGCCTATGGAGAACATAATATTAACTTGTCTTAAAGAATAATTCTGATTATTCTTAGTTGAGGCCTATTCTTCGCATCAGGCAATGCAGTAGCAAGAATAAGCGGACTTTCAAATAACTACAGGGAATGTATTATGTTAGGAAAAATGATGTATCAGCCATTGCTGATCAGTGGTCTAATCGAACACGCTGCCCGTTATCATGGTGATACGGCGGTTTTGTCCAAAGAAGTCGATGGACAGATGACTCATACCAATTGGCGTACTGTCTCAGATAACTCAAAACGATTGGCCAATGCGTTGGCTACACTGGGACTTAAATCATCAGAACGCATAGCAACTTTGGCTTGGAATAATCGTCGGCACTTAGAAGCTTGGTATGCCATTTCAGGTAGTGGCATGGTTTGCCATACTATCAATCCACGTTTGTTCCCTGAGCAGCTTAGCTACATTATCAATGACGCTGATGATCGAGTACTGTTTTTTGATACTACTTTCCTACCGCTAATTATGGCAATCAGAGAGCATATCAAAGGTGTTGAACACTTCATTTGTCTAAGTGATCGAGATGATAGTATCGTAGAGAAACTGCCTAATGTACTGTTCTTTGATGAGCTATTAGCAGAAAATCCTACTGACTTTGACTGGCCTCAATTCGATGAAGCGACCGCCAGCTCTTTATGCTACACATCAGGAACTACCGGTAACCCTAAAGGGATTTTATATACGCATCGCTCTTCTGTGCTGCATGCGATGGCATTGTGCATGCCTGATGTCTCCGCGCTCTCTGCACAAGACGTTTTGTTACCCGTAGTACCGATGTTCCATGTCAATGCGTGGGGCACACCTTATGCAGCTGCCCTGACTGGTTGCTCTCTCATACTTCCTGGTCCAAATCTCGATGGTGACAGCCTAGTATCTCTCATTGATGATTGTCATGTTACGGTTGCTCTAGGGGTTCCAACAATTTGGCAAAGCCTATTGACCGCTGCCAAAGCCAGAGGTAGTAAGCTTGATAGCATGACGCGTACCATCGTCGGAGGAGCCGCATGCCCACCATCAGTAATCAAAACGTTCAGAGAAGACTTTAACTGCGATGCGGTGCATGGTTGGGGCATGACAGAAACTAGCCCACTTGGAACGATGAATCAAATAAAAGCCAAGCATAAATCGCTGAGTAAAGATGAGATTAATGAGTTGCGTAACTCTCAAGGTCGTCCGCCCTACGGCGTTCAGCTACGTCTCATAGATACTGATGAACCGCTACAGCGAGTCGAAGAAGATGGTATGTCTCAAGGTCGTTTACAGATCAAAGGTCATTGGATCATCAATGACTATTACACAGAAAATCCTGATGCGATAACTGAAGATGGTTGGTTCGACACAGGCGATATTGCAACCATTGATGCCGATGGCTATATGAATATTCGGGATCGCTCAAAAGATTTGATCAAATCTGGTGGAGAGTGGATATCGTCAGTAGAGCTTGAAAACATCGCAGTCGCCCATCCGCAGATAAGAATGGCGGCCGCTATTGCTGCAAAGCATAAAAAATGGAGCGAGCGCCCAGTATTGATTGTGGTGAAAGAACCAGATTCAGAAATCGATGAGTCGCAAGTGCTGAGCTTTTACGAAGGTAAAATCGCCAGCTGGCAAATACCCGATAAAGTCATATTTGTAGATAATATCATCCTAAATGGCGCTGGGAAAATGGTCAAAAAAGATCTGCGTGATGACTATGGCAATGTGTTATTAGGTAGCTGATTTGGCTGTTAAGAGCATAAATTGATAATGCTACTTGCCAAACCAAGTGTGTAATCTAGATAGGTTTTTTAAGAATAGTGGTATAGGTGAGTAGGGCGTTTGAGATGCTCATCATCTATATCGCTTGTCATGATCATTATTTCAAATGAGCACTGACAGGTTAAGGTACATCAGATGCATGGATTGGGATAGATAGAGCAGAACAGTATAGAACGCCAAATACAACAAAGCCCCTGATATCAGGGGCTTTAGCTGTTCTATAAGATAGTATAGGACTATGTAATGGTACCCGGAGCCGGAACGGTTAATTGTTGTTAAGTGTTTGATGTATATAGATAAATATTTAAATATATATTTTAGTACACTTGTGAGTATACTTTAGATTTGTTTTTCAGTTTTATAATTTAATAGTAACTAAATATTATCGCTTGACTAGTTTTTAGTATAACAGAAGCTATAAACGTAATCTGGAAAGGCAGAAGCCGTTGCTAGACTTACAACAAGTGTGAGGTTAACCTGAAGCATCGTCCTTATCTACGAGACCATCCCAGATTCTGTGTAACTGCCATTTAGATTAAATGCTTACTAATACGATCATCAAACATAATCATAAAGCGATTAAGAGCAGACGTCCAGTTACGGATCGGCATTGACCACTTTTTGGATGCCTGCTGGGTGGCTAAGTACACCACCTTGAATGCCGCCTGATCAGACGGGAACACCTTACGCTTATTCACCGCCGTTCGAATCACACTGTTTAGCGACTCTATCGCATTGGTGGTATAAATCACTTTTCTGATGTCTTTCGGGTACTCAAAGAACACCGTTAAGCCCTCCCAGTTATTGCGCCAAGACTTGATGACATGCGGGTACTCTTTGCCCCATACTTCATCAAAGTGCTCAAGGTTGGCCTCTGCTATCTCAAGCGTATCAGCACCGTAGATGGCCTTTAAATCAGCTGCTACGGCCTTCTTGTCCGTCCAAGGTACGAACTTCATCGAATAGCGCACCATATGCACGATACACAGCTGAACCTGAGCGTTAGGGTAGACCGTATTGATGGCATCAGGGAAGCCTTTTAGGCCGTCTACACAGGCAATAAGAATATCTTGAACCCCGCGGTTTTGTAGCTCAGTGAGAACACCAAGCCAGAATTTAGCGCCCTCGTTCTCTGACAGCCACATACCAAGCAGCTCTTTTTTACCATCAAGAGCAACGCCTAAGGCCAGATAGATAGCTTTGTTGATGATCTGCTTGTCCTGACGAACTTTGACGACAATGCAGTCTAAGTAGACGATAGGATAGACGCTGCTCAGTGGCCGGTTCTGCCAAGCGGTGATGTCATCCAAGATGTTGTCAGTGACTCTGGAAACCAAGCTGCTTGAGATGTCGACGTCGTAGATGTCCTTGATGGTTTCGACAATCTCAGTAGTGGTTTGACCTTTGGCGTATGAGCGAGGATCAGCAAGTGTCTGGGAGACACTTGCCCGAAGCGCAAGACGTAAGGCTATGCCTGTAGTGAAATATGATTTTGTCATCAAGACCTGAAATACGGGTTTGATGCTTACTGACAAGTACAGGCTCAAAGCTACTGTCGCGGTCTCTGGGGGTGGAGATCTCAAGCTCGCCTGTGTCGCTACGGACTCTCTTTTTAGTGTGCCCATTGCGCTTATTAGGCCTGTCTGCCTTTTCATGCTTGGGGTAGCCGAGATGCTCTTCCATTTCTGCTTCTAGGGCAGTGTCGATGAAGGACTGCATGAGCTGCTTTTGAAAGTCTTTGATGTCATCGAAGCTTTTCATGCTGCTGGCCATTTGCTCAGCCAGTTTCTTGATGTCAGATTGGTTAGTCATTGCTTATTCTCCTGTTAGTGGATTATAAGCAGTTACACAAAGTTTGGGAAACTCTCATGGAAAATTGCCTTTTGAGTTTGAAGCAATGTACAATGATAAGATTAACCCGTTAGGTCAGGTGGCCTAACTTAAATAAAAAGTCTCCGACAAACCCGGTACGGTTCACTATCTATTGTTATTCTTACCTGAAATTGATGTGAGCTTATAGAGACAAGGTAAATTTGCAAAAGTGCCGGCTATTCAGTGTTCATTGAATGTTTAATTTAATTTATTAAGCTTGACCTTGGAGTGGCTCTAAGCCTTATACTTGGTACAAATTTTTCGGTTGTTATGATGATGCGTTCTACTACATGGATTACAGTCTTGGTTGGATTGTTCATGTTCCAAAGCTTTTGGAATGTGGCGGCGGCCTTTTGTGTCCATGAACAACAGCCTCAATCACAGCAGAGTTATCATTTTGGTCATCACCAAAATACCTTGTGTGCCAGCGATAGTCGTCAACACGATCATAATGGACAGTCAGAAAACATAAAAACATTCAGTAGCGATTTAGAAATCGGTGAAGATCATCAAGATCATCTACCATCGATGATGCATTTGATTGTACAAAATGAAAAAGTAGATGTGTTTCATCCAAGCTCTGAAGTTAAAGTGAATCCACAATTTCATTGGAAAAACAGCTATCAGGCTCCTGACCTGTTTCAACAAAGCCCACCTCCCGAATTTTCCCCGCTCATGGTGGGGTAGCCTAAAACATTCCCACCACTTTTATTATTTAAATAAGTGGGAAAAATCATGTCTTCACAATCAATTATACTCTTGCGTCATAGCTTGGTTGCTTGTATATGTGCAGCGGCTATGCAATATAGCTATGCTGAAAACGTTACCAGCTTTGAATCCGCTTTAGCAAAAGTACAAAGTTACCAGACTCAAGACAAGCCGTGGCAACAAGTTCAGCAAATATCTGAATTGAATATTCAGCAAAGTCGGTTATGGCAGAATCCAAGTATAAGTTTAGAACAGTCTGGCTTTGGCTCAGGTCAAGAACAGGAATTCAATGTTGGCGTTAGTCAACCTCTAGATCTATTTGGTCAGCGTAAGCTGAACCGGGTGATTGCCAATACCTCGAATCAACAAATCCAATTGCAACAGCAATTATGGAAGGCACAAAGCCAACTGATTGTTAAATTTGCATGGTCGCAATTTGCACTTGCTGAGGTTGAGCAGTCTGCTTATTCAGTACAGTTAAAAACAAGTAAAGTCAATCTGGACAGTGCCCAGAAACGCTATCAGGCAGGCAGTATTGCCCTGGTTGATTTTGAGCGTGCCCAAATTGAAGCGCTAGAAATCCAACGACTTTATCAGCAAGCGATGCTGAATAAACAAGCTGCCGGTCGTCAGCTGTCTAATTTGTGGGGGGGAGAAACATCTTCACATCTTCAATTGAATAAAACCGCTATCCCTTGGCCAGAGCAAAGTCTCCAAACTGTGCAACGGTATATTGCTGAAGGGTGGCTAGAAAAATTCTATGCCTTGAACATTCAGCAATCGGATCATCAAATTGAAAATTTAAGAATTCAGGCACGTCCCAATCCGACTTTAAATGTAGGCATGAAACGTAGCAAAACCCCTAATGAAAGCAACGATACGACTTTAGCAATCGGCGTGGCTATTCCACTGAATATTTTCAATCGCCAGCAATATGCGATCCCGATGGTCCAGCAACAGCAAATATTGCTGAACCAACAGCAGCAGCGTGAGCTGAAGCAACAAATACTCGATATTGCCAACAGCATGCATCAGCTCAAAGGTTTACGTAGCCAGTTCGATGCCACAACAGCACAAGTTACTTTGGCGACCAAAGTTCAGAGCCGTACTTTACTAGGGTTTCAGGCAGGGAAACTGTCCATTACCGACGTTCAGCAAGCAACCACCCAACTGCAGAATCTTCGATTGGGTCAATTACAAACTCTACGTCAAGCTTGGCAAACTGCCCTAGCAGCTGAGGCACTCAGTATTGGCACAAGTTATGAAGAAATTAGCCGTTCGGATGCCTATACACAACTGAATAAAAAGGCAGTCGAAGCATCGCAAAATTTAATCAATGGGGGAGCACGATAAAATGAACGCCAAGCAAAACGGAAAAATATCCCAGTCTCTCATGATTGTAGTTTTGATTCTGATTACGGTCTTGGTCAGTCTGGCTATTTGGTTAAGTTCAAAAAAAACTGAATCTGAGGGGCAGGGTTATGATGAGGGAAATGCCGAATATTCTGATGAAGATAGTTCTGAAGAAGGACATGCTGAAGAAGGCGAAATACAACTGACCAGCCAACAAATGGTTGAACAAGGTTTAAAAGTTGCTGTTGCATCCACAGGATTGGTTGAAAAGCTGACAACCCTGCCAGGTAAATTGGTGGTGAATACCGATCAACAAGCGCATATATCGCCTAATTTTAGTGGTTATGTCGAGCAGATCAATGTGGCTTTAGGACAGAGCGTGCAAAAAGGACAAACGCTGGCTGTACTAACCGTGCCTGAACTGATCGACCAACAGGCAAATCTGCGTATGGCACAGGTGAATCTGGATTTGGCCCGTAAAGATTACCAGCGCGAACAGCAACTCTGGTCACAGGGGGTTTCTGCCAAACAGGATTACCAGCGTGCCGAAAATGCCTACCGTCAAGCGCAGATTACTGTCCAGTCCTCACAAGCACGTTTAAATGCATTAGGTGCAAGTGGCAATAACAATGGGCGTTTTCTGATTAAAGCACCGATCTCTGGGGTGATCAGTCAAAAAGATATTGTGGTCGGTGAAAATGTGCAACTGGCTAATCAGCTCTTTGTCATTGAACAGCTGAAAGATTTATGGCTTGAGTTTAATTTGCCGAATCAATTCTCAGGTCAACTGCAAGCCGGGCAAAAAATTGACTTTAAAGTGAATGATTCAGATCAAAGCTATAAAGCTACTGTACAAAGCTTAACCTCTCAGGCAGATGTACAAACAGGGCGTCTGGTGGTGCGCGCAAAACTCGATGCGCAAGCTACTGAGTTGCGTTCTAATGTGTTAGTGAGAGTGTTGATTCCGGAAGCTACAGCAAAATCAGCCCTTCGGATTCAAAAGTCTGCGCTGCAAAGTATTGAAGGTGAAGACAGTATTTTCATCGTAGATTCAGAACAAAAAGGTCAAGTCCACTTAAAAGCACAGAAAGTGCAATTGGGGCAGGCTTCAAGTGATGGACAATGGCTTGAAGTGATTTCTGGGCTGACTGAAGGGCAGAAGTATATCGCTCAAGGCAGTTTCTTGTTGAAATCTGAATTAGAAAAAGACGAGGCAGGCCATGGACATTAATTCTGATCTACCAAAACCAGAAGGTTTATTCGAACGAATCATTCAGTTTTCCATACAAAATGCGATTTGGGTGTTGCTCTTTGCCTGTACCTGGATTGCGGTCGGGGTGTATAGCTATCAGAAACTCCCGATTGATGCTGTACCCGATATTACCAATACCCAAGTCCAGATTAATACTCAAGCCAAGGGTTTTACTGCGCTTGAAGTCGAACAGCTGATTACCTATCCCATTGAAAATGCCATGGCTGGCATTCCGGATCTGGAGCTTACCCGTTCCATATCCCGTTATGGACTCTCTCAAGTCACCATTGTCTTTAAAGATGGGACTGATATTTATTGGGCCCGTCAGCAGATTAACCAACGGACACAGGAGGCGCAATCTGAGTTGCCTGCACAAATCGCACCGACGATGTCCCCCGTTTCTACGGGTCTCGGTGAGATTTATCAATGGGTACTGAAGGCAGATCCGAATGCGAAAAAGCCGGATGGAACTGCATACACGCCGATGGATTTGCGTGAGATTCAGGACTGGATTGTGCGTCCTCAACTGCAACGTGTTAAGGGAGTTGCAGAGGTCAACAGTATTGGTGGTTTTGAAAAAACCTATGTGGTCTCTCCCGATTTAAACCGGATGCAGCAACTGAATATCTCATTAGAACAACTGCAACAGGCTTTAGCGCAAAATAATGAGAACCGAGGTGCAGGTTATATTGAAGACAATGGTCAGCAACTGACGGTACGTGTACCGGGTGCATTCAATGGGCTTTCTGATATTGAGAACACCATGCTGGGTAGCCCAAATGGCAGCCCAATTCGGGTTGGTGATATTGCGCAAGTCTCTATTGGGCATGATTTAAGAACCGGTGGGGCAACCTATAACGGCAAAGAAACCGTTTTAGGGGTTGTCATGATGGCGATGGGTGGAAATAGCCAGACTGTTTCTAAAGCTGTGGATGCCAAGCTTCAAGATATTCAGAATAGTTTGCCTAAAGGGGTAGTGATTGAAACGGTGTACGACCGTACTATCTTGGTTGAGAAGGCGATTAAAACCGTTCAGAAAAACTTGGTAGAGGGAGCAATCCTGGTCATCATCATTCTGTTCCTGTTTTTAGGGAATATCCGTGCTGCCTTGATTACTGCCTGTGTCATTCCACTCTCTATGCTGTTTACCTTAACCGGGATGGCACAGCAAAATATCAGTGCCAATCTGATGAGTTTAGGTGCACTCGATTTCGGCATCATTGTCGATGGTGCTGTGGTGATTGTCGAAAACTGTATCCGGCGTTTAGCCCATACACAGCAACTGTTAAAACGACCTCTCACACAAAGTGAACGCTTTAAGGAAGTTTTTCTGGCTGCCCGCCAAGCACGTCGTCCTCTTATTTTTGGTCAGCTTATTATTTTGGTGGTGTATTTGCCGATTTTTGCTTTAAGTGGTGTGGAAGCAAAAATGTTCCATCCGATGGCATTGGCAGTGGTACTCGCCCTTGTTGCAGCCATTATTTTATCGATCACCTTTGTGCCTGCTGCTGTGGCATTGTGGGTCAAAGGCGATATTCAAGAAAAAGAAAGTCGTTGGATGTTATGGCTAAAAGCTAAATATCAGCAAACTCTTGATATTTCGTATCAATACAAAGCAGTTGTGCTGACTTTTGCACTGTGTTTATTAGTGATTACGGGATTTATCAGTACCAAACTCGGCAGTGAATTTGCACCACAGCTCAGTGAAGGAGACTTTGCGATACAACAGTTACGTTCACCAAGTACAGGCTTAGAAGAGTCTTTACGTATTCAGGAGAATACTGAAAAACTTCTTTTAAAGAGTTTCCCTGAAATTAAGGCAGTATTTGCCAGAACGGGTACAGCCGAGGTTGCAACAGATGTCATGCCACCCAATATTTCAGATGGCTATATCATGTTAAAGCCTCGTTCAGAATGGCCAAATCCTAAAGAAAGTTTAGATGAATTACGTGGCCGTATGGTGACGTATTTAGCCACGATTCCAGGCAATAATAGTGAATTTTCACAACCGATTGAACTCCGATTTAATGAATTGATCTCAGGTGTGCGTAGTGATGTTGGTGTGAAAATCTTCGGTGATGATATGAATGTCCTCAATACTGAGGCGACTAAAATCTCCAAAATCATTCAGCAAATATCGGGTAGCAGTGCCGTGAAAGTTGAGCAGACCTCAGGTTTGCCATTACTGAATGTCGAGGTAAATAAAACTTTGGCTGCACAATATGGTTTGAGTGTGCGTTCAATTCAAGACCTTGTGGCAACCAGTATTGGTGGACAAAGCGTGGGAGAGATTTTAGAAGGCGATCGTCGTTTTGATTTTGTTATCCGTCTTGGAGAGCAAGACCGTAGTGTCGCATCTGTTTCCCAGTTACCTATTCAGCTTCCAAATGGTGGCAGTATTTTATTGTCGGATGTCGCGCAAGTCTCGACCATTGAAGGAATCAACCAAGTCAGTCGAGAAAATGGTAAACGCCGAGTTGTGGTTACAACGAATGTTGAAGGGCGTGATTTAGGGTCTTTTGTTTCTGATGTACAGACACAGCTCAAAGCATACACTTTGCCAAGTGGTTATTGGATAGAATATGGCGGTCAGTTTGAAAATTTGGCTTCAGCCAAAGCACGGATGCAAATCGTGATTCCACTGGCTTTAATCACTATCTTTATTTTACTGATGGCGGTCTTTCACAATGTCAAAGAAAGTCTATTGGTCTTTACCGGGATACCCTTTGCCTTGACCGGTGGTGTGCTGTTCCTTTGGCTAAGGGATATTCCATTATCGATGTCAGCTGGAATTGGCTTTATTGCCTTATCTGGTGTTGCAGTCCTCAATGGACTGGTAATGCTGACCTTTATTAAGGAATTAAGGGACAAATATCCAGTGCATAAAGCCGTGTGGCAAGGGGCTATTTTGCGCTTAAGACCAGTGTTGATGACAGCTTGTGTGGCTTCACTGGGTTTTGTACCAATGGCGCTGTCAACCGGAACAGGGGCTGAGGTTCAACGGCCACTGGCAACCGTAGTGATTGGCGGGATTATCTCTTCAACATTACTAACTTTGGTGCTGTTACCCGTGCTTTATCGTTGGATAAATGAAAAAAAAGTTTCTTAATCCAATAGATTAGTCGATTTACAGCAGAGATATTGGCTGTTATCCAATATCTCTGCTCATCATAAATAGAATAAGGAAAATATTTTATGTCAGAACATCATGATCATAGCCATGCGGTTGTTACTGAAGAAAATAGTAAGAAGTTAATGGTTGCCTTAGGTTTAACGACTACTTTTTTAATAGTAGAAGTTGTCGCTCAAAGCTACTGTCGCGGTCTCTTGGGGTGGAGATCTCAAGCTCGCCTGTGTCG
>NZ_PJAT01000151.1 GCF_002836715.1 Psychrobacter sp. 4Dc
AACCCGTACATAGCTACTAATAAACTTTGCATTTAAATATATTTAGGTTGTAGCGTAGCCGTATAGTTAGCATCTTGTAGATTCCAGACTTTCAAATACACTACTTAATTAACGGTTTGATAACAAAGCGATACGCGATGTCCTCTGAACCTTTTATTAACGTAGCACTCTAAAGAAGTTTGTAGATCGCACATCATGTAAATACAACATATAGTGACATTGTCACTTAGTCCTGATTTTGGACTTTGTATTCAATGCTTATCGCTAACTATCATTTGAGCGTATCATCAGTCACTTTAGCTCTATTTCTGCTGAACACTGATGATAATGAAATGAAAAATTACCATATATTAATATCTATAAGAGCCGCTCATTAATCAATATGAAAATAATAGATTAATGCCATGCTCAATCTAAAATATTTAGAGTTAGGTTTTGATGTATAAGTTATAGAGGTATTTATGAACAAGCGTTTATCTGGTTTACTTACAATGTCAGCAATGTTATTTGCTGGCTCTGCAGTCGCTACCAATGCAAATGCTGTAGAAGCAAAGACCACACTTGCTATGATTTCGCAAGATAACGCCTCCCACATTGACCGTGTACTTGGTGAACTAAGCCGTCAGCATGATGGTGCATCAAGTTTGGTAAAGTCAGCCCGTCAGCCGACTTCATTGGCACTTAGCAGCTCATTGTTAGCCAATGATACGACACAAGTTACCAATGATGAAGATGTATTAGAGCGCTTAACAGCTGTTGCTTCTAACTCTGTCAGTAAGTTCAAGCAGACTGGTCTTGCGTCTTGGTATGGTCGTAAGTTTCATGGTCGCAAGACTGCCAGTGGCGAAACTTTTGACATGAACGGTTTAACTGCAGCGCATCGCTCATTACCATTGAACTGCTATGTCAAAGTCACTAACAAGACCAATGGTAAAAGTGTCGTGGTAAAAGTGAACGATCGTGGCCCATTTCATGGTAACCGTGTATTAGACTTATCTTATGGTGCCGCCAAAAAACTCGGTATTACGAGTAAAGGCGTGGGTAACGTTGCTATTGAGCGCGTTGCAGGACCTTAACTTTAGGTATCAGTTTTAAAGACCAATAATATTGCTAGCCTATATAGCAAAAAAAGCCTAACTCATCATTAGTTAGGCTTTTTTTATGGTCTATATTTATCGTTCCAAACTAATAGTAGCGACTAAACTACTCAAAACACAGTACTATAAGTTCTATATATCTTATAACTCAAACGCGCTTTCGATGGCATCATCAAGACGCTCAACAGCAATCACATTGATACCTTTGAACTGAGGCGCGTCCTTAGCAGGTGCATTGGCCTTTGGAATGATGGCATGTTTAAACCCATGTTTCATCGCTTCTTTCAAGCGTTCTTGTCCGTTAGGTACTGGGCGTATCTCGCCCGATAGACCCACTTCACCAAATACTGCTAATGAAGATGGTAACGCCCTCTCTTTAATACTTGAAGCACAGGCCAACAGTACGGCCAAATCAGATCCCGTTTCTATAACTTTGACGCCACCAACAACGTTGACATAGACATCTTGTCCACTAGTATGTATCCCGCCGTGACGATGCATCACTGCTAGTAGCATGGATAAACGTTGGAAGTCTAAACCCAGTGCCATTCTTCTAGGCGAGCCTTGTGAATCATCGACCAAGGCCTGCACTTCTACTAGTAACGGCCTTGTACCTTCACGGCTGACCATTACTACAGATCCAGCAACAGGTTTGTCATAACGACTTAAAAATATCGCTGATGGATTGGCGACTTCTTTGAGCCCCATATCAGTCATACCAAAGATACCCAGTTCATTAACCGCACCAAAGCGATTTTTGACCGCACGAATCATACGAAAACGCGAGTCAGACTGGCCTTCAAAATAAAGTACGGTATCAACCATATGCTCCAATACTCGCGGACCCGCTAACGTACCTTCTTTGGTTACATGTCCTACTAAAAATAGCGCTGTCCCTGTTTGCTTAGCATAGCGAGTCAAAATTGCAGCAGACTCTCTAATCTGACTGACACCACCTGGTGCAGAGTTAATAGCGTCCGTATAAATCGTCTGAATAGAATCAATAATAGCGATGGCTGGCTGCTCTTGCGTTAATGCAGCGCAGATAGTTTCTACGTTAGTTTCGGCCAATACACGCAGTCTATCAGCAGGCAAGTCTAAACGTTTGGCTCGCATGGCCACCTGTGCAAGTGACTCTTCACCCGTCACGTATAATGCACTACCTGCTAGTGAATCCGCCCGTGCCATATTGGTCGCCGTTTGCAGCAAGATCGTTGATTTACCAATACCTGGATCACCGCCGATTAACACTACGGAACCCGCCACTAACCCACCACCCAGTACGCGATCGAACTCACTGATACCAGTTGGTAGGCGTGTGTCGAGCGTCACACTTACTGCATTAAGCGGCATGACAGCACTGTGAGTACCAGAGTAGTTACCAGCTGGCGCACTGGTACCACGAGTAGCAGCTCGTGCGTTATTAGGCTTCGCGGTGCTCTTATTGTGATGAGGCATGCTGAAATTTGGGGCTTCGACCAAGCTATTCCATTCCCCGCAATCCGTACACTGCCCGGCCCATTTACCAAAATGCGCACCGCAATGCTGACAGACATAGCTGCTTTTATTTTTTGCCATAGCTTATAAGCCTTATTCAGAGGGTCAATCGAGAATAATGAAGAAAGTATTGTCACGCTTTATAAGCGCTGATTCAAAAATATTTGTTATGATAAGTCAGCTATTGGTTTTGGAAGCTGTACTTGAAAGAGAATGGTGTTAATTGTAGATATAAGTAGTAACTGGCTTATAAGCTCTATATAAAATAGTTTTAGCCAGCTCTTATTAGTTAATCAGGAAACACAAAGTTATTGGTGTAGTTTTACGCAGCGTTTGTAAAGCAAAATGCATAGGAAGTAAGGAAAATCTATAACAGCATAACTCTACTTTAACAGCACCTTTTTGTCTTGAGCGCACTATATAAAATAGAGTATGAGATAAGGGATTTAACGCTCTCACTTATACTTGAAAGTCTTTACCTAGATAAACAGATTTTACTAAATCATTTTCTAACACTTCAGCCGAAGTACCTTCTGCAATGATAGCGCCTTCTGATACAATATAAGCCTTTTCACAAATAGCCAGTGTATCTCGAACATTGTGATCGGTGATTAAAACGCCAATGCCACGATTTTTTAACGTCAAAATAACGTCTTTAATATCACCGACAGAGATAGGATCTACCCCTGCAAAAGGCTCATCCAATAAGATAAACTTAGGATCAGCGGCCAATGCTCGCGCAATCTCACAGCGACGACGCTCACCGCCTGACACGCTCATACCCTGAGACTTGCGCACATGTTCTAAATGGAACTCGCCAATCAACTTTTCAAGTTCTTGCTGCTGTTCAGCTTTACTTAATTCTGTACGAGTCTGTAGGATAGCTAAGATATTATCTTCGATAGATAATTTACGAAAGATTGATGCTTCTTGTGGTAGATAGCCGATACCCGCACGCGCTCGCTCATGCATTGCGTATTTAGATAAATCCATTTTACCTAACGTAACGCGGCCCTTATCCATATTGACCAGTCCCACCACCATATAGAAGCTTGTCGTTTTACCAGCACCGTTAGGCCCCAACAGTCCGACGACTTGACCCTGTTCGACAGAAAATGAAACGTCTTTGACTACCCAACGCTTTCCATAGCGCTTGCCTAAATTTTGCATAGTCAATCGAGCGACAGGCGCCGTATTGGTATTTGATGCCGATAGGTCTAGATTTTTATCATCGCTCATAACTTACTCTTACTTTCACAAAATTTAAGCATTGCTAAAGGCAGACTTATTTACTCATAGCCTGTTTATTTGGATTAACGTACGCCACTTTGGTTTGTACCATTGTTAGGCGGGAATACCAGTTCAACGCGCTGATTGCCGCCAGCAGTCGCTTCAACATCACCTGCTTTTAGGCTATAACGAATGACGTTACCAGCGAAGCTTGCACCATTCTGAACCAGTTTCGCATTGCCAGTTAGCGTAATAATCCCAGACACTGCGTTGTAGTCAATTTTATTAGCCTGCCCTTTTGCCAAGCCTTTTTCTTGCGTGACTACTTGCTGCATAGTCGCTGGACGGCCAGTTGCTACCGCCGAGTTAATGCTACGCTGCTGAGAAAGATTGACTGTGATGTTGTCAGCCGTCATCTTAAACGTACCTTGGGTAATAATGACATTACCTGCATAACTGGTCACGCCGGTACGCTCACTATAAGTGGCTTTATCCGCTAGCAATTTAATCTGCTGATTAGAATCTGATGGCAACGCATGACTATATAGCGGTAGCGCCAATAACATCACCATTGGCAGTGCGCACAATTTGTGCAAGCAGAGTGATGATGCGCGTAAAGTAGGCAAAAATTTAAGTTTCATATAAATAACTCATTTCATAATAGGTGGTAGGATTTGCAAACTTTATGCTAGCTGCTATTTTTTGACACAGTAAATAAGAAAGACTTTGATTAAAACAATGCTTTGTCTTGGCGTTCAGATGGAGAAAATGCAACAGCCACTTGGCCAAATTCATACTCACCCGTCTCAAGATTGGCAGTCATACTAGAGGCTTCAAATCGATTCATGCCTTGTTCGATTTTCACAGGCGCGTCACTGTATACTTTGCCTGATTTCGTATTACCTTTTAGCGTACTACCAGTCACTTTTATTGGTTCGATATCAGGAGTACTCTTATTGCCTTCGCTCACCAGTGTAAATCCACCTGATAAACTAAGCTCCCCTGTCTGTTGACTAATAGCTGCACTGCCCGCTTGAATACGATAGCGTTGCTCTGCAGATGGTTCCCAATTCATGGTAATGCCTGACATTTCATCCTGATTGGTCTCAGGATTATGCATCAAAGACTCAGCGGTAAGCTCGTATTCGGTTTCACCTTGTTCATTGGTCTGCACGGCTTTGATATCGGTGGCTTCATAATCGACATCTGTTGTTTCAATATTGACTGGCGGCGTTACGTCGCCTTGCTGCTGAAAAAACCAACCTGCGATACCAGCAATAATTAAGGCTAATACAATTAAGACACGTGTATTCACGACTGGTTATCCTGAGTTTGCGCCTCATCAAGCGTGTAATGCGCGATAAAGTCTTGATAATGTCCATGACCTTTTAAAATAAGGTCACATATCTCGCGCACTGCACCAGTACCGCCAGCACGAGTCGTTACCATGTCACTGCGCTTGATAACTTCAGCATGCGCGTTAGGTACGGTTGCCGCGAATCCTACTGTTTGCATTGCTTTGATATCCGGTAAATCATCGCCTATATAGGCACAGTCGGCAGCAGTGATATTCAGGGCGGGATCTAAAGACGATAGCAGCTCGTTTAATGCGATTAATTTATCATCACGGCCTTGAACCACATGGTTGACGCCCATTTCTGCTGCGCGCTTATTCACCATTGCACTACTACGACCGGTAATAATGGCTGTCAAAATACCGTAACGGGCTAAAGACTTAACACCCACACCATCATGTACTGAGAACGCTTTGGTCTCAACACCATTGGCATCATAGATGATTTGACCATTGGATAAAATACCATCGACATCCATGACCAATAGTTTTACTTGTCCGGCTTTCTGTATCAAGTCCTGCATTATTTGTCTCTTTTTAATATTTATTTTCGAAGCGTTATTCTATATAGCTTAACTATTTCAACGGCAACTCACAAACCTTATTTGACCCCAGCTTGTAGCAAATCATGCACGGTAATAATAGCTTCTAAACGATCTTCATTATCAATGATCAATAACTGGCTAATACCACTTTCATTCATAACACTTAGCGCATCTGACGCACGCATCGTTTTACTAATATGGCGTGGATTGCTGACCATCACTTCATGCATTGGCGTTTGTAGATCGATGCCTTTTTCTAACCCTCGGCGTAAGTCACCATCTGTGAACACACCGACGACCTTATTGTTATCATCAGTCACTACGGTCATGCCCAATCGTCCGGCAGACATGGTAAACAAAGCTTGTTGCAATGGGGCTTGCTGATGAATCAATGGCAAGTCTTCTGAATTGGTATGCATCAAATCTTCGACACGCGTCAATAGCTGACGACCCAAGGCACCAGCAGGATGCGATAATGCAAAATCTTCAGAAGTAAAATTACGTGCATGTACTAAAGCAACCGCCAATGCATCTCCGAGCGCTAAAGTAGCCGTCGTACTGGAGGTAGGCGCTAGATTAAGTGGACACGCCTCCTGCGACTGACCGAGCGTTAATACAATGTCAGCTGCTCGTGGTAGCATACCGCGCTTATCACGACTGATACTGATGAGAGGGATATTTAGATGCTTAACAACTGGCAGTAGCATCTTGATTTCATCTGACTCACCTGAGTTTGAAATAGCAAGCAGCACATCACCCTTTACCAGCATACCCAAATCACCATGCCCTGCTTCACCAGGATGCATAAAAAAAGCAGGCGTACCAGTTGAGGCAAAGGTCGCTGCAATCTTGCGTCCAATTAGCCCTGACTTACCCATGCCCGTGACTACCACTCGACCCTTGCAAGTCAAAATGATGTCACATGCTTGTGCAAATCTGTCGTCAATCTGCTCTGTCAACAGCGCCAACGCAGATATTTCGGTATTAATGGCCTCGATAGCAGTGGTAATAAATTGCTCATGGGTTAAGTTGTTTTTGGTATCACTCATGAATCCGCTCTGTTTTTATAATGAATCAATACGCTATTTTACTACACTATGTTTCATATTAGTAATGGTCTACAAAATCTACACTAATATAGTGCTTCATACTGAATAAAGAGCATGCTGCTATCTATACAAAAAAAACCCACTATATCAGCAGGTTTTAAACGAATAAATCATGTCTTAATATTTTCTAGACAACATGCTCAATTAATGCAACGAGTTAGCTATTGCTATCATTAGAACCGTCGTTTGGCTTATCTTCAAAGCCTGTATTATCTGCCGTGGTATCAAACCCACGATCTTGACCGAAGCCACCACGCTCAAACCCGCGCTCTTGACCTTGACCGAAACTACCGCGTTCAAAACCACGATCTTGACCTTGGCTAAAACCACCACGATTGAATCCACTGCGACTCGATGCAAAACCACGTTCTTCAAAACCACTCGCAGCAGGGTTACTACCACGTTCAAAGCCACCGCCTTGATATCCAGTCGGTGCTGCGCTCTGAGGCTGAGCACTTGTACCTGTCGTCGTACTACTACGCGGGTTACGTGCTGGCACGACTGTTGAGATGGCATGCTTGTATACCATTTGGCTCACTGTGTTTTTCAGGAGAACGACATATTGATCAAATGATTCAATTTGGCCTTGTAGTTTAATACCATTGACCAAGAAAATAGAGACAGGAATGCGGTCTTTGCGCAGCGAGTTCAAGAACGGATCTTGTAAAGTTTGTCCTTTTGACATGAAATCTCTCCTAAATATTATATAGTTATGTTTTGAGTGCCAATTATTTTAAGTGTTAATTTAATTATAATGGCTAAAAGGTAGATACAATAAGGTGTTTTCTTTATAAAACGTATCTAAATAAATATTCATTGCTCTTAAGTGATTCCACTTTATCGCGAATACGTTATTATTGTAAATAATTAAGTAACTAGTTGTTTCGTTAATACTTTCTGTCTACAAAAGTCTATAAACCAGACATCATAACAAGGCTCAACGCACTGAGCCAAATTATAACAGCTATCTATGTCAATTTTTGAAACTAATTGTGTTAGCTATCATTGCACCTTAAGACAAGTACTCTCGTGCTTCGGCCATGGTTTCAAACATTTGTAATATCATACGACTGCTAGCATCAGCCCCGCTCTCAAACTCTACTGTCCCATTCGATGATGCGCTAGGCAATTGCATTACCTTTCTTAGCCATGTGTACTGACGTTTTGCTAGCTGTCTTGTAGCATATAATGCCTTCTTTTGCATTTCCTGACAAGCAAGCGCCTCGGTCTCTTGGTTAGCCATATTTGGTTGAGTAGCTGACTGAGCAACATTATCTGAGATTTCTTTTTCTCCGTTGACAGCTGTATGCTTTCCAAAAGCTTCATAAAATTGAGCTTTATCTAGATGAGTCTCATCAAATATCGGATGCTCAATATGCACCAAGTATTCTAGTACTTGCCTGTAGCCCACACAGCGCATCGAAGGTATATTAGGCGTGAGCGGATACTTTTTTAGTAAGTCTATGACTTCAGCCACTAGCCCTTCATTCCACATGATATCTAGACGTTGTTCGATACGATTATGTAGCCATGGACGATCTGGCATTACCGATAGCGCATGCCATTGCTGATTCGGATTATGTGCCAATGCTTGCTTTGGCTTGCGCTGCCAGTCACTTATTGGAATATTTGTTTGTAAATAGACTTCAACTGCTCGCGTGATACGCTGAGTATCAGTAGCATTCAAACGCTCATGACTTATAGGATCTATACTCCCCAAATAATCATATAGAGCGCTAATACCTTCCTCTCGACGCCACTGCTCTACGCGCGCCCGTACGCTGTCATCGCTATCGGGCACAGGAGACAACCCATCGAGTAGCGCCATGTAATACATCATGGTGCCGCCTACTAATAATGGTATCTTGCCATTTCTATGACATTCGTCAATAAGACGGGCAACGTCACTGACAAACTCAGCCACACTATAGCTTTGCATAGGATCAATGATATCGACCAAATGATGTGGATAACGCGCCAACTCAGCCGCTGTTGGCTTGGCTGTACCAATGTTCATATCACGATATATCAGCGCTGAGTCCACAGAAATTAACTCAAAACGGCCAGTATCGTATAGCTCGTACGCCAGTGACGTCTTGCCACTAGCGGTTGGTGCCATAAGACAAACTACGCTGTTATCCGTCAGTTTGTGAGGTAGGCTATCAGACGAATGTTGCATAAAGTGGCCTTTCATAATATATGGATAACTCAGATAACAACTGGTTTGATTGCTTTAAGATGTTGTAACCGTCTTGAGATATTCAGGATAGCATTAGCTTTACTAAGCGGTGACTGTCTATCGTCTTGATAGCATTGTTCATAATTATTTCAGTAAGATCATTCACTAAAACCATTGAATCTTGCGCAGACATTTGCGTATTGACCGTCATAAGTTGTTGATTAACCTCAGTAGCCCTGTTTGGTAATCTATCTTTTTTGAATACTTGCTGACTAGAGGTAAGTGACTCAAATAGCTGGCTTATTTTAGACTGCCAATCTTTAGCACTTATCAGTACGCACTGCCCTTGGTGATAAAATAACAGCCAAGGTAGCTTTTTATCCTCTGCGCTTGAGTCAATACCAATAGTCTCTACTTTTTCAATAATATCTAAGCAAATTGGTAAAGATGCAAAAGTACCTGCTCCATCAGAATAATGTGACGTGCTGTTGTTACTGTTGTTACTTTGGTCTGATCGTTCATTGATATGAGATTGCACTGACTTTTGCAATAAAGGATTATTTGAAGATGATTGGTTTGCAGTAGACTGATAAGCCTGTCTAGTAGCTTCTACTTGATTATTCTGCCTTGGGTTATTAGTAGGCTGAATACTCGAGATGGGCATTTCAGACAAACGACTTAAAGAAGCATCATTATTTGCACGTTCCGCAGATTTGTATTGGCTATCAGCGTCTGTCGTCGCTACGGACGCAGATGCAGAATCAATTCTAAGCCCAAATTTAGCTACATCAATCGTTTTCAACTGCGTACGAACTGTATGACCTAAGTGCGCCATAATATTATTCAATGGACTGATTTTGATACGTTGTTTAGATGGATGCACATTGATATTTAACCATTGCGTTGGTAAATCAAAATACAGTGCATACCCCATACCTGCTAGCTGCGCACCTTGTGCCAGTTGACGTATTTGATTGCTAATCAATGCTTCTTTTACCAGTCTGCCATTTACATAAATCAGCTTTGGTAAATCAGATTTTTCATAATGCAATGGCCATAACCAACCACTAATCGCTGCCTGATTAACATTGTTATCATCGTATTCTACAGACGACTGCACCAGACTCGACAAATCTATCGATATTGCTAATGCATTATCTGTCAATGCCATACCCGTTGCTTGCTCCAACCGCGGCAGTGGCAAGCGACTGTCATTATTGCCACTAATACTCGTAGCACTTGCAGATAACGATAGCCGCTGTTTATTGTCATGAAAGAGTGTCAAAGCAACATCGGCACGCGCCAGTGCGACTTCTCGGACAATGGTCTCGATATGACCGAACTCAGTAGCAATAGATTTCAAATTACCGCGGCGCGCAGGCACGTTAAAATACAAATCTTTTACGACAATCGTAGTACCACGGTTATGCACAACTGGTAACAGTTTCGGTGTGTCATCTAATACGCCAGCGACCTGTAATTGACGACCGATACCGCTCTCATCATGACTACTGGTTAAGGTCAAACGAGAGACAGCAGCCATCGCCGCTAACGCTTCACCGCGAAAACCCAATGTCGTAATACCGTGCAAGTTAGCAACATCGGCAACCTTACTGGTCGCATGACGAGTGATGGCCATGACCATATCATCAGGATGAATACCGACCCCATTATCCACTACCTCAATCAGGCCCATACCGCCTTGAGTGATGCGTACCTCAATATCGGTCGCGCCAGCATCGATGGCATTTTCAAGCAACTCCTTGACCACTGCTGCTGGACGTGTCACCACCTCACCTGCTGCTAATTGATTGATTAGCAGCGGCGATAGTTTTTTAATACGGGTATTAGGATGATTATCTGGCATTTATAGATGTCATGTTTTTGGAAAGTAGCGATTGGTATAATTTAGATGTTCGTTTAGATGATAAGTTGCGATAGATCCAAACCCTGCGCTTGACTTGCCTTTGACAACCTCAACTGCACTTGGCGAGCTTCAGTGTCGTTATCATCGCTTACACTTTGAGTCATATCGATGAATAACGTGGGCGGCGGAAGATAGCTATCAGCACGGCTAGCCCATTCGATGATGACTAATGCTTCAGGCTCATCGAGATACTCATCAAACCCAATAAAAGACAGTTCTTCTGGATCTTGGAGACGATATAAATCTGCATGATAAACTGGCTTGATTGAACCATCTTTTTGCTGAATACTGTAGGGCTCAACCAAGGTATAAGTTGGACTTTTTACCGCACCTGTATGACCAAGCGCTTGTAACCAATAACGCGTCAATGTCGTTTTACCAGCGCCCAAGTCCCCTGCCAGCCACACGCTACCTGTCAGTGGTAATGTCGCTAATTGCTTAGCCAATGATTGAGTATCTTGCTCAGAGTTTAGTATCAGAGTCTTTAAGTATTTGCTATTTTCTATAGGTTGACCATCACACATCAGACTGAACCTGCTTGTACTTGCTCTGTCTGTACCTGCATGGTCACAGTTGGATTGGTAAAGCTTTCACCGCGAATCAGTTTGGCATACAGCTCAGAGTCAGTCCACTCAGCACGGACCTGCTCACTGAATTCAAAATCTTCTAAGACCAGCTTACCCATTTGATCGTTTGCAACATCATCAGCAAAGCACTGCGCATACCCAGTCGCCGTCTCATGGGCAATCACTGAGTACACGCTGACATCTGCTTCACC
Source organism: Psychrobacter sp. 4Dc (assembly GCF_002836715.1). Classification (GTDB taxonomy): domain Bacteria; phylum Pseudomonadota; class Gammaproteobacteria; order Pseudomonadales; family Moraxellaceae; genus Psychrobacter. The sequence goes on from NZ_PJAT01000151.1 coordinate 11,717, forward strand.
ATTTTGCATTTGTGTCTGTCGCAGTATTTCTTGCGCCCAAAAGAATATCACTCGTGAAAACTGCTCTGCCGATGGTGAAACTGGTAGGCTTATCCAACGTGCGCTAAATTTCTTACACGCTGCGACATACTCAGGATCATCTTTGTTCCAAAAACAAATCGCATGATCAAAGCTATCAATGATGTCTTTTATGGAAGATTTTAGCAAACCAAAATCATAAACCATTTGCCCATGGTCTAAACGAGTGGCTTCAAGGATCAGCTCAATTTGATAGCTGTGGCCATGAATCGAGTGCTTACAACGCTCAGAACTACAGTTACGAACGATGTGAGCATTTTCAAATTTGAACAGTTTACGAATACGCATAATAATTTGACCAAAACAGTAAGCACTATGGTGCTAAATGTTAATAAATAAGAGTTTGCCGCGTTTATAAATCGGTTTATGACGCATTATAGCAAATCGCCATGTATCCGTAAGTAAGCACTTATTAATACAATGATTGATTGAACGAATCAATTGGTGAACTAGGACTAACCATAAACATAAAGAATTTAAATGATACTTGAATCGTAGACGAATTGTGCGAGCGCTATCTATTACTAAAGCTTAAGCCTATACTCTATTCAGTAAACAGCTATGTTAGCTGTATTCACACTGTCTTGAATTCGCTTAACTTTGCGTAATGAGTAGTGTGCTGTAAAAAAGGAAACGATTATGAGCAAAGGTCAAGATAGTAAGAAGAACGTTAAGAAAAAGCCTCTTTTGACTGCTAAAGAGAAGAAAGCTGCCAAACAAGCCAAGAAAGACGACAATGGTAGTATTTTAGGCAAACATTAATAATCAATATATTAATATACTAATCCGACCTAGCCGTTCGATTGGTATTTTTTTGGTTCGTCATTGGCCTTTAGCTAAGCACTGTCTTTAATTAAGCTCCGCGCGGAGCAAACATAATAATCGCCATTCCTAATAGCGCAACTACCGAACCCACTATGTCCCACATGGTTGGTCGTATACCATTGACCGTCCACAACCATAAAATCGCCATACATATATAAACGCCACCATATGCAGCATAGACCCTGCCCGCAGCAGTTGGATGTAATGACAGCAGCCAAACAAACGCGACCAAACTCAGCGCACCAGGTATCAGTAGCCAGATTGACTTGCCTTCTCGCAGCCACAGATAAGGCAGATAACATCCTGCAATCTCAGCCAATGCAGTAAGCGCAAATAGCCCAACCGTCTTTAATTCTGTCAAAACTCACTACTCCTCATCTACTACTTTTCTAACCTGATAAAACCAGTCAGGTATTGTACGGCATTCCCCAAAATAATCACCCTATCTCTGTCACCACTTATAAAAAGCTATTTTTTCTGACATGACAGTTAAAATCACAGTAAAATCTATCATAACAAACAAACCTCTTAGATAACTATCTATCGAGGCCATACCGACATTGTAAATAGGAAGTTAGCATCATGATGCGTATTGGATTATTTTTATTAACCAACTTGGCAGTGATTGTGGTATTTAGCATTGTGTTTGGTATTTTATCGAGGTTTTTTGGAATCGGTGGTGTGCACAGCGCAGGTGGTCTCAACTACATTAGCCTTGCCGTTATGTGTGGTATCTACGGTATGGTCGGCTCGATGGTGTCGCTATTTATATCGAAGTGGATGGCTAAAAGATCCACTGGTACGGTAGTCATAGAATCGCCACGCACCGCTACTGAGCAATGGCTAGTCGATACAGTCGCCAAACAAGCACGAGCCGTAAATATCGGTATGCCTGAGGTTGGTATCTTTAATAATTCGCAGCCAAATGCTTTTGCGACTGGCTGGAATAAAAATAAAGCCCTAGTAGCAGTGTCGTCTGGCTTACTACAAAATATGAATCAAGATGAAGTCGAGGCCGTATTGGCACATGAGATTGGTCATGTGGCTAACGGTGATATGGTAACCCTCGCCCTCATTCAAGGCGTAGTCAATGCGTTTGTAATGTTCTTTGCACGCATTGTCGGCAGTTTCGTTGACCGTACTGTGTTCAAAAACACCAGTGATCGCCCAGGTATTGGGTACTTTATCACTAGTATTGTAATGGATATTCTGCTTGGGTTTTTAGCGTCTGCCATCGTAATGTGGTTCTCACGCTTACGTGAATTCCGTGCGGATCAAATGGGCGCAAAATTGGCCAGCCGCGAAAAAATGATCAGTGCGCTTGATGCGTTGCGTCCCTCTGCACAGCGTCCTGACCAAATGCCTGAGAGCATGAAAGCTTTTGCAATCTCGTCTGGGCAAACTCAAGGCTTTAGTATTGCAAACCTATTCCGCTCACACCCAACGCTTGATGACCGTATTGCGGCGTTGAGAGAATATAATCCTAATTAATGACAATCGATTTAAAACCAACTTGCTACTTGTTAGCAGGTTGGTTTTAAAAAAATACTTTATATAGAAAATTAGAAGTTAGAGTATGAATACTCAGTCACTATCATTTTATTTAGTAGTAAAAGGCTAAACATTAGCGCTAGTTTAAATAAAAGAGATATTACTTCTTTTCCTTAGACGGAAAAAGCGATACCAAACCATCTCCTATGATTCCTCGCCAAGCAAAGTAATCATGTCCTGCAGCATACTCTTGATAATGTGTATCGTACCTTTTTGCCAATAAAATGTCTCGCAGATGACGATTGGTTCCCAATATACCGTTGCTACCACTTTTACCACGAGCCGTTTCAAACACGCCTGCGCTCAAAAAGAAACGAACGGGTGCCTTATCCATTTTTATTACCTCAGACGCTACGAAGTGTTTATCTTCTGCTGTCTGATCTTTTGGATGCCACCAGTAAGACCCAGACATAGAGATAACATTGCCAAATATGTCGGAGTGACGTAGTGCGATAGTCGTCGCTGCTAAACCGCCATAACTTGACCCTGCAATGACCGTTCTATCCGTTGGTATCGCTACTGGCAATCGTTTATTTATTTGTGGTACTAACTCATTGGCCAATACATCTGCAAACATTGGGTTGGCAGGTAATTCACGTGCACGGGCATCATTGTCAGGATTGCTAATAAACACCGCTGTCACTAGTGGAACCTTACCTTCTGCAATCAAATTATCTAAAATCGTGGGCAATCCAACCGTATCAATATAGGCTTCAGCATCAAAGATATATAACAGCACCGCATCATCTTTACTATTCTCCTTGTTGTTATTAACAGTTGGGGAGTAAATGGTGATATCGCGAGTATTATCCAATGTACTACTAGTAAATTTAAAGGTAGACAACGCTCCTTTGGGAACCTCTGCCTGTCTTTTTATCCAACGCCTATTTGGTGCGTCTTTTAACGTAATAGTAGATTTGGTTGTGTACTTATCAGTGGCTGAACGTGGCCATGAATGGTGATTATAAGGATCAACTTGAGCCACGGCTTTTATGGCGACTCTACGAGCAAACTCAGACAGAGGTGGCTCAGGGATATTAGGGGCAATTTGATAGGATAAGTGCGTGTTGTTTGGCACAATAAAACTTTTGTACCATGTATCAGAGTCTACCAATCGTTGCAATGCATCATGATTGGTGGACGGGCCACCCATTAACTTGACATTGCGATAGTCTCCTCGCGCTAAAAACGTCATCACAGTGCCCAAAGCTGTGTCTTCAATCAGCGGTGTACCTAATACTTCCACTTCCGCCCAAAAGCGATCTGTACTCTGCCCTTTCTGCAATGACTCAAGTAATGCCGATACTCTGGGGCTGAGTAACGTGTCAGAACTGTCTAGAGAATTTCCTAAAGAACCTTTTAAATCTTGCTCTGCTAAACTAACACGTTGTTCGAGCACTATCTGATAAGCACCTGAGCCAGACAGTCGCCAGGTCTCTGCACAGTTTTCGGCTACTGAATAGAAGTGTTGTTTGCCACTTTTATTATCAATCAAACGGCGCGATACTTTTCCTGTGGCATCGATAACATCTAGCGTCATCATACTTCTATCACTCTCAACATATCCGGTTAGATAATCGCCTGTATCGCAAGGAACGCTAAAGTCTAATGACTTATGCTGTGGCTTGATATCAGCGTTTTCCCTGTTGGAATGATTTAAATCGCCTTTTAAGGGACTTTCAATCGTTAGCATCGTTGCCTCCGAACCAAATGCAGGAAATGACGCCGAATATAATAAAAAGGTAAAGCCTGCTATGGCCCATTTCTTCTTAGGAAGAAATCGTATGTATCTCATTCACTACTCCCTCATTTATTCACTGACAAACATCTAATTTCTACCTTTACAGAATGTCTAGCGAATGATACAAAAGTGAAATACTACCTTATTTTTAATATAGATGATATTGAAAATCATTATCGTTTGATAATTTATTCTGTATAATTAAATAGACAATGACAATTTATTTTTTCTTTATAAAATAAAAAACCCACCTGACTCAATTAAAGTCAGATGGGCTTTTAGAATAGATATAATGACTAACTAAATATCAAACTCAAGCGCTCTATCGCCTTCGCTATCTTTGATACGCGTTGGCAAACCAATCTTATTTAGCAGATTGATAAATGGCTTGGCATCTAACTCTTCGACGTTGACCATTTTGCCTGCATCCCATTCGCCAGTCGCGACTAGTATCGCAGCAGCAACAGGTGGCACGCCTGCGGTATACGAGATACCTTGGCTACCAACTTCATTGTAAGCATCTTTATGATCTGAGACATTGTAGATAAACACTTCAGTCTCAACGCCATTGATCTTGCCTTTGACTTTGTCACCGATACAGGTCTTGCCTGTATAGTTCGGTGCAAGCGAGCTTGGATCTGGTAGTACTGCTTTAACAACTTTCAGTGGTACCACTTCTTGGCCTTCAGCAGTTATCACTGGCTGCTCAGATAGCAATCCTAAGCTCTGTAGGACAGTGAAGACATTGATGTAATGCTCACCAAAGCCCATCCAAAAGCGAATGTTTGGTACATCTAAGTTAGCTGACAATGAATGCACTTCATCATGACCGCTTAGATAGCTGTTTTGCACACCTACAACTGGCAAGTCGTCCGTACGTTTAACTTCAAACATTTTGTTAGACTGCCACTTGCTGTCTTGCCAAGAGTAAACCGTACCGGTGAACTCACGGAAGTTAATCTCTGGGTCAAAGTTGGTCGCAAAGTATTTGCCATGGCTGCCCGCATTGATATCAATGATATCGATATCCGTCACAGATCCTGCATCCATCATGTCATAGCCAAGACGCGCATAAGCGTTGACCATACCAGGATCAAACCCTGCACCTAAAATGGCCGTAACATTGTTGTCTGCACAGCGCTCTTTACGTTGCCACTCATAGTTGTTGTACCATGGCGGTGTCTCACAAATCTTACGTGGGTCTTCATGAATAGCCGTATCTATGTAGGCAGTACCTGTCTCAATGCAGGCTTCTAGTACGGTCATATTGATAAATGCCGAACCAACATTGATGACTATTTGTATTCCGGTGTCTTGTATCAGCTGCACGAGTGCTTGGCTGTCCATCGCATCGACTTGATGCGTATGCAAGACCGCAGCCTGCTTAAAGCTGTCTTTTTCTTTTACACTTTGGGCGATGGCATCGCATTTGTCTTTTGTACGTGAGGCGATATGAATCTCACCAAGTACATCATTGTGCATCGCGCATTTATGCGCGACCACTTGAGCGACACCGCCTGCTCCGATGATCAGTACGTCTTTTTTGTTGGGCTTAGCTTGTTGGTTTGTGTTCAATGAACAATCCTCCTTTGTGTCCCTGTCGATACCATTGATAGCGGCTATGCAAAACAGAAACGAGTGAATGATATGCGTGAATTAAAAAGGAAGACCGAGGAAAACCCACGCACCCGTCGGGCAAATAATACTCCATTATTTGCCCGACGCGATTATAACAATTTTTATTCCCTTATCGGTAAAAAATAATGTATCAATAGCAGATACCTTAAAATTACCCATTATTAAGACTAAGCCTTTGTTTTCTAATGTAGAAAAGTCTTGAAAGTATCCCGTTAAGACAAGCTGGCTTTATAATCTTGATAATCAAACTCACGCTGGATATCGATACTGCCATCCAAACGGTGGATGACTATCGCTGGCATGTTGACACCGTTGAACCAGTTTTTCTTGACCATCGTATAGCCGGCAGCATTGCCAAAGGCAATCTTATCGCCTATCTGAAGATTACTCGGTAATGCATACTCTCCAAAGATATCACCTGCCAAGCAAGAACGACCATAGATAATGGTATGGTCTGCTGACTCAGCATCAGCTTCAGACGGTGCAGCTTCTGCAGGATTGCCAATAGGCGCAATATCGGCAGCTGTATGGTTAATCGCAGCAATCGGTGCGGACTCACGATAAATCAATAGATCAAGCATATGCGCTTCAATAGAAGCATCAACGACTGCTAGATTTTTTTCATTATGCATGGTATCCAATACAGTAGTTACCAACGTACCTGCACCATGGATACTTGCTTCACCTGGCTCAAGATAGACTTGCACGCCATAGGTTTCGCTAAAAGCTTTCAAACGTGCAGCCAACTTTTCTAATGGATAATCAGGCGCGATAAAGTGGATACCGCCGCCCAAACTCACCCACTCAAGCTGCGCTAAGATATCACCAAATCTATCTTCGATATCTGCCAAGCTTTCACTAAAGGCTTCAAAGCTGTCATTCTCGCAATTGTTATGAATCATGACGCCAGTGATATCGCCAAGTACTGCTGCGATTTTATCTTTATCATGCTCACCAAGACGGCTAAATGGACGCGCAGGATCAGCAATCAAAAAAGATGAGTTGCTGGTCTTTGGATTGAGTCGTAGACCTACGGGTATATTTTGCGCGGCGGCTTGCGCTTTAAAAGCGTTGAGCTGTGAGATTGAGTTAAAGATTATTTTATCCGCATAGTTCAATACTTCAGGGATTTCATCTGCACTATAGGCGACGCTATAAGCATGCGTTTCTTTTTTATCGCTACTACTGGCATCATCGTTGTTACCAAAGGTCTCATAGCCCAATCTTACTTCGTTAAGTGAAGACGAAGTCGTACCATGAAGATAAGGCTGCATTACATCAAAAACACCCCATGTGGCAAAGCATTTTAGTGCCAACAATGCCTTTGCACCAGACAGCTCACATAGCCTAGCGATGATTTTCATATTAGCGACGATGGCCGCTTCATCAAGCACGTAGTAAGGCGTTGGTGGCAATGTCGCGTTGATAGAATTCTCTAGATTTTTTGCATTCATAATAGATTACCTAATAGACACTCTGCTGTTGGTATCTTGACAGACAGATATAAATATTTGCGCTATAGTAGACTAAATTCATCATAATTAGAATATCTTATGGCACTCTCAACCGATTATTCCACCTCAGCCAGTCGATCCCATTCATCACAATTGGATCCGAAAAACATAGATTTGACTTATCTAGATCCTGATGCGCGTGCCGTGTTGGATTTTTGGTTTGATAAAAACAATGAAGCGTACTGGTTTGAACAAAACGATCGTTTTGATAAGCAGATACAGGATAAGTTTGGCGGTATTTGGCATGCAGCGAAACAAGGCGAATGTGTCACTTGGCGTATCGCAGAGTCTTCATTGGATGGTAATAGCTCGATAACGGCGTTGGCAGGACGCTTGGCAGAAATTATTGTGCTGGATCAGTTTTCACGCAATTTATGTCGCAAACAAGCCTGTGCTTTTGCCCAAGACGGTATGGCGTTAGCACTCGCCCAAGAAGCCATTCAACAGCCTTATTTTGATACTCTACCAATGCAATGGCGTAGATTTATTATTATACCGTTTATGCACTCTGAGTCGGCCATGATTCATAAGCGTTATCTACCGCTATTTGAACAACTAAATGATGCAAACACATTAGACTTTGAACATCGTCACAAACAAATTATCGATCAATTCGGGCGATATCCACATCGCAACGAGGTACTAAATCGCGACTCAACCGAAGATGAAAAGAACTTTTTAAAACAGCCTAATTCATCGTTTTAAGCGAGATTCCTAGTACTGCCTGAAGATACTCAAAGTTGTTACACAAAGAATTATTATATAAAAAAAGGTCTGAATCATATCACTGGTTCAGACCTTCTTTTTTACGACAAATATTTAGAGAGTATTAAATACTTATTAGTAATTTACCTTACCAGTAGTAAACGTAAATGATTGCTGCTCTAATACTTTATCGTCAACCAAAATATCAAAGCTGACCTTATATTTGCTATTGCCATAAAGTCCACAATTACCGCCTTTATTACTACCTGACTCACAGCTTTTAAGCGCATCAGTTAATGGCAAAATAAATGCTTCATTCGTTGGTAGCGCATAATTCGTACCTTTGTACGGATCATTGTCAGAATCAAGTAATTGAATAGGCACATCTATATTGCGCTGCACATCTCGGAATTTAACGTTACTCACTTTAACTTTATCAGCGGATGGCATGTTGATATAAACTGGCTGTCCGATAGGATCAGTACGCAAATTGCGCCCAGAGCCTCTGACTGGATTTGGGGTTTCGTTATAAAGTGCAGTAACTGTCCCCGTCACATCTTGACATGGATACGTAAAAACACCTTCAAACGTTTTATTTGTCGTAGTTTTTGTCCCTGCAGCATTGCTTACCAAAACATAGCCTTTATTGTTAGCAGCATTTTTACTACTAGGCGTATAGGTAACCATCCCTGTTCCTACTACGCCTGAAGTTGGCAACATTAAAGAGCGTAGATGATAAGGCGCTGACAACAACGACTTTGCCATAGAGCTTGCCACGGCTTCTGTACTCAAAAAATTGCCTGCCGAGCTGTAATAGACAGACTGGGCAATGTTTTCAGTGACACCATATTGAGAGTTGCCATAGTCTGCATTGATCAATCGATCTGCCAAATCTAATCCACTGAAAAAAGGATTGTTAGAACCTGTCACACTAGCAATATCGCTGATTTCATTTTCAAAATGCGCGTTAAAGCTGGTTGGTGAGCTATTGGCAAATACATATTTAATGTAATTTGCGTGCTGAATGGCAATATCGTCTAATTCTGTATCAACGGATAAACCATTTAGACCACAGCTGGTTCTTGCTAGACTGAACTGATTATTTGCACTT
>NZ_PJAT01000152.1 GCF_002836715.1 Psychrobacter sp. 4Dc
AAACTTTTCTTCACGCTATGGCTCATTGTCTTTTATCAAATCATTTGTAGTACAAAACAATTTATCTTAATGGTACTACCATAATTATTATAACGACTTACTTGAAAGACGAATTATACAGAAAATATATTATACAAGTTAGCCGGATTTATGTGTATGGATAGACATGAGTAGGCCAAATCCTGCCATCAGAGTCACGATAGCCGTACCACCATAACTAATGAATGGTAGTGGAACACCTACGACAGGCAAAATGCCGCCAACCATACCGACATTGACGAATATATAAACAAAGAAAGACATGGCGATAGCACCAGCCAACAATCTGCTATAAACGTCAGGATGAGTAAAAGCGATATATAAGGCACGTGATAAAAGGCAGAAATAAATGAACATCAGTAGCATCACACCGAGTAAACCAAACTCTTCGGAGAAGGCGGCAATAATAAAGTCAGTATGGCCTTCTGGTAGGAAATGTAGGTGTGATTGCGTGCCTTCTAGATAGCCTTTTCCAGTAAGACCACCAGAGCCAATGGCTGTCTTCGATTGAATGATGTTCCATCCAGCACCTTGTACATCTGCTTCAGGATTAAGGAGTGTCAATACTCGCGTACGCTGATAGTCATGAAGTAAAAAGTTCCAAGCAAAAGCAATAAACGGCACAGCTAAAATTACAGCAGCAGAAATCAATCGCCACGAGAGGCCTGCTAAGAAAAGCACAAATATGCCGCTAGCAGCGACCAGTAACGACGTACCAAGATCAGGCTCTTTAGCAATTAATAGCACCGGTACAATGATCAATGCTAAGGTAATAGCAATGCTAGATGCTGACGGTGGCAAATCACGCTTAGACAAAAACCAAGCACACATCATTGGCATACCAAGCTTCATAAACTCTGAAGGCTGCACACTACCGAACCCAGGCAAATTGATCCAGCGCTGAGCACCCATACGTACTTCACCGATAATATCTACCAATACCAATAATATAAGTCCTAAGACATAAAATATGGGCGTAAAAGTACGATAGAGACTGGGCGGTATCTGCGCCATGGTAAACATTACCGCGAATGCCACTCCATAACTGACCATTTGGCGAATAACCATACCAATATCTTGGCTGGCGGCGCTGTATAGAATCGTCAGACCAATACAACAAACCGTCAATAACAGTAAAGTTAACCATGGGTCGATATGAATACGTTGCCATAGCGTCGGTGCATGACCTTGACCCAAATGATGGCTCTGACGTGAAAAACGATATTGCGGGTTAGAAGACATAGGCAGAATTTGGCTAACAATTGGTGTAGGAGGGAAGTACTAACTAAATTATCTCATTATAAATAATGATGAGAAGCGTACTTAAAAGTACCGACTTTAATAAAAATATGCGAGCACGCAATGGCTATATAATTCACAAATAATAATAAAGTCACTCAATTATAAAAGTTATAAGGATAAGTGTTAATTATCAATATTGGACTTCAAATTAGAAGCGATAGTTTAGCCTGCTTGTTGAAAATTTGATAGTATCGATAAAACGTTTTTAGCGGTAGTTTCTTGCAATGATAAAATCAAAAATCCATGCGTATAGGCAAATTTGCCAACCTATTATCACCCTTATTCTATGTGCTGGCAGTGTCAGTGCTCATGCCGTTATTATCAGCGACGATAGTGAACGCCGTATTCAAATACGTCAAAGTAGCAGTACAAGCAATAACAGTAATGCGTATATAACGCCCTCTACCAATAGCTCAAATCAGCGTCCTGGTGTCACCATGTTGAGTGGTGCGAATGCAGCAAATGGCGACAGTATGCAAAACTTGATTGTACAAAAACAGCGTGATTTCGAGATTGATGCTAGGTTGTCCATTGAAGAAAACAAACGTGTGAATGTAGTGAGACGCGGTACTACTTATAGTACAGCAAGCAACACCTATAATGGTGCTTATAACGATTCTATGAGTATGGACTTTAATGCATGGTTAAACAGCAATAGCTATCGTGTCAGACAAGTAGCAGAGTATGAGCGTTATCTTAGCGCAAGAGTCGGATCACAGAATGTACCGCCATTGTCTCAACTGCTGACGACTGCCCGTAGTTGGAGTAAATGCGGGTATGAGCCGTATCAACTACCGCCTCAAGAGCTATGGTCTAACATTGTACCAACATTGCGCCTTTATAGTGAGTTGAAAAACCAAGGTATTTTACCACTCAGCAGTGAGATACGTTCGGTATATCGTAACCCAGGATTGAATGATTGTGCAGGCGGGGCAGATGGTAGTAAGCATATGAATGCAAGCGCTATGGATATCTGGGTGCCTGAGTACGAAGACAATTTATGGCGCTTGAGTACCATGCATGATGGCTTATGTCAGTTTTGGCAGTATCAAGGACAGCCTTATAATTTTGGCTTAGGATTATATGCGACAGGGGCTATTCATTTAGATACGGATGGTTATCGTAAGTGGGGGTTCAATCACGCTAGTAGTTCCTCTTCTTGCCGCTATTAATTGATTTATCAAGAATCGAGAATTCAAATAATTATAAAGTTAGCCGAGATAACGCTAGATATATATTCATTTTTGTATATACTATTCCGGTGTTTACTAAAAATAATAATTTTGTAATTATTTGGTAGGATTCATAGGATAGATGCATGAGTTCATTAAAAATTTGTTTGGTCTTTAAAAACTATGCTTTAATAATATCTGTTATCAATCGCCTTTATATTTTCATGGCTTATAAAGAAAACCACCAAATTTACTTTAAGCGAAAACTATGAAAAATCAGCGCTTGACAATGAAAAACTATCATAAATTAAATAACGAGAAGCAAAGTTTTTTGCACTCGAACTATAAGTATGGCGCTTTGTTTACTTCTGCACTTATGTCGGTATTATTGATTAATGCGTGTAGTACAGAGATGTCCTCTGAAAACAATATGATAGTGACGGATAAAGCTGATAGACATATACAAAGCTCTAAAGAGATAGGAGATAGTATCAAGAACTCTTACGCTCGTTTAGCCTCTAAGCGCTCTGATGTCTGTCCAAAATTAATTCAAGAAGAAACAGGTAATCAGGTTATCGAACGTATATCAGAGGTCATGGTAAATGACTACTGTGATTATTTCTTATATCCGCGAGAGGGTCAGCGCCTCAATGTTAAAGTAGATAACCGTCAAATAGAAGCGCTATTAATTGTGCCGACGCTACATAACTTTGCCAATGGTAATTATAAAGTGACGTCTTATGATAAGCATGTTATCCGTTTGAGCTATAACGGGGCTACCCATAAGCCTGAGCATTTTGTCTATGATGTTGCGCTAAAAATTTCTGACGCCAAGTATTCCTAATGCCAAGCATTAAGAATGTTCTGCTTCTTATTTAAAGATTATAGCCGTTCAAATATTTAAATGGACATATTATGAGTAGTATTTTTTACCATTTATAATACGTCCATTGGATTGATAACGCTTATTTCTAATATTGCTTCCTAGCGATTTATTTCTTACTGGTTTTTTCTACCACTTTCTTTTCTTTCCAAGGATCTTCTTGCCCAACCGTAACTATTAAAAAGTTATCAGGTTTTAGCTTATCTCGCATGGTTTGATTGACCTCTGAAAGTGTGACTTGATCAATGCGATTGGTATAGTCAGCTAAGTAATTATTCGGCAATTGGTAAAAATTCATCATTCCAAGTAAGCTATTAATACCAGCATTGCTCGCAAACCCCATCGGGAAGCTGTTTTTCAAATTATCTGTAGTTAAGCGCATCTCCTCATTGGTGATACCCTTGTCTAGCGTCTCATTGATAACCGCTAAGCTTGCATCAATAGCCGCACGCGCCTTGTCATTACGTGTTGAAAAACCAATCTGGTAGGGACCTCGAGAGAGCATCGGATTCATCGATCCCGAGATTCCATAAGTATAGCCGAGGTTCTGTCTTACCTCCGTCATTAGTCGCGCATTAAAGTCACTGCCTGCCATGACTTCGTTTCCAACAGTAAAGTTGGTTTGCTGCTGCTGTGCTATTGGGTCGGTTGCCCTTTTGCTACCCAGCTGTCCCATGAGTACAGTGGTTTGAGTGCTTGGGAATGGAATATGAACGTGCTGCGCTTGAGTAAGCAGTTTCGGCTCAGGTAAATCAGTGGCAGCTTGGCCAGTAGGCAATTTAGCAGTGATGTCTTCTGCCAGTTTTTTGGCTTGTGCTAATGTCAGGTTGCCGGTCATAGCGACAGATGCGTTTGCTGCTACCAGATATTTGTTTTTAAAGTCTATCAGTTGTTGCTTTTCAATCGTAGGAACGCTTTCTAGTGTGCCGACTGATGGATGCGCGTAAGGGTGAGTACCATATAGAGCCTCGTTGAAAGCGATGCTTGCTAAGCTATTAGGATCTTGTTTTTGTTGCTGCAGGCCGACCAACAGTCTTGCTTTATTGCGAGCTAGAACTTGCTCGTCAAACGTAGGCTCACTTACCATCTGTGTCATTAAGTCGATGGCTGGCAGAAGATGCTTATCATCAGATAGGCTACGCAGTGAAACAATAAACATATCCTTATAGGCGCTACTGCTTAGATTGATGCCCAACGTTTCCACTGCACGAGTAAATGCATTTTCATCTAGGCTTTTTGAGCCCTGTTCGAGCATCGTCGCTGTCATATTCGCAATACCAAAACCCTCTTTTTTGATACTACCATCACGCGCGCTACCAGCATTAAAACGCAAATCAACATCGACAATTGGCAAGGTGGTCGTTTGTACAAACATAACAGGTACGCCAGACTTGGTCTTAAACTGTTGAATGGTCGGTACGGTGACTTTTAAAGGTTTGTCATCGGCTAAGCTGGTCAGTTTAGATAGAGCAGCAATTGGCGCACTTGCATCGACTGCAGCAGGTGAGCGGTAATCTTCAGCAGCTGTTGTATCAGCTTGAGCAGTAGTAGCCAAGATACCAAAAGCAAAAATTACGCTAGCACTGAGATAAGATCCCTTTTTAGATGCGATAGTGCTTCTTATAGAGGCTGAAGCAGTTTTAAAAGATTTTGGTTTTGCTTTAGAGTCGTATTTATTCTGAATCATGAGTTTCTTCTTATTAAGAATACGGTGCTATGGCCATTTTTATGAGACGTTTGATAATAGGCAGCGACTATTTCGCTGAGGTTTTATTGTCTTTAGGTGGTACGACATGCATCACCGTTAAGTTGTCTTTGACCAAATACTTTTTACTAGCAGCTTGAATATCAGCCACACTGATACCATCGAGCTTAGCTGGCAGTTTAGCAAGCAGTCTGTCATCTAGACCGATAGATTGTAACGAGCCAATCATACGCGCTTGTCCTTCCATGCTGTCTTGCGCGTAAATCAAACCAGTAACCGTATTGGTCTTGGCGCGACTAATCTCATCATCGGCAATAGGATCGGTTTTTAGCTTTTCTATTTCTAAGGTTATAGCTTGTTGTGCTTGCTCTAAGCTGACGCCTTCACGAGGTGTTGCTTGAATCAAAAACAGCCCGTCGCCGCGATCTAGCAAGTCGTAAGAAGTACCAACCGTCGTCAATATACCTTGCTCACGTATCAGTCGACTCTCTAAGCGTGCAGATAAGCCGCCATCGAGCACATCTTGCGCAAGTGAAAGGGCATAAGCTTGTTTTTCATTGTTGGTGCCTGCCGTGGCAAGGCTTGGTACGTTGTAACCCATCATTAGAACGTGCACTTGTACGGCTTGCTCAGAGTCTACCTTTTGATAACCACGGAAGCCTTTTTGAGTCACAGAAGTACGTTTGGGTAGGTTGCTTTTTTCTAAATCACCGAAGTAACGTTTGACTTGAGTAAGTACTTCTTGTGGTTGCACGTCGCCGACGATGACTAACGTTGCATTATTTGGTGCATACCACGTCTTATACCAATTTTTTAGATCTGAAAGTTTAATCGATTCTAGCTCGTTCATAGGTCCAATTACAGATTCGCCTTTTGGGCTGTCAGGTAAGGCCAGCAGACGAAATGACTCATACGCTTTAGCAAGCGGATTGTCATCAGTACGTTGGCGACGCTCTTCCATGACCACTTGATGCTCTTTAGCAAATTCTTTGTCATCAAATATAAGGTTTTTCATGCGATCTGCTTCAAGCTCTAGCGCTAACGGCATACGATTGGCAGGGAATAGCTCGTAGTATCCGGTATAGTCATAGCTGGTAAAGGCATTGTTGACGCCGCCAAACTTAGCAATTAGCCGCTCATAATCATCACTAGAAACGTTGGTCGTGCCCTTAAACATCATGTGCTCGAGTAAGTGAGAGATACCACCTTTATCAAGAGGCTCATCTGCTGAGCCCACTCGGTACCAGATTTGTGTCATAGCGACTGGGGCACGGTGGTCTTCTTTTATGACGACTTTTAGACCATTTTCTAACTGATATTCATGTCGACCTGACATGTCCATTGTCAACTCAGACGGCTGAGTGTCTTTGCTCGTTTTATTTTCATCTGATATGTTTTGAGCCAAGCTATCGGTTGCGATTGAGCTTGTCGCAGTTGCAGAGTTAGTAGGCATCATATTGGTTTGACACGCAGCAAGTGACGCTGCTACTGCTAAGGCACAAGCAATGCGTAATGGTGCAGCTGCTAGAGGTAAAGACAATGGCATGGTATGGTCTACTTATATAAAATAATAATAGAAGAATTAGATACTAATCATAGCGATAGAAAACATTATAAAGAGGTCTGGGCACCAACCATAACACTAGCAGTTGGTCTGAACTCTTGCGTCGTGGTGCAACCGGTCACCAATATAGTCGTCGTTAATAAAACAGCCACACTGATGCTGCTGATTTTCTTATAGTGCTTAGAGAGTAATGACATAACGGATTCCTAATAAGTTTTTATCGAATAAGTCTTGGTAGAGTAGGCGAAGTCTGACAAGTAACAGGTCAGAATTTTGTGTCCAAACCTTAAGCAAAACTTTCTCAAATCATTGAGTGATTTTTTAAACAAATAAATTTTGACGATAGTCTAATAGGGTAAGGGCTGAGCACGACTTGAATTATGCTAAAATAGGTCAAAATTAAGCGTCATGTCGCTCGTAGCCAGATGACAACCTATAAATCCATTAACAATAAACAAATAATTGATTGTGATAACTTTTAGGGCAAACTTATGAACAACCCAAACAATAGCAACCGCGTAGTCATTAACCTTGATACTGGTCTTGACGACTTAGATGACGATGATATTACCTTACCCAGTCTACCAGTGCAATCTGTGCCCATTATTGATGAAACAGAGAGTATTGCGCCACAAAAGGACAGTACGGTAAACCAAGACGTCTCTAGCAATGATGCTGCAGAAAATATTGCTTTGGCGACGCCAATTGTCATGACAGAAGAGCATAATGTCCCTAAAGGTAATTCTGAAAGCTTTTCAAGCGCTACAGAGACAGCCGCTACAGGTCAATCAAATGCTGCGTCAACTATTCCCGCTATGCCGCTGCAAGAACAGTTAGGTGATACGCCAAGCGTAAACCCAGTGGCTAACAGCGACGTACAGGCAGATACTGCAAAAGAGTCCGCTACAGAGTCACAAGAGACAAAAGAGAATAAGAAAAAGGGCAGCTGGTTCAACCGTATGAAAACGGGCCTCAGTAAGTCACGCAAAAACTTAGCTGAAGGCATGGTCAGTATCTTAATCGGTGGTAAAGAGATTGATGACGAGCTATTAGAAGAAGTTGAAGATCAGCTATTGGTAGCCGATATTGGCGTCAACGCGACGAACCGTATCATCAAGAGCCTTACTGAGCAGACAGATCGTGGTGACTTGATTTATGCACATTCTCTATATAAAGCATTGCAAAGTGAGTTGGTTGATATCCTAACGCCAAAAGTTGAGCCATTGGTGATTGATACTAGCAAAAAGCCATTTGTTATATTGGTAGTAGGGGTCAATGGCGTAGGGAAAACCACAACGATTGGTAAGCTTGCCAAGCGTCTACAGGGTGAAGGTAAATCAGTTATGCTGGCAGCGGGTGATACGTTCCGTGCGGCAGCTACTGAGCAGCTACAGATTTGGGGCGAGCGTAATCATATTCCAGTGGTAGCGCAAGGTCATGGTTCTGACAGCGCTTCTGTCATTTTTGATGCGATGCAGTCAGCCAAAGCAAAAAATATCGATGTGCTCATCGCCGATACTGCTGGACGTCTGCAAAACAAGACACATTTGATGGCAGAGTTAGAGAAGGTCGTACGTGTCATGCGTAAGGCGGATCCAAGTGCTCCGCATGAAGGTATGATTGTGCTGGATGCTGGCACGGGTCAAAATGCTATTAACCAAGTCGAGCTATTCAATAAAGTTGTGCCGCTGACAGGCATCACTATTACTAAGTTAGATGGTACTGCTAAAGGTGGTGTGGTGTTTAATATTGCCGAAACGACAGATGTGCCTATCCGCTATATTGGTGTGGGTGAGTCGATTGACGACTTACGTTCTTTTAGTCCGAAGCAATTTGTCGCCGCCTTGTTCGAGACCGACGATAAAGAATAAAAGAGCCAGTTTTAATTGGTAAATCATTTTTAAGATAATAGGGAAGTAGACGCTATGATAGTTACCACAGCAGCGTTTGGGTCACATCGATTAACGCTAATTGCTCGTGTCAATGAGCATGGTCAGTCTATGCTTGTTGAAGCCAACTGGCTGCTGGCAGGTAACTCGTGGCACAGCTCAAAATCTGTACCCAAACTTAAAAAGTACTATGGACTGACAGATGAAGACTTTACCTTTATAGATAAAAATAGCCTAAGCATGAACAAACCTGCTCAAGCATTATTGATAGAAACGATTTTCCAACTCAAAGACTATGCTGATGGTAAACGTAAGACGTTAGATTTGCCTTTAGACTTCTCTATGGGCACTGAGTTTCAGCAAAGAGTATGGCAGGCATTACAAGGTATTGAGTATGGCGAAACCATTAGCTATGCCACACTCGCGCAGCGTGTCAACAGTCCAAAGGGGTTTCGTGCGGTTGCGCAGGCTAATGGTAAAAATCCTTTTAGTATCATCGTTCCTTGTCATCGAGTCATTGCAAGCGACGGTAAGCTCGGTGGCTATACAGGCGGGCTAGATAAAAAAGAGTATTTACTAGCACTTGAAGGAAGTTGGACATAGAACTGAGTCTGGAGCTATCTTAATAAAAAAGGGCCAAATACTTTTAGTATCTGGCCCTTTTTACTGAACAATTAATAAGCTTATGCTTCAAGCTGAGCCATGACGTCAGCAGAGAAGTTCACGTTAGTATAAACTTCTTGCACATCATCAGCATCTTCTAGCATATCGATCATCTTCATGATCTTTTCAGCATCATCAACATTGTCGATCTCAGCCGTGGTAGATGGTGACATAGTGACTTCGGCGTTGTCAGAAATAAGACCAGCCGCATTAAGGGCATCTTGGACTTGACCGAAACTTTCCCATTCAGTAATAACGAGCAAGCTTTCGCCATCATTTTCGATATCAACGGCGCCCGCATCTAGTGCAACGAGCATCACTTCATCTTCTAAGCTGACATCGTTAAAAGTGATTTCGCCACGTTTAGTGAATAGATACGCCACTGAACCTGATGTGCCAAGATTACCATCATTCTTGGTAAAAGCATGACGTACTTCGCTGACCGTACGGTTAAGGTTATCAGTCATGGTTTCGACCAGTACAGCCACACCACCAACACCGTAGCCTTCGTAACTGACTTCTTCCATATTCTCATTATCGCCGCCACCTGTACCACGGTCGACAGCACGATTAATCGTGTCGCGCGTCATATTGACGGATAGAGCTTTTTCGATAACTGCACGTAAGCGTGGGTTTTTGTCAGGATCGGGATCGCCTTGTTTGGCAGCTGAAACGATTTCGCGAATAATCTTGGTAAATATCTTACCCCTTACTGCATCCTGACGGGCTTTACGGTGTTTAATATTTGCCCATTTTGAATGGCCTGCCATATAACATCCTTAAGTTCTACGTACTATTTTTATGGGTAAAAAGAGTGATCAACAACAACCTTCGATATCTGATTGCCTGATTTTATACTATCATTACTTTGTCTATTTGAGGTAGTAGCGCTACTGGCACGTTAATGATTTGTATGTTGTTGAGAGTGCTTTTTTGCTACACTGTGGCAACTTATAGATTGTATTCACTGTGATAGGTGAGCGATATTATAAACCAGTTTTAGCTATTTTGACCAACTTGCCCTTATCCATCACATTTTAAGTCATTGCGTGCTATCAAGCCATTGATTTTATAAAGTACTGATTCTATGAAGCAACCAACCGCCGAAGCTCTTACACACTTGCGTAACCGTACGCATATCATTATTGAAGGCACAGATACTCGTCTGGGTAAGCTCTTTGATATTGTATTGCTGATTGCAATTTTAGCCAGTGTGGCCGTCGTCATGCTTGATAGTGTGCTATATATGCGTTTGCAGTATGGCACGTTGTTCTTTTATGCAGAGTGGTTTTTTACCATTTTGTTTACTATTGAGTATGCGTTAAGGCTGTTTTCAGCACCCAACCGCTTACGATATGCTTTTAGTTTCTTTGGAATAGTAGACTTACTGTCTGTATTGCCAAGTTATTTGAGCCTAATGTTTGTAGGCGTGCAGTATCTACTTGTGATACGGGTATTACGTATTTTACGTGTGTTCCGCGTTCTTAAGCTCAAGGCCTATATGCAACAGGCTGGGTTCTTGGCGTCTGCATTAAAAACCAGTCAGCAGAAAATCACGGTCTTTTTCTTATCGCTTGTATTATTGGTAACCATCTTTGGTTCGATTATTTATGTGGTAGAAGGGCCGGAAAATGGATTTACCAGTATTCCACTGTCTATCTACTGGGCAGTTGTCACGATGACGACGGTTGGCTATGGTGATATGTCACCCAAAACACCACTCGGCCAAGCAATTGCAACCATGGTCATGATCACGGGTTATTCGATTATTGCGGTACCAACAGGTATTTTTACGTCAGAGTTAGCACGTAATATGCGTCCACAACTTAACCCAGTGACTTGCCCCAACTGTGGTAAATTCGGTCATGCAGTAGGGGCAGACTTTTGCGATCGTTGTGGTCACGCGCTACATATTTAGAGACAGATTTAATCGTGACAGTCAACATACCTACTATGCATCGATATATTCATCAACCAGTGGTGAGAGGTCGATCTCGACGCCTAGATTGACCAGATTCCAGTATTGTCCTGATACAGTACGGTCTAGCATCATAGTGGTGGCTGAGGGTTGAAACTGACCAAAGTACTTCAAAGACGTACGCATCTGTGCGATTGCCTCATGATGGACTTGGCTACTACCAAAATCAAAATTTCCTTCTTGATACGGGCTAATGGATAAAGGTTTGAGTCCGATTGATAGCCACTTTTCATAAAACTCACCAGGGATGTTCTTGTCATCTTCGCGGCGAATATCTAGCGCAATCAAATCCTGTTCAAGTGCAGTGACGTCACCTCTTATCGCATGTTTGACAAAGCGTTTGAATAGCTGTACTTCGCTATCACTATAACTGCGGATGCCCCCAAAGTCATAAGCCACGACACTGCCATCATGACGGAACGCAAAGTTACCTGGATGAGGGTCGCAGTGCATACGGTATAATCCAAATAGCTGGCCTGCGGTAAAATGAAATAAACGCTCAGCTATTTTTTGTTTGACGTCATTGTCCCATGTTGCAGCGACAGTCAATGTCTCTCCCATCTCTTCGGTTAACGTTAAAATCCGTCTAGAAGAATGGCTGCTAATCACTTTGGGAATAATAAGGCCTTCATCTTCTGCATGAAAAGCGCCGAATACGCGTAAGTTATGAGCTTCTTTAACATAGTCTAATTCATCGTGCAGGCTCTGGCGAATCTCATTAAAAAGCTGCTCTTGTAGTTGCTTGCTCATATTGAGCACGCCAGCGATTTTTAAAGCCATACGTACTTGTTTGAGATCGCTATCGCAGTTTTCATCGACATCAGGATACTGAACTTTGACCACCACTTTTTGACCTGATGGCAACGTCGCTTTATGCACTTGTCCAATAGATGCTGCGGCAAAGGGTGTCTCTTCAAACTCGCTGAATAACTCTAAGATCGGCGCTTTCAGTTCGCGTTCAACTTGGGCTTGTATCTGCGCATACGGCATTGGCGGCGCATCTTTCTGTAGCTTTTCAAGTGCTGACGCAACCTCAGGCGGGAAAACATCCTTATATTGTGAAGCAATCTGTCCGACCTTCATTACTGCGCCTTTCATCTCACCCAACGTTTCGGCAATTTGAACGCCCACGTCTTGCATCAGATCTGAGCGAGCTTGCAGACGTTTTTCTTCGTCACTTGAGAGATGCTTAAATGAGTTTTTGGCGGCTTTGCCAGCAATACTCGCTGTCATGCCAGCGAGTTTCATAAAGCGTTTTCCGGACGATTTTGCCATTCATGTCACCGTATAATGGGTTGTTTGCTCAGTCGTAATTCTATTATTTTAATTGCAAAATTACTGTTTGACTAATGTGTGAAGACGCGAGTAATCATTTATAAAAAAGTAAGCACAGTCATATCATTTGCTTGTGTCAACTGCATACATATTGCTCAACCAGTAATCAAGTGCCATTTGATAGCCTAATTGTCCCAAGCCGCAAATAACTCCGACCGCAACGTCACTTAGATATGAATGATGACGGAAAGGCTCACGGGCATGAACATTGGATAAATGTACTTCTATAAATGGTTTTTGGGTGGCCAATAGCGCATCGCGCATCGCTACTGAAGTATGCGTAAATGCAGCTGGGTTAATGATAATAGCATCGACTTGGGCAGATTTATCCGCTAATAGTCCATGATGCTGGATATCGTCTACTAGCTTACCTTCATGGTTGGACTGTATACATATCAACTCTACACCGTGGCGAGCGGCGTGCTCAACTAGTTGCTTTTCTATATCAGCAAGTGTCGTATGACCATAAATATGCGGTTCCCGCTTACCGAGTAAATTCAGATTTACTCCGTTTACCAATAGTAATTTATGAGTCAATATTTGATTTGAATTTTCGTTAGTCGATTGTTCGGCTGTTTTTGATGGAGTAGAGGAGGTCATAATGGTCTCGGTAACTATTGAGCGGTGTTAATAATTTATAATAATATATGAATAATTTAAGGCGTGAGCTGCCAAGCTAAATTGGCTTCAACACATTTTGCTCTTTATCATAACAGCTTGCCAGCTAGGTTATAAAAATTTATCTAAAAAATTATTTAGATATCAAAAAGCATATTAAAAGTCTTTATGTTGCTAAAAACCCGTGCTATGATATTTTTTATGCAATAAATATTGCAAGTTTGTTGCTATCATCGAATTTCATGACGATAAGGGCGTTTAGCTAATTCGTTATGGAAGTACTATGTAGGTAATTAAAGCACTGCATAGACGATGATAAGTAGAGTAGTAATACTCTTAATGTTTGATTTCATAATCTTAGACCCTGTTTATATGCAATGTCGCAAAGGAAGCTAGGGCTAAGCGGACTTTTTTAGGAAGTAATATTATGTCAGCTCGTGAGCAAGGTATCGTTAAGTGGTTTAATGACTCAAAAGGCTTTGGTTTCATTCAACGTGACAGCGGAGAAGATATTTTTGTCCATTTCCGCGCGATTCAGGGTGATGGCTATCGTTCTCTAAAAGATGGCGAAAAAGTTGAGTTCAGCGTAGTAGAAGGTGACAAAGGTCTGCAAGCTGAAGAAGTCAGAAAGATAGAAGAGTAATTTACTCAGGCATTAGAGCGGTTTAGTTATAATGTCTGTACAAACTACTGATATACTACTGAGTCAAGCCCATCTTATCTTACCTATGTTGAGTGAACTGCAGCATATTTGGTAGGATTGGATTTGGGCTTGGCTTTTTTTATGCCTATATGTTTGATGGTAGTTTGCAGACTTGATAAAGCTACGCTTACTGATTACGGTTTAAACACTACATTTGACACTATAAAGGTTCATTGTGAGCCTATTTATAATTAATAAAATACAAGCAATTCATTTAAAAGGATATTTTTTTGAGCAATTTTACAACGTTTACTGATTTGCCACTTTCAACAGCGACCCTGCGTGCAGTAAGTGATCTAGGATTTACTGAATTGACGCCCATTCAGGCAAAGATACTACCGCATACATTGGCACATCAAGATGCTATTGGACAAGCACAAACGGGCACAGGGAAAACAGCGACTTTTCTACTGACTATTATGGAAGCCTTGCTTAAGCGTCCATTTACTAATGACGAAGAGCGCTATCTTGGTGAGCCGCGCGCTGTGGTCATGGCGCCAACTCGCGAATTGGCTCAGCAAATATTTGATGACTGCATTGCATTAACCAAATATACCTCGCTACATAGCGTCTGTATTATGGGCGGTACTAATTATGAAACTCAGCAGCACGAGCTTGAACGTCAATACGTTGATATCTTGGTAGCGACGCCTGGCCGTCTAATTGACCTTGCTAATAAAGGCATGGTGTATCTAGATAGAGTAGAAGTACTGGTACTTGATGAAGCCGATCGCATGTTAGATATGGGGTTCATTCCTGATATCAAGCGCCTAGTTGGTCGAATGCCTGCCAATACCGATCGCCAAAGCTTGCTGTTTTCTGCAACCTTTAACCAAGATGTGATGAATTTGGCCTATCGTTGGTTACATGAGCCTCAGTTTGTTGAAATTGAGCCTGAACACAAGACCAGCGAGTTAGTAGATCAGCATTTTTATTTGCTGACAGAAGATCAAAAGCTAGACGCCTTGCAGCGTATTATCAGTGATGAAGCAGTAGAGAAGGTCATCGTCTTTGCCAATCGTAAAGACCAAGTAAAGCGTCTGTATCACAAACTGCGTCAAGCGCATAATATTGTGATGCTCTCGGGCGATGTCATTCAGCAAAAACGTGAGAAGTACTTACAGCGATTTAAAGATGGTCACGCATCTATCTTGGTGGCGACAGATGTAGCAGGGCGCGGTATCCATGTCGATGATATCAGCCATGTGGTTAATTTTACTTTGCCTGATCAGCCAGATGACTATGTACACCGTATCGGTCGTACGGGCCGTGCGGGTCAGACAGGTATTAGTATCAGCTTTGTGAGTGAGGATGATGCCTTTAATATACCGGCATTAGAGAAGCATTTAGAAACCAAGTTTACGCTTGAGCAATGGCAGGAATAATTGCTATAAACTGAGCACTATTTAACAAGCAAAAGCCCTCAATATCAAAAATGGTATTGAGGGCTTTGTTATATGCTAAGTGTTAATAGTATCTGTTTAAATAATTTTATTGAGCATGTTCCATTATTTCAGTATGTTCATGGTGATTCATGTCCATTGATTCATCACTCATGTCATGCATACTATGATCCATATGGTTGTCCATATCCTGCATGTTATGATCCATGTCTTCTGCCATATTCATATCATGATTCATTTGGCTCATATTATGAGAGTCCATATCAGACATCATAGCAGCGTGGCTACCATGGTTCATCTCACCATGGCCGCCATGCATATTTGCCATGACCATCGGCACGACCGCTACTGCCAAACCTGATATCACCATAACCGCACCGTTTAGCTGTCTTAGGCGAAAACGTCCAATCTTATCACGTAGCCAACCCACCGTTTCATGCGTCGCAACCAACATCGGTATGGTTCCTAGACCAAAGACAAACATCAACGCAGCACCGCTTAATGGATTATGAGCAACGACCGCAATTAGTAGAGCGCCATATACCAAACCACAAGGCAAAAAGCCCCAAAGCAACCCTGCTGTTAATGCGCGCGGAAAAGTATTAAGTGGAAATACCTTTTGACGCAATGGGCTAAGATACTGCCAAAAGCGCATACCAAAACGTTCAAGCTTAGTCAAAAACGGCGCACCAAGCATCGTCACACCGACGAATACCAGTACCAATCCTAATAAAATACGCGGTGTACTATTACCCATCATCAATGGCTTTAATACGGTAATACCGATTAGCCCTGCAATTAAACCCAATAATGCGTAACTCGTTAAACGCCCAAAATGATACGTGGCCACCAAAGCACGACGTTTGGCGGGGCTGACATCTTTCATAGACAGACCAAATGCGGTCACAAGACCGCCACACATGCCTAAACAATGCGGTGAACCAAAGAATCCCATTAGTAATGCCGCCACAAGTAAAGCGATGGTCATGAATGCGTCTCCTAAGAATGGTAAAGGGCGAACTTGCTAGTGCTGAATTATTTAATAAAACGGCACCAATAAATTACGCATTTATAAGGCAGATAAATTAGATTTCTGAATCTTTATTTATCTCAGAATGATCGTTATTTCCATCAGTTGCGGCTGTTTTATCTTGCTGCTGGGTAGGTGCTGAGCGTTCATGAGCCTGCATAGTTTGGCGGCGTTCTTGACGGTCATCCAATATAATACGCTGTGATGCATTGTCCAGATCTTCGAATTGATTTGACTTGACCGCATAACGCACTGCCCAAATAGCAACCACAAACAGCATGAGACTTAATGGAATTAATAAAAATATACTGAGCATGGCAAATCTCTTAAATAGCAGTGTCTCTTATTATTATACACCCATCACAAATGTAGTGGATGTTCGGTAGCATTTAGAATGCGTCTCTCAATGGTATCGTATACATCTTTAACGTTTATTCGTCAGAGTTTTTTGTGGCATTGCCTCTTGGGGTTAATAGCTGCTGCGAAGTCACATCATTGGCATGGCGGCAGTCCATCTGGGGACGTATCACATCGCGCAGATAGGCTGCGACCTCATAGACAGCGCGCCGTGAGTGACTTAAGTTGTGTGCAGGCTTCATCCAGTCGCGTCTTACTGGCAGTGGCGCAGGGAGTGGTGTGCTATTGATACCATTTAAGGCAAACTGTCTGCGTGCACGCGCCATATGATAGCTATCAGTAATCAGATATACATGGCGTAACGGAATGCGTTTGGCTGTAAAGCGGGCGTTTTCACATGTATTCATGCTAGCATTTTCACTGATCAGTCCGTCGATACCGTGTTCCATCAACCATTGACCGAGCCATGGAGCTTCAGCGCCACTCAGTACAATCGGTAGAGGTAAGTCATGGTAAGCGCCTGCAGCGGTACGGGCGCGATTGAGACTATAGCGATTTAGGATAATTTGGTTGTTGTGGTCATTGGTCAGACCGCCGCCTAGGACTACATAAGCGGTAGGCGGGGAGCTCATGGCAGCAGCAGGCATGTCAGGTAGCGGCAATAGAGAAAAAATATAAACGATTGCTTGCGAAAACAGCGGGGTAAATAGGCTAATAATTACTAAAATAACAGACGTGGAGCCTAGTATGAAAGTAATATTGATAATGCGAAATAGTGTCACCATGCGTTCAGAAAACCGCAAGTAATATCGCCATAATCGTTTAGATAATAGCCGCTTAGACCATGATTTTTTAGGCAACATGCTCAGCATATCCAATTGAGCCATCAGCATTTACCCAGACTGGCTCACGTGACAATTGAATGGCAAATTTTTCATAGACAGTAGCAGCGATATGTTTCTGCGCTATGGCTACATCTTCTTGCGTGGCTTGCTGAGGCGTATGATTGGTCAATACTAGTGCTTGCTGTTTATGCGTAAAAATAGGTGCAATGCCGCCCCCTTTTAACCCTGCTTGCTCAATGAGCCAGCCTGCGGCAACCTTTACCATTGCATCAGGCATCGCGTAACCAACGATAGCTGGATAAGTTGCTTGCAGCGCTGTGAACCGCTCCTGAGCGATAATAGGGTTTTGAAAAAAACTGCCACAATTAGGTAGCTGTTTTGGGTCAGGCAGCTTTTGTTGTCTAATATCTATAATAGCTTGCATAACGTCAGCAGGAGTTGCTTGCTCGCGCCCTTGTTGCTCCGCATAGCGCTGCGCCACAGTCTGTACATCGCCATAACTGGCTAAAATATTGGCAGGATCAGTATGTAATCTGAAACCCACACGACTAATAAGCCATGTGTTTGGTGTGCGTTTAAAGATACTGTCACGATAGCCAAATTGGCAATCAGCAGCTGATAAATGGTGCCAAGTTTGTGTCGGCAAATGATAGGCGCGTACATACTGTAAGTGGTCTTCTAATTGTACGCCGTATGCACCGATATTTTGTATGGGTGCAGCGCCTGTCAGACCCGGTATTAAGGCAAGATTTTCTAACCCATACCAACCTTGATTGACCGTATGTACGACCAAATCATGCCAGTTTTCGCCAGCCATTACTTCGATATCGACATAATCGTCAGTTTGTTCGGTCAGATGAATACCACGCATCTTTGGCTGTAATACTATGGCTTTCAAAGCGGCAGGCAATAAAACATTGCTACCGCCAGACAGTACAAACAGTGGCAATTTGTCTGCTGTATCCTCTATATAAGCTGCCATAAAATCATCAAGCTGCGCTTCATTCTCTAATGTCACGACAGAATCAGCAACACAGGCCAATGCCATAGTATTATCATGTGACAAATCGATTGAATCAATGACTACGGTAGTCGCTGAAACATTCGAAACATCAGAGCTGATGGTAGACTGAGTACTGTGGTCAAGGCGTGAAGCTTGGGTCATAACATAGCCTATGTGGCAAAAGGATAATAAATGATAAGGTAGCTATAGTTGTTTCAATTTAAAAGAGATACAAAGCAACTGAGTGCAGACGTAACTGTGATACTTCAAGCGAGGTTAACGCTGTAGCTCTTTTATAGAAGATTAACCTTATTATAGAGGATACCGGATGCAAGAGTAGCAGAAATATAGACGGTATGGCTAGCAGGCTTTCCAGCTTTCTATCCAAGCTTGGGCGCTTGATTCGATACGCTCGATCACTTCTTCGAAATCATCGTTATCGCCCTTATATGGATCTGGCACATCGCTACCGCAATAGGTAGGGTCTTCTTCACTGAACAGCGCTAGTGTTGCTAAATTATCTTCTGACTCTATAATGCCATCTTTGATAGCTTGTAGATCAGCTAGATTCTGTGAATCCATGGCTAAGATTAAATCAAAATCATGAAAATCACTGGTACTGACTTGACGAGCGACCAGCTTATTAATTTTATAGCCGTGTGACTTAGCATGACGTTGTGAGCGAGCATCAGGCGCACTGCCAACGTGCCAATCACTGGTGCCTGCTGAGTCTACTTTTATAGATAGTCCAGCAATCGCTGCTTGCTGACGAAAAACTTCTTCAGCAGTAGGGGAGCGGCAGATATTTCCCAAACATACCAATAATACAGACGAGGGAGTACAGGCTTTCATCAGCATAATATGACCTTCTATAACAAAAAAAACATGCTATAAGAGACCAGCATTGTTAATGCGGCTTTTATTAGCATGCAATCGATTGAATCAGCTGCTAGCGTAACGCTTAATGCTTGGAATGGCAAGGATAGAGACTAAACAATAGCGTCATTTAACAATGAAAATTTGGCCATATGATGCATGGCCAAAAGGTGAGATAGTGAAACGGTTTTAATCTTGATTACTTTTAAAACGTTGTAGATCGCGTCGCTCTTTTTTGTTGGGTTTGTTGTCAGGACGAGCAAGGTTGGCTAGTTTACGCTGTTCGGCATAGTAAGCACGGCGCGTCTCGCTTTCTTTGGTCTCTGAATATAGTACCTCAGCGGCGGTCGCATTGCCACGCTGTGCAGATAGCGCCTCAACAACGACCGTCTTTTCAGTCATAGCGGTCGCTGAGCCTTGACGAATGGTTAGCTCATCTCCGACTGAAATCTCTTTACTGGTTTTTACCCGGCTACCAGCATAGTGCACGCGTCCACTTTCAATCGCTTGTTTGGCTAGGGTGCGTGTACGATAAAACCTAGCTGCCCAAAGCCATTTATCGAGACGGATTTTCACCAAACCTTGGTTATTGTCATCAGTATTTTTTTTCATAAGAGTCACTCTGCATTAATTTATATATTAAATCACCCCACTCTCAACTTGAAATAAGCAAATCAAACTGAAGAGGCGGATTACCAAGTTTTTTGTTGAGTACAAAGCACAGATTGTGTGACAGGATTTTACGAATCAATCGATGAGACAAATGCCATAAATCTCTTGCTCGTACCCTTTGTATATTAAATCGTTCTGATAGCTGACCAATGACAGTTTCAACGATACGGCGGGCTTTCATTA
>NZ_PJAT01000153.1 GCF_002836715.1 Psychrobacter sp. 4Dc
AAGATATAATCTCCACTTTAATTAGTTCGGTTTTAAAAATAAGATAATAAAATATTGATTTTCAGAAATTCATTTTATATAAAAACTAATTTTATTTTTTAATATACGTTCAACCTTTCTGATGTTAAAGGTATTGATAGTTTTACTCATAGATCTAAATGGAATAACCAGTTTTTCGCCAATTCCATCAACTAATACAAACTCGGGTACTCCTTGTCTTTGTTCAGTGTACATGATACCTGCTATGTTTACTTCGCCGAAGACGATATGCATTTCACAGCATTTATCAAAAAATATTTCCAATGCTTTTGCATGTTTATCGTGAAAAATATTTTTTTCAGAAAGCTCATTCAATGTGAGAGGGAAGCCATTAGGGCTTATTATTTTCTCAGTAACTAAACCTAATCCTTGATCAGTAGCAGCAAAACCATAAACAGTTTCAATAGGAAAAGTGAATACTTTCTGGCTATAAGTGTTTTTACATAATTGAAGATATTGTAGTAACTCTCTACGAAACTGTCTATAGATGCCTTGAGAGCGATGTGAGCGCAAATAATTTTGATTACCTCTACCACCATCGTATGTTGCATTCTCAGGTTTCATTACTTTAATAACTTTACTAGGGTCTAGTGGATGTTCATAAACTATAGTCAGCTCAAAATAAAATTGTTATGGTTAGGACAAACATCATAAAACAATTTGGATAAGTCGTTTTCCATCCAGCCTTGGCGTAGAAACTTCACCTGAGCCCATTTCTTCTCAATAGGGTTCAAATCAGGGCTGTACGGCGGCAGCCATAGAATACGATGACCATGCCTATTCAGTAGCTTTTGAATACGCTTACTCTTATGAAATCTGGCATTATCCATCACAATCACGCATTTGGTTTTAAGACTTGGGATTAGCTTGTGTTTGCACCAGTGATAGAAGACGATGCTGTTGATGTTGTGCTTAAAGTAATCTAGGGCAAACAGCATCTTTTCATATAGAGCACCGATAACGTTGGTTCGCCTTTTACCTTGCCAGTTGTAGCTATCGATACAAGGCTCACCAATCGGTGCATAGCCATGAGAGCGAATGGTCTCGTGCTCAAAGCCGCTTTCGTCCATATATACAATGGGGTAGCCTTGCTGCTTAAAGTGCTCAAGCTTATTCTGATATATCGCTCTTTTGATCGGACAGGCTTTTGGATGTTCTAAAGTCTTTTTTTTGACTGATGCCTAGACGCTTTAGGGCATGATGAATGCCTGTTTTACTACAGTTTAGACGACGTGCTCGCTCATACTGGTAATCATCAGGATGTTCTTTGACATCATTAAGTAGCACATCATCTGGTATTTTATAGGGTTTGGTTTGCCTGGTTGTTTTGCTATGAACACGTCTCTTCCAGTTCTGTATGGTGGTTGGGCTGAGATTATAGAATTCAGCTGCCTCGGCAAAGGTCATACCATCATCTAAGCTTTTTAGTACTTGTTTGCGAAAATCTAGCGAGTAAGTCATGGTCTTTATAATAACAATTGAATTTGATAGTTAGTTTATAACACTTTTAGGTGGGATTGACTATAGCTTTTGAGTGCCTTGTCCTAAAAGTTTAAGGCTATCAACATTTATCATAATCTAATACCTAATACCTTTTAATATTATTTTTGAAACCTATTGAGATTAAATCTCTTAAAAATTTATTTAAAGTCTACTTTTGTCGTTAATAGTGTTTTTCTAGCTTTCAAGAAAACTCTACTGATTTCTCTATTAATCTTGAATAAAGCAGTTTGATGTTTTTTTCTATCTATAGGCTCTCTAGCTAGCCGTATTTTACGTTCTTCTTCTAACAAGCTGGGTAAAGAGAGAGGCTCTTGTGATTCTTTTATAATCATTTCTTGAGCACATAATGCTGGTACCATTTGAAACACTGGTTCTTTATGATCATGTACAAAAAAGTTGAAAATAGTTTGATCAATAGGGTGGATATTGTTATGTAAAACGAATTCTAAAAGTATTTTTGCACCTTCTAAAGAAAGAATATAGCCTGCAGTACCTAGGTTTTTACTTTTAAGCTCTGCTATATAACGTTTTTTTGACAAAATACTATAGGTTTTTGAAGACAAATATACTTTCTTATAAAAGCTTTCTATTTTAATGATATTCCAATTAGGTTGAATCCATTCATAGTTATTCAGTAGTAACTCAGCATCTATGCCTAAATAAATATCATCTTCGAAAATAGTTATATATGGCATGCTTTCATCGATTGCTTTTTTCCAAACAGCAACGTGGCTCATCATACATGCTAACTCTGTTGGTGCAAGCTGACTTTTATCTAGATTTAAACCTAATGTTTGAGCGTAAGGAATCGCTATATCAGGGGTTAGGGCATCAAAAAATTCAAAGTTCACATTGTGTCCTTGAAATTCAGTCGAAATATGTTGCCTTCGTTCGGTATTGGAAGTTAGACTAATGACTAGATTTTTCATAATATGGCTAGCTCTAAAATAAGAAGTTGCGGTTAAAAGGTTTTTAAATAGAGATTTATTATTTCATTATTTGATAGCCTATGAAGAGCTATTGACAATTATTATTTAAAAATAACTTTCTTTGCTAGCAGGATTTCTTTTAATTGAAGGATAAGTCTTTTAACTTCTCTATTTATTTTAAAGATTATATTTTTATCTTCTTTCTTTTTCAAAGAATTTCGTATTTTACGTTCTTCTTCTAACGAGCTGGGTAAAGAAAGAGACTCCAGTGATTCTTTCATAATCATTTCTTGTACACATAGCGCTGGCACCATTTGAAAGATAGGTTCTTGATTTTTGGTTATAAAATAATTAAAAATAGTTTCATCAATAGGCTGAATATCGTTATGCAAAACATATTCTAAAAGTATTCTTGCACCCTGTAGAGAAAGAATATAGCCTGCAGCTCCTAGATTCTTGCTTTTAAGTTGTGCTATATAACGTTTTTTTGACAAAATATTATAGGTTTTTGAAGACAAGTATACTTTTTTATAAAAGCTTTCTATTTTAATGATATTCCAATCAGGTTGAATCCATTCATGGTTATTTAGTAGCAACTCAGCATCTACGCCTAGATAAATATCATCTTCAAAAACAGTTATATATGGAATACGTTCACCGATTGCTTTTTTCCACACAGCCACATGACTCATCATACAAGCTAACTCTGTTGGTGTGAGCTGACTTTTATCTAGATCTAAACCTAAATTTTGAGCGTAAGGAGCCGCTATATCAGGGGTTAGGGCATCAAAAAACTCAAAGTTTACATTGTGTTCTTGAAATTCAGTTGCAATATGCTTCCTACGCTCGTTTTTGGAGTTTAGGCTGATGACTAGATTTTTCATATATAGATAGCTCTAAAATAAATAATTATGACTAAAGGGTTTTATTGAACAAAAATTCATTATTTTACTATTTGTTAGTATTTTGATTATCTTGGGCAGTTGTTATTTAAAAGGTATCTCTTCGGCATATAGTGAGTATTTGGCTTGTTCTACTAGTCTACTTGCTTCTCTACGGATTTTTTCTAAGCCCTTTTTCTTTGCAGAACGCATACGTTTACTACGGTCTTCTTCTAACGAGCTGGGAAGTAACAGTCCTTTGCCTCGCTTACTTGTTATAATGTCTTGAACACAGAGTGCTGGTACCATCTGGTAAACAGGCTCGTGATTATCAAGGATATAGTCTCTAAATACAGTTTCATCTATCGGCAGCATTTCACGCTGTAAACTGTAATTAAATAGATCCTTGACGCCTTGTAGGGACAGTGTATAAGCTCCTGCTCCTAAATGTTTGCCTTTTAAGAGTATAAGTTGGCGATCTTTTGGAAGATTGTGGTATGTTTTATTGTCCAACAACACTTTGTTATAGACTGTTTCAATCTTAATTATATTCCAATCAGGTTTAATCCATTCAGAATTATTTAAGAAGTGTTCAGCATTTATACCCAAGTAAATATCATCTTCAAATACGGTTATGTAAGGAATATTTTCATCGATTGCTTTTTTCCAAACAGCGATATGACTCATCATACAGGCCATTTCAACAGATGTTAAATGCATAGGTGCTAGTTGGAAAGGTAAGTCATGTTTTTGAACATATATTTTTGCAGTATCTGGTGTTAACGCATCAAAAAACTCAAAGTTAACATTATGTTTACCAAATTCATTATTAATATGCTCTCTACGTTCTGTCGCTGACTGTAGGCTGATAACAAAATTCTTCATAATTGAATAACTCAGATCTATTTAGTGGTCATTAAGTTTTTAACGGCAGACGCTTTGTCTTGTAGCATTCTCTTTTGTTTTTTTAAATTATAAGATGAGTCTCTACCTTCTTTTTCTTTACGCTGTATATTCTGAGTTGCTTGTGTGCCCAAGATATCACTATCCAGTCCCATCGGGCTTATCACTGCGGGCCATAGGCCTAGGCCTTTACCATTTCGGCTTAGCCATCTTTGAAAGAAAATATCAACAGGCATATTAATGGTTGTGCCTTGTTTAATAAATTCTTCTGCCCCTTTTCGTGACCAAATAAGTCCCAAACCGCGAATAGGGAAGTAGTAGGCATGCCATAAAGTATGCGCATCAAAAGTAACAATGTCTTTAGCAAGCTTCTTCTTTTTAGCTGCGATATTAACCAGATACCAGTCCAACTCTGGATGAGTATGTAGATACGTCAGTGTTTTATCAACAACAGGTTTAAAACTACTGGTCATCTTCATATCATCTTCTAATACAACTAAAATATCAGCATCAGTTTCCAGGAACTTTTGCGCACATTGATAATGGCTTAGATAACAGCCGATTTCTGAATTTAAGAGGCTACGACCTAAGTTGCTTCTGGCACTTTTATCATCATAGTTTATAAACTCCGACAAATTTTTGCCGCGACCATCATAGGCAGATACGCGTTCAAATGGCCAATTTATATGATTAAGCTGCTGTCTCGATCTCTCTAGACGCTCATCGCTACCGTCTAGATTGATTAAGTAAGTTAATGTTTTCATAGTTTGACTCTTCTTTACAATATCTACTATAGAATTTATCAGATTTTATGTCTCATTTGAGACTATTTGTTATCCCGATAATACGCTTTATACCAATTTACAAACTTTGAAATACCTTCTTCAATGCTAGTTTGCGGTCTAAAACCAATGTCTGTCGTTAGCTCATCTATATCTGCATAAGTAATAGGCACATCACCTGCTTGCATCGGCAATAAATTCTCTTGCGCTTTTTTGCCACAAGCGCTTTCGATGGCAGTGATAAAACGGCGTAAAGTTACTGGTTGGTTATTGCCAATGTTATATATTTTATAAGGGGCGGTCGCTGTAGTGATAGTAGAGTATTGAGGAGAGGGGGTTTCATCCATTATCCGAATAATACCTTCAACGATATCATCAATATAGGTAAAGTCGCGCTGCATCTCGCCATTGTTATATACATCAATGGTCTCACCTGCTAGGATTTTTTTCGTGAAAGAAAAATATGCCATATCAGGTCGACCATAAGGGCCATAAACTGTAAAGA
The DNA here is from genome assembly GCF_002836715.1 of Psychrobacter sp. 4Dc. Lineage (GTDB taxonomy): Bacteria > Pseudomonadota > Gammaproteobacteria > Pseudomonadales > Moraxellaceae > Psychrobacter. The sequence continues at coordinate 5,543 of NZ_PJAT01000153.1, forward strand.
AGCGCAGACCTGTCGTAGGAATGTTATATAAATGACTATAGCTATGGGCCATTAACTCATTAGATTTTTTGGTAGCAGCATATAAACTGATAGGAAAATCAACGCGATCTTGAGTACTAAATGGCTGTTTGATATTCATACCATAGACCGAGCTTGAGCTGGCATACAGTAAATGTGCCACTTTGGTCTGGCGACAGCCTTCAAGCACATTTAAAAATCCTACCATGTTTGAATCCATATAAGCATGTGGGTTTTCAATGGAATAACGTACACCGGCTTGTGCACCTAAATTAATAACAATATCGAATTGATAGATACAAAAAAGATCAGACATGGCTTCGCGATCAGCAAGGTCTAGCTTAATGAAGGTAAAGTATTGTGGTTCTGCTATTTCGTTTAGTATTTTTAAGCGATTTTCTTTTAAGCTCACGTCATAATAGTCATTGATGTTATCAATACCAACGATGCAATTATTGCTATTAGGTAGCTCTATTTCTAATAGTGCCTTGATAAGATGAAAACCTATAAAACCTGCCGCACCGGTGACTAAGATATTCATTAATCGCTCCCAAATAAATCACGTGTAAATACTTTATGAGATACATCTTGTATCTCTGCAGACAAGCGATTGGCAACGATGATATCACTTATTGCCTTAAATTCTGCTAAGTCCGTGATTACTCGTGAATTAAAAAACTCTTCTTCTTCTAATACAGGCTCGTATACGATTACCTTGATACCTTTTGCTTTAATACGCTTCATGATGCCTTGTATCGCAGAAGCTCTAAAGTTGTCTGAACCACTTTTCATGACCAGTCGATGGATGCCTACTACTTTAGGATTCTTCTCGATAATTTTATCAGCGATAAAATCTTTACGAGTTCTGTTGGAGTCGACAATGGCTTTTATTAGGTTACTTGGCACCTCATCATAATTTGCCAATAGCTGTTTGGTATCTTTAGGCAAACAGTAACCACCATAGCCAAAAGATGGATTGTTGTAATGATCGCCAATACGGGGGTCTAAGCCGACTCCCTCTATGATTTGTTTGGTTTCGAGCCCAAATGTCTGAGCATAAGTATCAAGCTCATTAAAATAGGCCACGCGCATTGCTAAATAAGTATTAGAAAATAATTTAATCGCCTCAGCTTCAGTGGGCTTTACAAATAGTAGCGGTACGTCCTTTTTGATCGCGCCTTCAAGGAGTAAGTTAGCGAATAACTGAGCCCGTTCTGACTGTTCACCTACAATGATTCGAGAAGGGTAAAGGTTGTCATGCAGCGCTTTACCTTCTCGCAAGAATTCGGGTGAAAAGATAATACGGTCAGTTGCATAACGCTCTCTAATACTCGCCGTATATCCCACTGGTACGGTAGACTTTATAATAATAGTCGCTTGTTGATTGACCAAAAGTACTTGCTCAATCACTGCTTCTACCGTTGATGTATTAAAATAATTGGTCTTAGCATCATAATCAGTTGGTGTAGCCACAATAATAAAATCAGCGCCTTTATAGGCCGCCGACGCATCAAGTGTCGCAGAAAAGTTGAGATTTCTATTTGATAAAAAATCTTCAATATCTTCATCTTCAATAGGGGACTGCTGAGTATTCAATAAGTCGATTTTTTCAGGAACAATGTCGACAGCGACGACTTCGTTATGCTGTGCCAATAGCATTGCATTTGATAGGCCTACGTAACCTGTACCTACTACTGCTATTTTCATAATATATCCAAGTAATGTTTACGCTTTGATGGATCTAATCCAAAATTGGTTTATGCTAAATATGACTAAAAATCACGATACCGTGTCAGCTCAGCTAACTGGCGTTCCCGTCACAGAAGTGGGAAGATACGCTAAAAATTTATGCTTCATGGCTTGGCTGATTTTTTTGTGTAAATCTGGTTCCAGAAGATCTAGGCTTTGGATACAACCGTACTTGATAGACTTATCTTCTAAAGCAGTAATAAAATCATCGACACTACTTCCATTTTTTAGATAGTTGACAGAGGTATCGGGTTTTAGATGCGCTTCATCTTTTTGAATTTTCAGATGATTCATCAGGGTTATTGGGTTCACCTGCGCCACATCTCTAAATTTATATCTAATCTGCTCTGTCAGTAGCTGAGGATGATTTAGTAAATAATCTTTCAATATGTTCCTATCGACGATATGAGGATAGTGATGAATTTCAAAAAATTGATCCATACCGAGTATTTTGGCGCTTAGCATTTGGGCGATAGTGTGCCTTGGTTGAATCGGTGTTCCAAAGAGTTTAAAGCGAGATTTTCGGAAATTAAGCTTAGCATTTAATGCCGTACTTTTACGCCAGTGGCCGTTAATGTTTAGCTTTTTACCGTCTAAAAAGTCATCTATTTTTACTGGTTGGTTAAAAAAGAAATCATCATTCATATAGATGAAGTAATCAGATAGCCCCTCAATATTCCATATCATCGACTCAATCGATCGAGTGTTAAACGTAGGCAAAAACTGCTCGTAACCCGAAAATATCTCCTTATGATCAACGATGCGTATTTTATCTGCTGAGCAAATACCTTGCTTGGCAAACTCATCGACGAACGCTGGCTTTTGTTGATCTGTGACGATATATATATGACGACAAAAAGGCACATATTTGATGATAGAAGCAATATTATAATATATCTCATCGTCGCTAGCGAAACGCGTGTCAGTTATTGCGTCAGATGCCACTTCTTTAGTTGGCTTAAACTGTTCTCGCTTTTGCTTGAGTATAGGGTCTGCGCCATCTACCCAAGCAATGACGATGTCTAATGTGTTTTCACTAGGCTGCTTCATAACTGATCCTGTTCTCATCGGATATGCATCTATTTTAGTAGCGATATTAGATCAGCCATGATATTTGCTGATGCGATTATTAACAAGGTTTAATCGATTTAGATAGTTAGACTAATTATAATTTTTTATAGAGATACCGTTAAATCCTGCTCGTACCTTACTGAGTAAATGCCGAGCACCAGCGGTAGGTGAGACTAGCATATAAAGTTAGAACGCTGCAATAATTATGACCATAGATGCATTCATTTGGCTAACCTATCATGTCTATACCGTTAAAAAACCAAGCTGAGACACCAATGCCACCTATTATTCTATTTATTTTAAAAGCGCTTGAAGGTCGCGGTGCTGAGCGTATGGTTACGACGTTGGCAAGCACTTATGCAGATATGGGCTATCGTCCTCATATTCTATGTTTGGAAGCGACGCAAGATATGCTACTAGACGCTCGTGTGCAATATCACATCGTGCCATATGAGGAGGTGTTTTCTGAGCAGAATCTCGACCTAGAATCTACGCAAGCACAAGCCTACGAATCAGTTGCTAAACGTATTGATACTTACGTGCTTAGCCAAATAGGGAAGCCAGATTTGATACTGGCTAATATCTATAAGATAAACTGGATTATGGCATATAGCCAGTTGCCAAACATCGTAAATGTACTGCATACAGCGCTATCAAAGCAGTTCCAAAATCAATTATTAGAATCGCCAGTACAGACTATAAATCATTTGAAAATGGTTTATGGCGCTCATCTTTGTAGCTGTGTAAGTAAGGGTGCACGCCAAGATTTGATTGCTCTTATAGGAGATATCACTAAAACCACAACAATCTATAATCCTTGCGATGCTACTGGTATAAAGACCACAGCAGCAGCGTCTAGCCATCTAGAACATTTCAGCTTAGTAGATAAAAAATACATCGTACATGTCGCCTCATTCGACAGCATGAAAGGTCATCGAGACTTACTACAGGCGTATACCAAAACAGAACGAAAGCTGCCGTTAGTACTAGTAGGTAAAGGTAGGCTTGAAGCAGAGATTAAACAGTTGGCTGTCCAACTAAATATTAGCGATAGTATTAAATTTTTAGGCTTTCAGACCAACCCTTATCTATTAATTAGATCAGCTGCACTGATGGTACTCACCTCTAAGTTTGAAGGCTTTGGCTATGTCATCGTAGAGGCGCAGGCACTGGGTGTGCCAGTAATCAGTACGGATTGTCCTTTTGGTCCACGAGAGTTATTACCTAAGCAAAACTTAATTGCGGTAGGTGATATTGATGGCTTGACGTTACTCATCAATCAAGCCATAGACAACCTTACAGATTATATCGTGCCGCTAAACCAGCAATTACTGCCTGAACATATTGCAAGACAGTACTTAGCGTTTGGTTCTGTTTTAGATTCAGATAAAAATGAGGGTTTATAACGTGTAGTGGTTCTTAATTAAACGCAATCAAGTAGAGGTTATTAATTACGAGTCATTAACTAGAAAGTGTCGAATAGCGATTTAGAGATAGGAGAGTGATTGACGACAGGAACACCATGCGACTGATAGATTCTGCCGAGTAAGTTAAACGAAGGGACAATCCGCTCGTTCATGACCTTGCTGAGCATACTTGGTGCACTATTGTTTTTATTTTCATAAAACCGTGGTTGCTTACTGTTTAGCAGGTCAATACCGTACAGATGAATACTCGCTGCTTGGCGCGAAAACGCCAACTGCGCCGCCACATAAGCGACAGTACCTGCCTCCACAAATCCATGAGTAATGTTAAGAGAGACGCCGATGTCAGCCGCTTTATGATCGCTATCAATGATAAAGTTTGGATTATTGATAAAGTACGATAGCGGCATTTTTTTATTGAGTAATTTTTTCTTAAAGATAAGCGTATTAAAAGATAGCTTGTTTGACTTCACTCCCCATGGCCTATCTACTGGGTACAACACCCGCATAGCATGGTGGTACGTTTGCATAATATCAGGGTGCGTGGTGGCCATTGCTTCAAAGACAGCTAATGTTGCATATAGAGGTTGACCCGTATAGTACTGTTGTAAAATCTCAGGCTGATGATTGATAAAGCGCGCATCACTGATGACGTAACCAACAATATCGGTAAACTGATGCTGCCCAATCAGGCTGATACTGCCATTGACAAAAATAGTAGGTGTATCTAGTAGCTCTGCTAACGGCAGCTGCTGTATAGATGGTCCTGAGGCGATAATATTGACGTCTTTTCCATGCAGGCTTTGTGCTGATTCATTGGCATTAAAAGCATTGATAATGATGAGCTCATTATCAATATTGAACCCAGCGGTAGCAGGTAATCTCAAATATAGCGCCATACTATTTTCCAGTCGTTTATTTCACCTATCTTATATCTTAATACACTGCCTTTACGCTAATTATAAATTGTCTAAATATGGTTAATTGCTAAGAATTTATTGCCAATGGTCTTTTAACCATGGGCTTGGCTTTACATGTCGATACCATTTACCGCCACTACCAGCAATCGCATCGGGCGGGTTAATCTCACCATGGAAGATAACGATTTTTGCATCATCCGGCAGAGTAGGTGTGCGCACAAAGTTAAAAGGAATTGACGCAATACATTGGTACTTAAAGCTAACACACCATGTCTTATCCCAATACTCTAAGTGGTGATGTTCACGCAAGTAATTAGAGAGGTAGGCCTGCTCGTGACGTACTTGGGTGCGAATGGTTTCAAAGTTTCGCTCAAAATTGGACAGCAAATCAGGATAGGTATTCATACCAATATTAAAGCGATAGACAGAGCTATTGCCAATCATACGCCAAGGTTTTTTCCAGTCGCGGATGATGACGACACTGTCTTCATGCACTGCTTGATAAGTAAAAAACGCATCGATATTATCGACAATGACGATATCAATGTCTAAAAATAGGGCCACACCTTTTAAATCATACAGCTCAGGTTTAAAAGTAGTCAGTTTTTTCCAACCACGTTCAGGACCTGCTGGTAAATCCATATCGGGTATCGGATAACAGGCAATCGCAGGGTCAATACCTGTGCTGTCATCGGTCAAGCAAACCATTTGGAAATCTAAGGTTAAATGTCGACTAACCATGTTGTAGAGACGATTGACGTATTCAGGACCATATTTGTCGCCCCATTTCATACAGATGATATAACGCTGTTCAGCAGTATCTGTGCTGGTTTGATTAGGGTCTATAGATGAGTTCTTAGTTACGTCAGATGTCATAATGCACTCGTATTGAGATAATAGTCAGATAAATGAAGGACTAATAAAAATAAAAGGATATAGAGTTCAGCCAATATTAGCATAGCTGTGACTGATGGTACGTCTAAACTGATGGTATGTATAAATAGGCAACACTAGGTTGGTGATGACTAATGATTATCGAGCTTAGTGTTATCATTTTTAACAGTACTATCGTTTTTAGCATTGTCGCTTTCAACATTGTCATTTTTAACGCTATCGTTGATATCACTAGCAGAACGACTAGAAACGCTAGAATGGTGAGATTGGATAAAGGCTGCTAAAGTCTCTTTATCTTTTTTATAAGGGTTGCCTAAGTTTGGAATACGCTTAAAACGTCGATAGCCCCACATATAGTGACTATAGTTGTCTGTAATCATACGCTCCATAGCCTGATTGAGAGCATGAGTCGCCACTTTAGCATTGCGGTCATACAAGGCTGGATCATCGAGTTTGTAGCAGTAAATATCAAAACCGCGTCCATCGGTACGGCGAATACAAGATAAGCCAACCAGCGCACATTTGGTTTTGCTCGCCAATTTTGAGGCAAGTGTACTGGTCAATGTTTCGATACCAAAGAACGGAACGACAACGCCGCCTGATGGCTCTGGAACGTGGTCTGGCAGTACAATACTAAAACCACCTTGCTTGAGTGTTTTAAACACGGCTTTGACGCCGCTACCATCAGTAGGTACCAAAGTCGCGTTAAGTCGTGCTCGACCCTGAAGGATAAACTCGTTAGCGAATTTGCCGTCAACTGGCTTATACATAATGGTTGGCGCACCAAACTGGTTGAGCCAAGCATTCATCATCTCCCAAGTGCCAAGATGCGGTACGATAGCAAGCATGCCATTTGGATTGGCAAGACCTTCTAAAAGAATGTCTTTATTATGGACATCACGAATCTGAGCGATACTCCACTCAGGTGGCATCGCCCAACTTTTTATAGATTCAATACTGGTCAGACATTGATGATAAATAATGTCTTTGGTCAATGTGCGCTTTTGCTGCTCAGGCAATGTATGAGTAATCAGCGCCATATTGATCTGAATGGTACGCATGATACTTAGACTGGGTATCTTAATGATAACCCAAGCGGCAAAACGTGCCAGCATCTGCAGTACAGACAATGGCACGACTTTGAAAATATGATACGGATTCATGACCACTCACATGGTAATGAATCACGTAACAAGCACTGTAGACAGCAACCGCGCATCATCAAACGATTTATTCAGCAGGCTTGCTGGTATCAGCTTGTGCTTTTTCACGCACACGGATACCAAGCTCACGTAGTTGTTTGCTATCAACGCCAGCAGGTGCTTGAGTCAATGGGCAATCAGCCGTTTTGGTTTTTGGGAAGGCGATAACGTCACGGATAGAGCTTGCGCCTACCATCAACATAATCAAACGATCCAAACCAAATGCTAGGCCGCCATGCGGTGGCGCACCGAATTTTAGAGCATCAAGTAAGAAACCAAATTTGTCTTCAGCTTCTTGCTCGCCGATACCCAAGGCTTCAAGTACAGCTTGCTGCATATCGTAAGTATTGATACGTAAGCTACCACCACCAATCTCAGTACCGTTCAATACCATGTCATAAGCGATAGATAAAGCAGATTCTGGGTTATTTTTCAACTCTTCAACTGAGCCTTTAGGCTTAGTGAACGGATGATGCATCGACGTCCAACGACCATCGTCAGTCTCTTCAAACATTGGGAAGTCAGTTACCCAAAGTGGTGCCCATTCACAAGTCGTCATTTCAAGATCTAGACCGATTTTTTGGCGTAATGCACCAATTGCATCATTCACGACACTGGCTTTGTCCGCACCAAAGAAGATAATGTCGCCATCTTCTGCAGCAGTACGCTCGATCAAGCTCACAAGTACGTCATCAGTCATGTTTTTGATAATTGGAGACTGTAGGCCAGACTCTTTATCCACACCGTTGTTGATGCTGCTAGCGTCATTGACCTTGATATAAGCCAAACCGCGTGCGCCATAAATACCAACAAACTTGGTATAAGCATCGATCTGCTTACGGCTTAATGATGCGCCACCAGGGATACGTAGGGCAGCCACACGACCTTTAGGATCGTTAGCAGGACCTGCGAACACTTTGAAATCGACATCTTTCATTAAATCTGCAACGTCAACCAACTTTAGAGGAATACGTAAGTCAGGTTTGTCTGATGCATAGTCACGCATGGCTTCTGCGTAAGTCATGCGTGGGAACTGTTCAAACTCAACGTCCATCATTGTCTTAAACAAATGCTTGATAAGACCTTCATTGATGTTCATGATTTCTTCTTCGTTCAAGAAAGAAGTCTCAATATCCACCTGAGTAAATTCAGGCTGACGATCGGCACGTAAATCCTCATCACGGAAGCATTTAGCAATTTGATAATAACGGTCAAAACCTGACACCATCAATAATTGCTTAAATAGCTGTGGTGACTGCGGCAAGGCAAAGAAGTTACCTGGACGGGTACGTGATGGTACAAGATAATCACGCGCACCTTCAGGTGTTGCACGAGTCAAGATAGGTGTCTCAACATCCAAGAAACCATGATCGTCTAAATAACGACGAATCGCTGAGGTTGCCTTGGCACGGAACACCATACGTTCTTGCATTTGGGGACGACGCATATCAAGATAACGATACTTCAGACGCAAGTCTTCAGATACAGTCGTTTTTTCGTCATTCAATGGGAATGGTGGCGTCTCAGATTTAGCCAGTACTTCAATTTCTTTACCCAATAGCTCAATCTGGCCACTGGTCATATTATTATTTTCAGTACCTTCATAACGGCGACGTACACGGCCAGTTATCTTTAGCACGTATTCAGGACGTACAGCATCAGCTGCTGCGAAAGCTTCTGGGGTATCAGGGTCGACCACGACCTGTAAGATACCAGCGCGGTCACGCATGTCTAAGAAAATCACGCCACCGTGATCGCGACGACGATGTACCCAGCCTACGATACTAATGGTTTGCTCAAGCAAGCTCTCGGTTACGGCTCCGCAATACTCGTCTCGGTATTCGCTATGCGTCATAGTGCTTTGCGTCATAATATGGTTATCCAGTTATCAGCCCAATTCGAAGTACAATAATGCAGCCATTGTTGTGCGTTTCAAGCTATTTGCAAAAAAAACACACAAACAACGCGATTAAGACATATGGTCATCACGTTGGCTGCAGAAAATTTGATATAAACGCATATTATGCCTAATCTGCCTTTGTTATACAACCGGCTGAGTTCAATCAAAGAACGGGAGTCTGCAAGTATCTGAGGTATTTATTCTGCGTTATTTATATTGGGTTAAATATTGTCATCATGCTTGAAAACACCACTTAGTGTGCACATATCAACCGCACGTTAATAAAAACAGCCATATCAATATATTTACTGACTTGAGGATTTGTAACCATGCTATTTCATCCCCCTAAAAACCCTGTTGAGCTTAAAATACGCCACTTAAATGATGCTCAAAAGCAGCGCCGTGAAGATTTGATGGAAGCCACCCAAGGCAAAGCTGCCCTCAAACAGTTCAAAAAAGTCATGGCTAAAAAAGCCAAGCAAGCATTGAAAGCAAAAACTAAAAATAAGAAAAAACATACCGATGATAAAGCACAAGTTTTTGTGCTTGATTTTGATGGTGATATCAAAGCAACGGCGGTCAAGCACTTGCGTGAAGAAATCAGTACTTTAATTAGTACCGCAAATAAAGGTGACGAAGTTATCGTACGTCTTGAATCAGGCGGTGGTCTGGTACATGGTTATGGTTTGGCCGCAGCGCAATTGGCTCGCCTAAAAGATGCGGGTCTGAAACTGACGGTTTGTGTTGATAAAGTGGCGGCAAGCGGTGGTTATATGATGGCCTGCGTTGCAGACAAGGTAATAGCCGCACCATTCGCTATCATTGGTTCAATCGGTGTGGTGTCGCAATTGCCAAACTTTCATAAATGGCTAAAAAACCATGACGTCGATTATGAGATGTTTACCGCTGGTGACTACAAGCGTACGGTAACTGTATTTGGTGAAAATGATGCCGAAGACCGTGCCAAATACCAAGAAGAGCTAGAGCAGACGCATGAGTTATTTAAGCATTTCGTTACTACCTATCGTCCAGAACTCGATGTTGCTAAAGTAGCTACTGGTGAGCATTGGTATGGCGAAGATGCGTTAAAGCTTAACTTAATTGATAGTCTACAGACTTCAGATAGCTATATTTTGGAACGTATGGAAGACAACGAAGTGTATGCACTATATTCACGTCAGAAGCCGACGTTAGCAGAAAAGTTAGGATTGGCTCAAGCAGCAGAAGCGACACTGAGCATGGCTGTAGATAAATTACCTGATGCACTTGCACGTTTTGATTTGAACAGCCGCCTAAATATTCTGAAATAATGTTAGTTATCATTATGATAGTTAAATAATGGTATTTCAGCGCTCAGAAGTTTTTGGATACATTGTTTATATTTTGTAAAAGGCGTGGCCTAGCTGGTCGCGCCTTTTTGCTGTTTATTGACAATTGCTGTGTTATAAATGTAGCACACGGAAAACAGTATACGTGCGTACACTAAAGCTCTAGTAGAGCTTTTTATCAACATTTGATTTAGACAATCAATAAAGAAAAGGAAGTCATTTATGTCTAACGACAATTTAATGTTTACCGCAACAGAACATGGTCAAGCCATGCATGCCAAAGTCAAAGCGTTTATCGAAACGAATATTGAGCCTATCGAAGCCCAATTCTGGGAAGATTGTCATAAGAAAAACCCTGATGGTAATTGGGAAAACTGGGAATGGCCAGAAGCCTACGAAAACCTGCGCAAACAAGCACGTGAAGAAGGCTTATGGAATTTATTCCTGCCAGATGACACACTAGGTGCAGGACTGTCAGTCACTGATTATGCGCCTATTGCAGAATTGACTGGTCGTAGTTTGCTAGCACCTCATGTATTTAACTGTAATGCACCTGACAGCGGTAACATGGAGCTGTTATGGCGCTACGGTACTCAAGAGCAGCAAGACAAGTGGCTTACCCCAATCCTAGAAGGTAAGACACGCTCTGTATTCTGTATGACTGAGCCTGACGTGGCGTCAAGTGATGCAACCAATATGCAAGCAACCGCCGTAGTAGATGGTGATGAGATTGTCATCAATGGTAGCAAGTGGTGGTCATCTGGTCTTGGTGATCCAGCGGTTGATGTCCTGATTGTGATGGCATATACCGCGGATGAAAGTGCAGACCGTCATCATCAGCATTCGATGGTGCTTGTGCCAGTCAACACACCAGGTGTGAACATCAAACGTATGCTTAAAGTGTTTGGTGATTATGATGCACCGCACGGCCATGGTGAGATTAGCTTCGAGAATGTGCGTGTGCCAGTCAGCCACTTTATTGGTGGACCTGGTAAAGGTTTTGAGATTGCACAGGGTCGTCTAGGGCCAGGCCGTATTCATCATTGCATGCGCTGTATCGGTGCTGCCGAAAAATCTCTTGAGTTAGCGGTCAAGCGTGGTATGTCACGTACTGCCTTTGGTAAGCCATTACTACAATTGGGTGGTAACTTTGAGCGTATCAGCGAAGCCCGTATCAAAATCGACCAAGCACGCTTGCTCACATTGTACGCCGCCCAAAAAATGGATGCTCAGGGCACCAAAGCTGCATTGACTGAAATCTCTGCTATTAAAGTAGTGGCGCCAACTGTGCTACAAGAAGTCGTCGACATGGCGATTCAGATTCATGGTGGTATGGGCGTGTGTCAAGATACCTTGCTACCGAATTTCTACGCGCAAGCACGTGTACTACGTTTAGCAGACGGTCCAGATGAAGTACATAAAACCATGATTGCCAAACTAGAACTAAAACGTCAGGGCTTTAGTCGTTCTGCTAAATCTGACAAAGCTTAGTCTTAAGTTTGATCTTAACAAACGGTTGTGTGAGTTAGTTTTGATTTGCTCACGCAACTATCAAGAATAAGCCAATCAAAATGCTAATTAAGAATTCACTATTAACAACTTAGTAGTGAATTTTTCATCACTAGAGCGAGTCCTCATTTCAAAAATAGCGAGAAGAATGAGATAAATTGAATTGAGAACTGGCTCGCATATCTGTTATAAAAATAAATGACCACATGATAAGGAATGTCTCATGGCAACTGATAATAAAGTACTAGACAAAGGCGGTGCCGTACGCGAAGGTGAAGAGCTTGATGCCAAAGCAGTCAGTGAATGGCTTCGCGGTCAAGGCGTCGACGTGGTAGGCGAGCCTACGGTCACTCAGTTCTCAGGCGGCGCATCAAACTGGACGTATCGACTACAGTATGAGGGTGAAGATAAAAACCAAGACCTCATATTACGTCGTCCACCAAAAGGTACCAAGGCAAAATCTGCCCATGATATGGTGCGTGAGTACACCGTTCAAAAAGCATTAAAAGATGCTTATCCTTATGTACCTGAGATGATTGCGCTATGTACGGATGAAGCTGTTATCGGCGCTGACTTTTATGTGATGGAGCGGATGGAAGGTATTATCCCTCGTGCAGAATTACCAGAAGGTATCGATCTAAATCCTGAGCAAACGCGTCTGCTTTGCACCAATGTATTAGACGCTTTGGTAGAGTTACATCAGATAGACTATACCGAGCATCCTGATTTGGTTAATTTAGGCCGCGGTGAAGGTTACTGTGAACGCCAGATCAGTGGTTGGGACAAACGTTATGTTAAAGCAAAGACGCCAAACGTACCAAGCTTTGCACTGGTCAGACAATGGCTTGCTAAGCACACGCCTGCTGATAGCAAAACTTGTATCATTCACAATGACTGGCGCTTTGACAATGTCATACTTGATGCGGATGAGCCGACCAAAGTTATTGGCGTGCTCGACTGGGAGATGGCAACCCTTGGCGATCCATTAATGGACTTGGGTAGTGCGTTGGCTTACTGGATTGAAGAAGATGACAATATCATCATGCAGCAATTCCGTCGTCAGCCAACACATTTAGAAGGCATGATGACGCGTGATGAAGTGGTTGAATATTATCTAAAACAGTCAGGTTTAGAGATAGATAATTGGACCTTTTATGAAGTGTTTGGATTGTTCCGCCTCTCAGGCATTATTCAGCAAATCTACTACCGTTATTATCATAAGCAAACCACCAATCCAGCATTCAAAAATGCTTGGCTCGTTATACATGTCATGCATGCTAAATGTTTGAAACTAATTGCGCAATATGAAGGCGAAGCCTTATTCAATGCGCATGTTCAGCCGCATTTAGAAGACATAGGCGTAGATGCTGCTGCTATCGAGCAGTTACCAAGCCCTGTTCAAAAAGTTGTCAAAAGTATTTTACCAAAAGGTTATTTTGCAAAAGCACCTGACTCTCCTGAAGCGTAAGCATTCAGCAAACCGTATTTTAGCAAATATGATAAAAGGTAAGAATTTATGACAACCATACTTTTAGCACGTCATGGCCAAGCGTCTTTTGGACAAGAAAACTATGATCAACTCTCAGAACTAGGTACTATCCAAGCCCAAATGCTAGGTCAGCACTATGCAGCCACACAGCGCCGCATCGATGCCATATTTACTGGTAGGTTGGTTCGACAGCAAGACTCAGCACGTCATTTTTGGGAGCGTTACCAATCGTCTGTACATGCCAATAATAGCAATGGCACAACTACTGCGCCCGCAATCAACTTTGATCAGCCAGATAGTTATATTCTGCCGCAGTTTGATGAGTTTAATCATAAAGACGTGTTCGTTAAGTCAGCAGAGGCATCGGGAAATCGATCTGACATCTCAGCTGAAATCGCCAAAGCAGAATCGCCAGCCACGCGATTGGCTGAGCTATTTGATCAAGCTATGCAGCGCTGGCATGCTGGTGACAATGATCAAGATTATCTTGAAAGCTGGCCACAGTTTAATAATCGTGCACAACAAGCCCTTGAACAAGTACGTACGAAAGTAGCAAGTATGAGCTTAGATCAGGACAGCACCGTGCTCGTATTCACTTCAGGTGGTGTCATCGCTGCAATCACTGCCCAGTTATTGCGACAAGGCAGTCAGACTGCTTATCAGCTGAATAAAAGCTTGGTTAATACGGGTGTGACCTCTATTACTTTAAAGAATCAAAGTTCTCGCTTATTGTCTTTAAATGAATACAGTCATTTATTCTCTGATGGTAAACCATTCGTGACATGGCGATAAATTTACACATGATTTTACGAATAATATAGTGTCATACTTGCTTAAAGTATAAGCACTATCAGCGTTTATAC
>NZ_PJAT01000154.1 GCF_002836715.1 Psychrobacter sp. 4Dc
GCCAGCTGAACTCATTGATGGCCTTATAAATTTAGGTATTAAAGACCTTGTCATTATTAATAATAATGCTGGAAACGGTGATCATGGTCTTGCCAGATTATTAAAAACGGGCGCAGTACGTAAAATCATTTGCTCTTTTCCTCGTCAATCAGACTCATGGGTATTCGATGAGCTTTATCATGCGGGCAAAATTGATCTGGAATTAGTACCACAAGGTAATTTGGCTTGCCGTATTCAAGCGGCAGGCATGGGGCTTGGGGCCGTATATACCCCAACAGGGTTCGGCACTCTACTCGCAGAAGGCAAAGAAACTCGTCATATCGATGGTAAAGACTATGTCTTGGAATATCCGATTAAAGCTGATTTCGCATTAATAAAAGCAAACAAGGGTGATCGTTGGGGTAACCTGATTTACCGAAAATCTGCACGTAACTTTGGTCCAATTATGGCAATGGCAGCTGACGTGACTATCGCTCAAGTCTCTCAAACGGTTGATCTTGGTGAACTTGATCCTGAGCACGTTATTACACCAGGCATTTTTGTACAGCACGTGGTGCAAGTCCAACCTGCTAGCACTAGTACTGAACTTTCTGATACTGCAGCGTAGCCACCGCTAAATACTGCCAATTATAAGGAGCGTCATCATGAGCCATACCTCTTACACCGTTTTGACCCGCGATCAAATCGCTGAGCGCGCTGCACAAGATATTCCAGATGGTGCCTATGTCAATTTAGGCATCGGACTACCAACTAAAATTGCAAAATACCTACCGGATGATAAAGATGTATTTTTGCATTCAGAAAACGGTTTATTAGCTTTTGGTCCATCACCTGCCAAAGGTGAAGAAGATCCCGAACTGATTAATGCTGGAAAGGAGTACGTTACTATGCTCGATGGCGGTAGCTACTTTCATCATGGTGACTCCTTTGCCATGATGCGCGGTGGTCATATCGATATCTGTGTACTAGGCGCGTTTCAAGTGGCCGCCAATGGTGATTTAGCCAACTGGAGCACCGGTGCGCCAGATGCAATACCTGCTGTTGGCGGCGCTATGGACTTAGCCGTCGGTGCCAAAAAAGTCTTTGTGATGACCAATCACACCACCAAAACTGGCGACCCTAAAATCGTTAGCAAGCTTACCTACCCTGTGACTGGCAAAAACTGTGTTGATCGCATTTATACTGACTTATGTGTCATTGATGTCACTGATAAAGGTTTGGCCGTCACTGAAATGGTCGATGGCTTAAGCTTTGCGGACTTACAAGCATTGACGGGTGCGACGCTAATTGACGCTACAAATTCAAAATAATAAAAAGGACAAGGATGATGACTGATTCAACCACTGGTTTAAATAATGCTTATATTATCGATGCCATTCGCACCCCTTTTGGTCGCTACGGCGGCGGTCTAGCCCCTGTCCGTGTCGATGATTTAGGGGCTATCCCTATCAAGGCGCTAATCGAACGTAATGCCAATGTCGATTGGGTAAAAGTAGATGACGTCATCTACGGCTGTGCTAATCAGAGCGGTGAAGACAACCGCAACGTCGGCCGTATGTCGTCGCTACTCGCAGGTGTGCCTTATCAAGTGCCTGCCACTACGGTGAATCGCTTATGCGGCTCGTCAATGGATGCGTTAGCGATAGCGGCGCGTGCGATTAAAGCGGGTGAAGCGCATCTAATTATTGCAGGTGGCGTTGAGAGTATGAGCCGTGCGCCCTTGGTAATGGGCAAGTCAGATCAAGCGTTTGGTCGCAGTCAAAAGCTCGAAGATACCACGATGGGCTGGCGTTTTATCAATCCAAAGCTTGATGAGCTATATGGTACGGAGACCATGCCGCAAACTGCTGAAAACGTCGCAGAGCAGTTCAATGTCAATCGCGCTGACCAAGATGCATTTGCATTACGTAGTCAACAACGTACCGCAGCGGCGCAAGAGGCAGGGTTTTTCAAAGATGAGATTACTCCTGTCAGCATCCCGCAGCGTAAAGGCGAGCCTGTCACCGTCGATACTGATGAGCATCCTCGTGCTGACACCACCCTTGAGAAGTTGACTAAACTGCGTCCTATCGTCACCGCAGATGGTACGGTGACTGCTGGTAATGCCTCTGGAATTAATGATGGTGCAGCAGCCTTCCTAGTAGCGTCAGAGCAAGCGGTTAGAGAATTTAATCTAAAGCCACGGGCACGTATTGTGGCCTCAACTACGGTAGGCGTTGAGCCACGTATTATGGGTTTCGCCCCAGCACCCGCAATGAAAAAACTGCTTAAGCAAACCGGACTGTCTCTCGATGAGATGGATGTCATTGAATTAAACGAAGCCTTTGCCGCCCAAGCTCTAGCTTGCACACGTGACTTAGGGTTAGCTGATGATAGCGAGCGCGTCAATCCTAACGGCGGTGCGATTGCCCTTGGTCATCCACTCGGCGCCTCAGGTGCACGTTTGATCTTAACCGCCCTTAATCAACTGGAAAAAACAGGTAAGCGTTATGCTATCTGCTCAATGTGTATCGGAGTTGGACAAGGTATCGCGATGATTATTGAGCGTGTTGAGAATATATAGATAGCTCAAAAAATAGATGCACTCATTGATAGGCAAAAACCAATACCTTACTCACATGACAATCACAAACAAGGACGTTCATCATGCCTGAATTTGACAATAAAGATATAACGCTAAACTATGCCACTTTTGGTGATAGCAGTAACCCTGCTCTGATATTCTCCAACTCTTTAGGTACCAGCTATCATATGTGGCAGCCACAAATCGATGCTTTGCAAAACGATTATTTTATCATCTGCTATGACACTCGTGGCCATGGTAATTCTTCTGCACCAAGAGGTCCTTATAGTTTCGATCAGCTTGGACAAGACGTCATTGATTTGCTTGATTATCTGAACATAGATAAAGCATTTTTTTGTGGCATTTCTATGGGTGGTATGACTGGTCAATGGTTAGCTATTCATCATCCTGAGCGCTTTGATCATTTAATGCTATGCAATACCGCCGCGAAGATTGGCAATGAGGCAGCATGGGTAGATCGCGCGCACTTGGTACGTGAGCAAGGTCTAGATCCTATTGCCGCTACAGCCGCTCCGCGTTGGTTCACAGCAAGTTTTATCGATAATCATCCTGATGTAGTTAAAGCACTATCTGACGCTCTCGCAGCTGGCAGTAGCGAGGGTTATGCCAGCTGCTGCGATGCACTATCTGTCGCTGATACTCGCGAGCAGTTACAAAATATTCGTGTACCAGTCACAGTAGTTGCAGGTATCGAGGATCCAGTTACAACGGTTGCCGATGGTCAATATATAGTCGATCATATTCCTAGTGCTAAGCTCGCCACTATCAATGCCTCGCATATCTCAAATATTGAACAACCTGAAGCACTTAATGAGTATATTAAATATTACCTGCAATAACGCCAATAAATGCTTTTAAAAAACACATTCATTAGCGTTGATTAATTAGGCTAATTTTATCTATTTATCTTATATTTTTAATCATCTATATATTTTTTTAGTATATGGATGATTTTCTGCGTATTCAGTATTTTCATAATAGAAATTAATGAAACTTCTTGGCGTTAGTTGTCTTACACACACTCACTGCAAGCATCATTCTTCGTATCTAATACTTTATAAGAGTACCGAATACTCTAATAAAGATAAAAGTCAACATTGTTTCAATAGAATGTTATATAGAAAACCATACCTTTTAGGTATAAATTTATACTTAGATGGTTTTTGACTTAGTACCAGTAAAACCCTAACTTGTAAAGCACGTATAAGGATATTACCCACGGAGAAAAACGAATGGAATCTCAAACCTTAAACATCAATAAAGTTATTGATGAAGCCAAATTTTCACCTTTTCATTGGAAAGTCCTATTTTGGTGCTTACTGATTATTATCTTTGACGGCTACGACCTCATTATTTATGGCGTGGCTCTGCCATTGCTTATGGAAGAGTGGTCATTGACTTCGGTACAAGCAGGTTTTCTTGCTAGCACAGCACTATTCGGCATGATGTTTGGTGCCATGATTTTTGGCACTTTATCTGACAAAATCGGTCGTAAAAAAACAATTATGATTTGTGTCGCTCTATTCAGTAGCTTTACTTTTTTTGGTGCTTTCGCTAGCGGGCCTATGCAGTTTGCGGCTTTGCGCTTCGTTGCAGGTTTAGGTATTGGCGGCGTGATGCCAATCTGCGTGGCACTAACATCTGAATACGCACCGAAACGTATGCGTAGTACTTTAGTCGCTATTATGTTCAGCGGTTATGCAATTGGTGGTATGACGTCAGCATTATTAGGATCTTTTTTGGTGCTAGATTTTGGCTGGGAAATTATGTTTTATATTGCGGGCATCCCTACTTTACTATTGCCAATTATCTGGAAGATGCTACCTGAATCCTTGATGTATTTGGTCAAAGAAAAGCGAGAAGACGAAGCTAAAAATATCGTTCAAAAATTGGCTCCTCAAGAAAAAGTTACACCCTCTACTACGTTAGTACTAGACGAACCCACCAAAGGTGATGATGCACCAATTAAAGCGTTATTTCTGAACAGACGTGGATTCACTACTATTATGTTTTGGGTAGCATTTTTTATGTGTTTGCTGATGGTTTACGCTTTAGCAAGCTGGTTACCAAAGCTAATGATTCAAGCCGGTTACTCATTAGGTGCTAGTATGTTATTTCTATTTGCACTTAATATTGGTGGGATGATTGGGGCTATTGGTGGCGGTGTACTGGCTGATAGATTCCATCTGAAACCTGTTTTGACCGTTATGTTTGCTTTAGGTGCGGTGTCGTTGATACTGCTTGGCTACAATAGCCCTCAGGTGGTGCTATATACTCTTATCGCCATTGCAGGAGCAACCACTATTGGCTCACAAATTCTGCTCTATACTTTTGTGGCTCAATATTATCCTACCGCTGTACGTACGACTGCTATGGGTTGGGCGTCAGGGATTGGACGTATTGGTGCTATCGTAGGTCCAATCCTAACTGGTGCGCTTCTCACCTTAGAGCTGACCCATCAGATGAACTTCTTATTTATCGCTATACCAGGTATTATCGCAGCCATCGCTATCTTCTTAGTAAATCTGAGCGCAGCGGTCGACAGCAAAGAAGGCAAACTGCAACCAACAAGATTAGATGCTTCAGCAGCGTAAAAGTAAGATTGTCTTTAAAAGTGTATTACTGTTACCGTAGCAAACACATAGCATACTATCTTTTCATAAGCTAATATAACTGGCGTTTCGACCCCGACAATTGCAACGTCAGTTATATTTATAAGAGAATTCCTAGCATATATTCTAATACCTGAATAACATGATAAGTATTGGTAAAAAATCATTAATCAAGATAATACTTCCCCACTATAACTATGAAGATGCGCCATCGTATCGCTTACTCCTCTCAACACTTCAACTCAAAAATCATATTTTGCCATTATTTCAATTTGCTGACCTGCTGGCATCCATGGGAATGTCGTTACGTCCTGATTTCTCCACTCAATACCCAAATCTAGATCTGGTAGATACTCATAGATAAGGTTTGCGCTTTTTACATTAGCAGAAGTGTCTGCCGCATCGTCTACATTTACCTCACCATAACGCAAGTTGCCACGCAGCTTTTGGGTAAATTGATGCTTATATCCTACGCTATAGCCCGTTTGCGAGATCAGCTTCCCATCCTCGGCATCACAGTCTACGCCGCCATTCATAACTAGCGGTCCTCCAACACAGATGGCAGAATAGGCACCCATGCCTTTACCATTATATATACTGGCATGGAGTGAATCTTTACCCAATGTCAGCTTGCCCGCTAAAGAAACACCGATACCCACATCTGAACCATCTCCGTTCTCAGCATCACGAGCTGTGACAGCCACGTTATAGTCAAAGTTAGATATCTTATCTTTATAGCTTACCACCATATCAGGTAAGCTCGCATTATCATAAACAGGGTCTTGCGCCGTGAAGCGCAGCCCCTTATAAGTATAGTGCAACGTCAAATCTGGACGAATATAAGAACCACCACCAGAGGCCGTACCCAAACCAGTGCCCCAAAAATCAAGCTGCTCCGTAGAAAGAGGTGCCACTGCCAAAAACTGACCGTTCCAAGTCTTACCCACTGTCAAATCATCAACCTGAACATAGGCATGGCGTAAGCGCAGATTTGAGCCGCCCTTGGCGTAATCGCCATAAAAATCACCTTCGATAAACCCCGTGAGTTTTTTATCATCTACCGACTTGGTTGTTTTAACATTAATACGAGACTGGCGTAAATTACCCTTAAATTCCGACTCGCCTTCATCAGGAGAGTTAAAAGCACCTTCTGCTTTGATGTAACCACCGATACTCAAAGTCGTGTCATCTGTTGTCACAAGATCGATTGCTTGTGCAGATACGCATGTTACAACCGTAGCAAAACCTACAGATAGCCTTTTTATATAAAGCATCATTCATCTATTCCCTGTTTTATGTTGATATCCTTATCAATCCCAATTGCTACTACGCTTTCTTTAATCCATAAAAATAAATAATCCTTTTAGATGAAAATTAACTTCTAATTAATAAGTACTTTCTAATTAAAAACCCAATCATAATTTGACCGATATATTAGGTTTTAGGCTTCTTGATTAATACTTTCCAAAGCAGCAATCGCGTCTTTTTGCGACTCATTGATAGGCTTTTTTTGCCCACTCAATTTATCGAGATATACCAACACCGACTCACCGATTGCAACGACTGCTTTCTGCACCGTACTGTAATAGGTATATTCATGAATCAGACTTGAATTACCTATTTTTTTGACCTTGACACCAATCCATAATTCATCAGGGTAAGCAACCGATTTGAGGTATCGACATGACGAGGCAGCCATCACCGAAGACGTCTGTTCGTTAAATAAACCAAGCCGCCTGTTGTAGTAGATACGAGCATTTTGAGCATATTCGTAATAGACAACGTTGTTAACGTGACCAAAAGTATCCATATCACCCCATTCCACTTGCTGAGGATAGATAACGGTAAAGTCATGCAATGGGTGATTGTCATCGCTTGTGACAATCTCTTGTATTTCTGGGAACGTAGGCGCAGCTTCCATAGTTTCTCTCTTTTTGTTAGACAGGTTTTGTTATAGAGATAATGAGTGTGACTCAGGGTACTCGTGACTCACACACCTTCCCCATTCCTAGCATTTAGTCAAAAGCTAGGGTTTATACAAGTTCTCACTTTTGTCAGAGTCGATTTGATGGTGACCGGATTGTTTGACTAGATGAGATTTTCTGAGTACATCGAACGCATGCGTTTTTTATCGAGTTTACCAACGCTGGTTTTTGGCATGTCTGATAGAAATCTCACTTCGCTTGGGACGCCATATTTTGGCAAATGACCTCTCTCAACTGCTTGATGACCTAATGCCAAAATATCTTCCATTTTTGTGTCGACATGGTCTGGTTTTAGTACGATCAATGCCAAGGGACGCTCACCCCATCGCTCATCTGGCACACCAATCACCGCGATATCAGCCACACTCGGATGAAAAGACAAAATGGTTTCGACCTCAAGCGAGGACACCCATTCGCCGCCAGATTTAATGACATCTTTGAGCCTGTCTGTGATGCTTAGCGTGCCATCAGCAGTCATGCAGGCGATGTCTTGAGTATGCATCCAGCCGCCTTTCCATAACTCATTACCTGCATCAGGATTTTTAAAATAGCTTTGGGTCAACCACGGCGCGCGTATTACAAGCTCGCCTGTAGATTTGCCATCCATGGGTTGTGGTTTACCATTTTCATCCCAAATTTCCATCGACACTAACATAATGGGTGAACCTGATAGACAACGATAGTTAAGGTTATCCTCTAGCGTCATTGACTCTGTTTTGTCATCGAATACTGCTCGAGACAGTACAGGGCAAGACTCTGACATACCAAACCCTGACATAAACTCTATGCCACATTCGATTGCCGCTTTGGCCAAGCCTTCGTTAAGCTTTGAGCCACCTAGTAACAGTTTAAGATCTTCGAATTTTCGGCCACGCTCTGCCATTTCTTTGAGGAGCATTTGCAATATTGCTGGGACACCATGTGACAGCGTGACTTTGTGCTGCTCAATCAAATCGACCAGTTTTGGTGCCAGATATCTCCCGGGATATACTTGCTTGAGCCCTATCATGGTTGCGCCATACGGCCAGCACCACGCATGTACATGAAACAAAGGCGTCATCGGCATATAGACATCGTTGTAGCGCGCGCCTTGACCTTCGGCATTGAGCGCTGATGCCAGTGTGCTTGCCATCGTCTGTAGTACGATCTGACGATGAGTAAAGAAAACTCCTTTCGGATCACCTGTCGTGCCACTGGTATAGAATGTTGTAGCAATAGTGTTTTCATCAAAGTCTAGGAAGTCAAACTCGTCACTAGCAGCTGCTAAGAGCGCCTCATATTCGCCATCGACATAGTCAGGCAGCTCAGCTTTCTCACCACCTACTTTGTCATGCTCTGCATCATCGGCCCACATTACATGCTCGATAGAAGGCGCATCGTCACGATAGTCTTTAATCATCGGCGCAAATTCAGCATTCAACAATAAGGCTTTTGGCGCAGCATGGTTGACGGTATATAGCACTTTTTCTTCAGACAGACGGACATTAACGGTTTGCAAAATCATGCCTGACATTGGTACTGCAAAGTATGCTTCAAGGTAACGATGACTGTCCCAATCCATGACCGCGACCACATCACCTGCCTGCAAGCCCATATTTTTTAATACATTGGCCAAGCGATTAATACGTTTAAAAAACTCAGCATAGGTATAAGTGACTTTGTCGGCATAGCTGATGGTTTGGTTGGTAGAGGCGATTTTGGCGCGGTTTAGTAACTGTTTGATAATTAACGGAAACCCATACGCGTCTTCGGCTTGATGGTAATTATCGTGTTGGTTGAGTATGGTTGTCATGGTATCTTCCTTGATAATAAATTGTCCTTAATATAGTCAACCTTCTATAAAAGAGTGACAGCGTTAACCTATCTTGAAGTATCACAGTTACATCTGCGATCGGTTGCCTTATCTCTCTTTTAAACTGAATCAACTATAGTCAGTAATGGGGCGAGCGTACTTTTGAGTCTTAGACGCGTTCTATCACCACGGCAAGCCCTTGCCCAATGCCAATACACAAGCTAACTACTGCATATTTGCCGCCCGTACGCTGTAGCTCTCGAGCAGTACTCAAGGCAATTCTGGCACCTGATGCGCCAAGCGGATGACCGACAGCGATGGCCCCACCATTGGGATTGACACGCTTATCATCAAAATCAATATCTAACCCTTTTAGACAACCCAGTACCTGTGAGGCAAAAGCTTCATTGATCTCAATGACAGACATGTCCTCAAGGGTCAGATCCGCACGCTTTAGTGCTAGCTTAATCGCTTCAACAGGACCCACGCCCATGATATTGGGTTCAACACCCATTGCACCTGATGATAAGATCTTGGCAATCGGTTTAAAGCCTAGCTTTTTCTCTGCTTGCTTTGAACCAATGATAAGCGCGGCAGCACCATCATTGATGCCAGAAGCATTACCTGCGGTGACGATTCCATCTTTGTTTAAAGGCTTCAGCTTTTGTAGTGCCTCAATATTAGAGCTAGCACGCGGATGCTCATCATCCACTACTATTTTTGCAGGCAATTTCTTACCTTGAGGTACGGTGATAGGTGTTATCTCATCGTCAAAAAACCCTGTTTGCTTGGCGGCTTGGTACTTGGCTTGCGATGCGGCTGCAAATTTATCGGCTTCCTCGCGCGTAATACCATACTTCTGCGCGACATTATCGCCCGTCTGCGGCATGGTATCACTGCCGAACTGCTCAATAATTTTTGGGTTGGGAAAACGGCTACCAATGGTCGTATCAAAAACTTTAAAGTCACGGCTAAAAGGTTGCTCTGTCTTGGCAAATACAAACGGTGCACGCGTCATCGACTCGACCCCACCTGCTAAAATAATATCCCCTTCATTGCACGTAATACTGCGAGCAGCATCGACAACAGTGGACAGACCTGACGCACATAGACGGTTTACTGTCTGACCTGGAGTTGTTACATCCAACCCTGCTAACAGAGCCGCGTTACGCGCGATATTGCGAGAGTCCTCGCCTGCTTGGTTGGCACTGCCTAGCAACACTTCATCAAAGATATCAGCAGATAGTTGATGCTTTTCGACCAACGCTTGCATCACGGTGGCAACCAAATCATCAGCGCGTACCGTTGCCAATGCGCCAATATACCGACCAAAAGGACTTCTTAATCCATCATAAATATAGGCATCTAACATAACGTTTCCTTGTCGTATTTTTAACTCTGAATAATGGTTTTATGGTTTGATAACCATATTTTGTCGTTCAAATTAGTAAGTGTTTTGCTGAGTAAACAATGACACATCAAGCGTGGCGCGGCGTTGCAGCCAAGGGCTTGGACGATAACGTGGGTCACCTGTCAGCCCGTAGATACGCTCTAACATAAGCAGCACACGCGAGGCCCCAAGACGGTCGCCCCAAGAGATAGGACCGTACGGATAACCTAGCCCAAGCTTGACGGCATTATCAATGTCTTCTGGCGTGGCAATCCCTTGCATAGCAATGTCACAACCAAGATTGATCACCATAGCGACCACACGTTGTGCCACAAAGCCGATGCTTTCGGAAATCAGCGTGGCACCGACCATAGGCTGTGTGGTTGCTTCACTGTCATCCAAGCTTTTACCAAATAACGTATAAGCTTGTGCGATAAATGCCTCCTGCGTGACGAGACTTGGCATCAAAGTACGATGCTTTGCTAGTCCAGTGAGCATATCAATGGCAACGGCTTGCTTAGGATTAACTTGATAACGAATTGCAGCATTGGTCGTATCTTCGCCATAGGGTGCGAGCAGCACCAAACTATCAGGGTTTGGCTTGTCGTTGTCATCGATAGTGATACCCTGAGATTTTAGGTAATCGACCAATTGATTTTGGTCTTCTACCAGATCAGCGCCAACCCAAACTGATGTGATGACGGCATCAGATATGAGTGCTTCGGACGACTGATCTTGAGCAGTGGCCGTTGACAACTTCTGACCGTTTTCATAGTGATAGAACCCTGCACCAACCTTACGACCAAGCTTTTTACCTACTAGCATTTGACGGGTCAATGGATGCGGGCGATAACGCGCTTCGTGATAGAACTGGTTGTAAATCGACTCCATCACGGGGTGCGATACATCGATACCAGTGAGGTCTAATAGCTCAAACGGCCCCATGCGAAATCCTGCGCCTTCACGCAAAATTTGGTCAATATTCTCAAACGTGGTTACCCCTTCACCCAATATTTTTAACGCTTCTGTGCCGTACGCTCTACCGCCATGATTGACGATAAAACCC
This sequence comes from Psychrobacter sp. 4Dc, assembly GCF_002836715.1. Lineage (GTDB taxonomy): Bacteria > Pseudomonadota > Gammaproteobacteria > Pseudomonadales > Moraxellaceae > Psychrobacter. The sequence goes on from NZ_PJAT01000154.1 coordinate 11,430, forward strand.
GGTGTGTCTTTTGCTACCACACCTAGATGACCCATACGTTTGGCCAAATCGGAGAGAACGTCAATCACTGATTGCTGAGTAGACAGACCTGGAATGACCTCTACAATTTTCATTAAAGGAACTGGATTAAAGAAGTGAAATCCTGCCACGCGCTCCGGATGATCACAGTCAGCAGCAATTGCGGTCACTGATAAGGAAGAGGTATTGGTCGCCAAAATAGTATCGGCGGTGACCACACCTTCTAACTGGGCAAAAAGCTGTTTTTTGATGTCTAGATTTTCGATAATGGCTTCAACCACTATCTCAGCAGTCGCAATTTGGCTAAGCTCTTGTAGTACGGTCAAATTACTTAAAGTATTCTGTAGCTGCTCATCGGTAAACTTGCCTTTAGCAGTGAGTTTTTCTAGGGTACTTTGCAAGGATTGTCGTCCTTGTTCAGCAGCGCCTGATTTGGCGTCATATAAAAGTACTTGGATACCAGCTTGAGCAGCAATTTGAGCAATACCCATGCCCATAATACCAGTGCCTATAATGGCAATTGTGTTCACAGTCATAATAACTCTCTACATAGTTTGCTATGAAATTTCGGTTCAAAGGTGATAACTCGCTTCAAAAGCGATCACAATGTGGCTCTGAATTCACATGCTTATGAATTAACGTGCTTATGAATTCACGTGCTTATGAATTAACGCGGCTAGGGATTAATGCCCTTTGTACTCCGCAGGACGCTTTTCTAAGAAGGCTTTAGCGCCTTCTTTTTGGTCGTGAGTATTGAACAAAATCTGGAAAGCCTTACGCTCTAAAGCCAATGCACCTTCTAAGGGCATATCAACACCTAGATTTGCCACTTCTTTGATTTGCGCTAAGGCAATGGGAGAGTAATGTGATAGCTGCTCAGCAATCTCAATGGCGCGTGTGATAGTAGCCTCATCTTCAACGACTTCAGATACCAGCCCCATTGTGTCCGCCTCATCAGCGCTGATCATATCGCCCGTTAGTACCATTTTCATGGCCTTATGTTTGCCAATCGCGCGAAACAAACGCTGCGTTCCGCCAGCACCTGGCATGAGTCCTATCTTGATTTCGGGTTGACCAAATTTGGCAGACTTGCCTGCGATGATGATGTCAGCATGCATGGCCAACTCACAGCCACCGCCCAGAGCGTAACCATTGACGGCAGCAATAATAGGCTTTCGGCAGTTAGTGATGGCATTCCAATAGCGTTCACTATGACGCAAGTACATATCCACTGTGCTAGTAGTCAAAAAATCGTTGATATCCGCACCAGCGGCAAACACCTTGTCACCACCAGTAAGGACGATCGCTTTGGTTTGTGAGTCATCATTTAATTGAATGAACAGGTCTGCCATTTGTTGGCGTAGCTCACTGTTTAGTGCATTGCGCACTTTGGGGCGATTAAGTCTAACGACACTCACGCCCTCTCCTTTTTTCTCACAAATAATGAGCGGCTCTTCCATGATCGACTCCTTAAACATCATTTTTGTATAAAGTACAAACACTCTAGCAAAGCATTTATTTTAAATATTAAATATCGCTATGCGGTATTTAATATCAATATATACTGTTTATTTTGGTTTGTGAAGTAGAAAAAATAGATAATTTAGAATAAAATCGGGATAAAAGGTTGTATTAAATTATATAAATACCGCAATGCGGTTTTTTAAACCAAAACTATTGTAATTTAATAATTCATCGATTATGCTGTTTATCCAAGGACGTCACATTATTTAGCACAGTCACAGAGCCGATATTGATATTAGGCATCAATCAAACAAGGAAGATTCATATGATTAGAGATAAAGAGACCCTCGACCACATCACCCAAACCATTCGTAACTTCGTCAACGATCAACTTGTCCCTATGGAACATTGGGTTGCCGAAAATGACCGCCTTCCAGAAGAGATCATTGAGCAAATGCGAGAATTAGGGCTTTTTGGACTGACCATACCCGAAGAGTACGGTGGACTTGGTGTCACTATGGAAGAAGAAGTCACACTGGCATTTGAATTAGGACGCACCTCCCCTGCGTTTCGCTCATTAATAGGGACAAATAATGGTATTGGCTCATCTGGCCTAGTGATTGATGGCACTGAAGCACAAAAACAGAAATATCTACCTCGGTTGGCCAGTGGTGAAATCATCGGTTCGTTCTGTCTGACTGAGCCTGACTCTGGCTCAGATGCCGCCTCATTGAAAACAACCGCTATTAAGGATGGTGATACCTATATCATCAATGGCACCAAGCGCTATATCACCAACGCCCCGCAGGCTGGTGTATTCACTGTCATGGCACGTACTGACCCACAAAACAAGCGCTCTGGCGGTATTTCGGCATTTATCGTGGAGAGTGACACGCCGGGTATTACTTTGGGCAAAATTGACAAAAAAATGGGCCAAAAAGGCGCGCATACCTGTGATGTGATCTTTGATAATTGCGTCGTACCGGCGGATGCACTCATCGGCGGTGTTGAGGGGGTTGGCTTTAAAACGGCCATGAAAGTTCTTGATAAAGGGCGCTTACATATTGCAGCAGCCAGTACTGGAGCCGCCACTCGCATGCTAAATGATGCACTCAACTATGCCGTAGAGCGTAAGCAATTTGGTCAACCGATTGCCAGTTTTCAGCTGATTCAAGGCATGCTCGCTGACTCAAAAGCAGAAATCTATGCCGCCAAATCCATGGTGCTAGACGCTGCACGTCTGCGTGACGAAGGCAAAGACGTCGTTACTGAATCCTCATGCGCTAAAATGTTTGCCACTGAGATGTGTGGCCGTGTTGCTGATAGAGCGGTACAAATCCATGGCGGTGCCGGTTATATCGCAGACTACGGTATTGAGCGTTTTTATCGTGATGTACGTCTATATCGTTTGTATGAAGGTACCACACAAATTCAGCAAGTCATCATTGCCCGCAATATGATTAAAGAAGCCAGCGAGTAATCCCTACCACTTTTTTACCCACCAGAATGCACGGCGGTATTTGCTAGGATGCTGATACCGTTCCCCTCTATTTTTACCACTACGCATCAAATTAGTTTTTCATTCTCACAACGTTAAGGATATAAATTGTGAAAAGTGTCGCTATAACTGCAGATCCAAGTATGAGCTCCACCCAAAAACAACCTTGGAAACTGGCCTTTGTTTTTTGTTTTTTAGTTTTACTATGTGATGGGGCTGATATCGGTATTCTTGCCTTTACCTTATCCAGCCTAAAACTGGAGTTTGCACTGACCAATGTACAAGCTGGCGCTCTAGGCAGTTGGTCGTTATTTGGGATGGCAATCGGTGGGTTTTTTGGTGGTTGGGCTTGCGATCGCTTTGGCCGAGTACGTGTCATCGTTCTTGCGACTGGCATGTTCTCTATATTGTCTGGTTTTAGTGGATTGGTGCAGAGCTATGAGCAGTTTGTCACGCTACGGGTTATTGCCTGCTTGGGGCTTGGTAGTCTTTATATCGCTACCAATACGCTTATGTCAGAGATGGTACCTACCAAGCATCGAACCACCGTCCTTGCTGCATTAATGACTGGATTTACTTTAGGCTCATTGGTTATCACCAGTGTATCCGCTTGGATCATCCCTAGCTATGGTTGGCGTACACTATATCTACTGACTTTTTTGCCGATACTTTTGGCAGTATCAATGTACTTTTTAGTCCCTGAACCCCAGTCTTGGAAAGACGCTCGAGCACTAAAACTGAGCGGCGCACTAGATACTCTCAAAAAAGCAGAGAACCCATACAAAGCGATAATGGAAAATCCGAAACACCGTATCATGTTTATCCTATGGTCAATGAGTTCAGGACTTTTGTTATTCGGCTATTTTGGTGTCAGTAACTGGCTACCTTCTTATCTAGAAACTGAATTGGGTATCAAGTTCAAAGAAATGGCACTGTATATGGCGGGAACGTACCTGACTATGATGTTTGCCAAAGTTGTGGCTGGATTCATGGCTGATAAAATCGGACGTAAGATAGTATTTGCCTTTGGTACGATGGGCACTGCATTGTTTATTCCTATTCTAGTATATATGCATACTCCAGAAAATATTGGTTGGTTAATGATCACTTTTGGTTTCTTATATGGTATCCCCTATGCCATTAATGCCACCTATCTAACCGAAAGTTTCCCTACTGCTATCCGAGGTACTGCGATTGGTGGTGCATTTAATATTGGACGACTTGGCTCTGTGATTGCTCCTGTTGCCATTGGTTATATGGCCATGCATAACTCTATCGGCGCAGGTTTATTACTTATGGCAGGGGCATATTTCTTATGTGGTCTTATCCCTACTTTGTTTATTAAAGAAAAGCAATATGATCCACAACAAGCCTAACCATACCTCTTATAACGACTATTGCTACCGTTCATACCGCATAGCGAAACAATAGTTTCTCATTATGCTATGCTGAGAATGTGAAAGTAAATTGATATAATATAATCAAAGAGACAGTGGGTAACTGTGAGCTGATATTAGCTCACAGAATGCTATGAATAATAAAGTTTTGTGATTTTATAACGCTTGTATGAATTTGATTGGGGATAATAGACGACATATGACTAATGATACCCTTACCGATGAAGACGCTAACAACGAGATGCATATTGAACTGTTAGAACCCATTGCAGAGATGAGAGATAAAAATGACCGACAGTTTGTCACAGCGTTGGCTCGAGGGTTAGAGCTGCTGCGTTGTTTTACCCCGCAGCGACCTTATCTAGGCAACCAAGACCTAAGTCAACTGACAGGCCTTCCTAAAGGCACCATTACTCGTCTGACCTATACGTTGGTCAAATTGGGATATTTAAAACAATCGACCAATAGTAGTAAGTACCAGCTTTCGACAGGGGTACTAAGCTTTGGTTATACCATGATGACTAATATCTCTATCAATAACCTTGCGACTCCTTATATGGAAGAGCTGGCAGACTATGCCAATAGCGCCGTTGCCATGGCTACTCGTGATCGACTGATGATGGTGTATCTCAACGTTGTGCAAGGCCAAGGGACCACGACCATGCAACGCAATGTCGGCTCTTATTTGCCTATTCATTTAAGTTCGATGGGGAGAGCCTGCTTGGCAAGTATGCCACCTGCTGAGCAAGAGTTTATTCTTAATGCGATTCGTAGTAAGTATAAAGATGATTGGCTAAAGATTAGACGAGGATTAGATAAAGCCTTTCAAGACTATGAAGACTACGGTTATTGTTTTTCAATTAGTGAATGGCAAAAGGATGTCAACGCGGTAGCCATTGCGCTGATGCACCCAACGGAAGGCTTGCTCACTTTTAACTGCGGCGCACCAAGTTTTATCCTTAGTCGTACCAAACTAGAAGAAGACATTGCCCCTCGCCTGCTGCATATGAAAAACATGATCGAGAGTAATCTATATATTAGCTAGCATCGCTTAAATGTGCCCCATGAAAATAACGATTCATCTCCACCAACTATTCAAGCGATAGTCATATAAGTCACTCATATCGTTTTGACATTTTATGTTACGTGTCTTTTTATTTTCAGTGCCTTTAGACGTTTTTTGAGGATTCACCATGAGCCAGCTTTTTTCGCCTTTGAAACTTGGGCAACTCACATTAGATAACCGTATTATCATCGCACCCATGTGCCAATACTCTGCCAACGATGGAGCGGCAAGTGATTGGCATATGATCCATTTGGGCCAAATGAGTTTGAGCGGCGCAGGACTACTTATTTTAGAAGCAACAGCGGTCAATCCACAAGGACGTATCAGCTATGCTGATTTAGGTTTATGGGATGACAGGACTCAAGCTGCACTGGATAAAACGCTAACAGCAATCAGACAGTACAGCCCGATGCCGATAGGCGTCCAGTTGGCCCATGCTGGGCGTAAAGCGTCAACCAAAAAACCATGGGACGGCGACGGCTCGATTGCCCCTGATGAGGTAAATGGCTGGCAAACGGTGGCACCATCAGCGCTGGCGTATGACGAAAACTCTACTGTACCCACAGCAATGGATCAAAATGACATTGATACACTCATCAGTGATTTTGTGAATGCGGCAAGACGTGCCGATGCGCTGGGTCTTGACTTAATTGAGCTGCATGGTGCGCACGGCTATCTATTGCATCAGTTTTTATCGCCGCTTTCTAATCAACGTGATGATCAATACGGCGGCAGTCTTGAAAACAGAATGCGCTTGTTACTTGAGGTGTTTACAGCGGTTCGGGCTGAGTTTTCAAGTGACAAGCCAGTGGGCGTGCGGGTTTCTGCAACCGATTGGGTCGAAGGCGGCTGGGACCTTACCCAAACGATCGAGCTGGCTAAAGCCCTAGAAGCATTAGGCTGTGATTATATCCATGTGAGCACCGCAGGACTGAGCCCAGAGCAGCAAATCCCTGTGGAAGCGAGCTATCAAGTGCCTTTTGCTGCCGCGATAAAAGAAGCGGTCAATATACCTGTCATTGCCGTGGGCCTAATCACCGAGGCCGAGCAGGCAGAAAGCATCATCACCGAGCAGCAAGCGGACGCGGTTGCATTGGCACGCGGCATACTTTACGACCCGCACTGGCCGTGGCACGCGGCGGCCGAGCTTGGCGCAACCGTCAAAGCGCCCAAACAATATCTGCGCTCAAGCCCGCACGGTAAGCCGTCTCCGATAGAATAAGTGTAATCGAACTACGAACATAGACTGAAGACATTACTTGCTTCAGTCTATGCATTAACTCACTTTAATTCAAACTAAAGTAATTATGGCTTAAAAGTTAGATAGTCATCAGTGTATTCAACTTGACAAGTGGTAGTGATATCAACGCTGCCATAATTTACCGGCTGAAGTGTAGCGCAGGGAGGTCAACTTATGGTCTTGTTAGGCCTGCTAAATGTTCCATAAGCGGAATTACCTCATTGTAAATACCCCATTCTTAACACAACATCATCGTAGAATAATTAAGCCACCTGCCTGTACTCAGCAGGTGTCATTGTAGTGGCATAATGAAATAGGACAGTAGATAAGAGGTTATACTATCACCAAGACTGGAGAGAAGATATGACCACTACACACCGCACAAACAAAAGTATTAAGCTATTATTCTAGTAAGTAATGAAACAAAATTATATATGGTTTTCCGTTCACCCTGAGCCTGTTGAAGAGTAGGAAAACCGTTATGGTTCGACAAGCTCACCACGAACGGTTTTTTATAATTTAAATTTGTTCAGTTACTTAAATCAGAATAGTATGATGAAGAAAGCCCTTCCTAAATTAGATACGCATAATATTCTACTGCTTTTCACAATATCACCATCTACAGTTTAACCTATCAAACGCTGTGCTAAAAAATTCACCAACACGCCAATTTTTACCACATTACGGCTAGTGGGCGGATACACCAAATAAATCCCGTCATCTGTCGCCAAAGACGGGGTCACTTGCCAATCAGACAACACCTGTACCAACGCCCCAGACTGCAACGCTTTCTCAATCAGCCAATTAGGTAAATGGCTAATCCCTTGTCCATCAAGCGTGGCTTGTTTCAGCATTTCTATATTATTACCCATCAAATTCCCTGTCACCCGCAAACTTTGCGTTTTACCCGTTTGATGGAAATACCACTTTGACGCATAGCCTTGATAAATAAACGGCAAACAATTATGCTCGGCTAATTGTGACGGTATTTGTGGTGTTCCATGCAATCGTAGATAATCGGGACTGGCACATAACAGCCGTTGCTGAGAGGCAATAAATTTTGCTACCAAGCGGTCATCCTCCACACGCCCTAACCGCACCCCTACATCATATTTCTCATTAAATAAATCTACAAATTCATCACTGGCAAATAGCTCCAATTCAATTTTTGGGTATAAATGGGCAAATTCGGCAAGCAATGGGGCGATTTTTTCAATCCCATAGGCACTGGGAAAAGTAAGGCACAATCGCCCTTGTGGCTCAATTTGCTCCTCTTTAATCGCTTCATTTACCTGTTGTAATTCAGCTAATATCGGCTCGGTCTGTTGTAAATAACGCATCCCTGCATGGGTCAAATCCAAATGTCTGGTTGAGCGATTCAATAGCTTAACTTGTAAGGATTGTTCTAAGTTATCAATTTGCCGAGTGACAGACGACACCGCCAGCCCAAGCTGACTTGCCGTGGCAGTAAAGCTATTAGTATTCGCCACATGGTGAAAAATAGTGAGGGCATAGAAGTAATTGATGGTCATGGGTTTGTTAGCAGTTAAGTGTATTTTTGAATAAACATATTTTTGCAAAAAAAGCAAAACTGTTTCTAATTTTACCCCAATTATCATTAAAAATAAAAGCATTATA
>NZ_PJAT01000155.1 GCF_002836715.1 Psychrobacter sp. 4Dc
GATTATTTTACTTGTGACTCACGTATGAGCTTATAGAGTTTTGGCGGAGAGACGCGGTTGACCTGTGTGGCCAGTTTTTCTTTGCGACCAGCGACGATGATATATTCTTCTCCCTTGGTGAGCGCCTTCACTACTTGTTTGGCAAACTCAGTCGCCGTCAGACCGTTATTGGTGGCTTCATCCATCGTACCCTGTGCGCTACCGTCGCCAGTCAACGCATTGATAGAGATGTTAGTCTGAATAAACCCGGGGAATATCGTGGCTACTTCGATACCTTGGTCATGTAGCTCAGCACGCAAACTATTTGCCCACATATGCAGCGCTGCCTTGGCTGCCCCATAAGCGCCGCGATATTGTGTACCCAATAGGCCTGCCACACTCGATACCATGACTATTTTACCGCCGCCTTGTGCGATCATGTCAGGCAACGCAAGTCTAGTAAGGCGCGTCTGAGCAAAATAATCTATTTCCATGATTTGGCGTTCAACCTCTTCAGCCGTATCCATGATGAGCGAACGCTGACTGATACCAGCATTATTAATGAGCCAATCGATTTTGCCAGCCTGAGCTTTAGCAGTGTCATAAGCTTCTTTGGTTTGATTGGCATCACTGATATCAAAAGGAACGACGATATGCTTGTTAGCACGTTTGCAGCTGTTTTTGACCACCTCTAACTTATCACTGTCACGACCACTTAGAATAATCCTAGCTCCGCGCTTGGCGAAGGCAACGGCTAATGCTTGTCCAATACCGCTAGAAGCACCTGTAATCCAAATAGTTAAATCTTTGTATTTCGTTTTCATAAGAGTCCTTTCTTAATGTTTAGATAGTCCATAATATAGGATAATAAAGCGACTCTACTAGCTAGATTTGTAGTCTGCAAAGGCACTACTATGTGTAAAAATCGCACAAAAAAAAGAGCCTCAATTGAGCCTCTTTTTTTATTCTTAGATTTGTGCTGTCAGATTAAGTCTCTAACTTAACCACCGAAATCATCAAGCATGATGTTTTCGTCTTCCACGCCCATGCTGTGTAGCATGTCGATTACAGCAGCGTTCATCATCGGTGGCCCACACATGTAGTATTCACAGTCTTCTGGGTTTGGATGATCTTTCAGATAGTTTTCGAGCAATACGTTATGGATAAAGCCTGTTGGACCTTCCCAGTTATCTTCTGGTAATGGGTCAGACAGTGCAACATGCCACTCAAAGTTATCAAACTCTTCTTCTAGCTGATCATAGTCTTCAACGTAGAACATCTCACGAATAGAACGAGCACCATACCAGAAGCTAATCTTACGATCAGTGTTCAAGCGTTTGAGCTGATCAAAGATATGCGAGCGCATTGGTGCCATACCAGCACCACCACCAACAAAGATCATTTCAGCTTCGGTCTTCTTGGCAAAGAACTCACCATAAGGACCTGAAACTGTCACTTTGTCACCAGGTACTAAGCTAAATACCCATGAAGACATTTTGCCTGGTGGAATACCGTCAGGACCACGTGGCGGTGGACTTGCGATACGGATGTTAAATTTGATGAGGCCTTTCTCTTCAGGATAGTTGGCCATTGAGTAAGCACGGATAACAGGCTCATCAACTTTTGAGACATAGTTGAAGATACCGAATTTTTCCCAATCTTCTCTATACTCTTCATCAACCACAAAGTCTTTGTAGTGCACTTCATGCGGTGGCGCTTCCAACTGTACATAACCACCAGCGCGGAAGTTTACTTCTTCGCCTTCTGGAATTTTTAGTACCAGCTCTTTAATGAAAGTGGCAACGTTATCGTTAGAGATAACTTCACATTCCCATTTCTGTACATCAAAGAACTCAGGATCAATTTCAATCTTCATGTCTTGCTTAACAGCTACCTGACAAGCTAAGCGCATGTGATTACGGATTTCACCTTGGGTAAAATAGCCTTCTTCGGTGGGCAAAATAGAACCACCACCTTCAATAACGCGGCAACGACACTGCGCACAAGTACCACCACCACCACAAGCTGAAGATAAAAATATACCTTCGCCCGCTAGCGTTTGTAGTAGTTTGCCGCCAGCTGGTGTCACCACATCATTATCGGGATTATCATTAATATGGATAGTGACATCGCCTGAACTGACCAGTCTTGAGCGTGCCGCCAAAATAATAGCGACAAGGCCCATGATGATCAAGGTAAACATAGCAACGCCACCAATCGCCGTAGCGTAATCCATGGTAGGTATCCTTAATCTATGGGGTAGGGGTGAGGGGGCATAATATATGCTGTACCCAAACCTCTACCGAATAAATGAATTAAATAAGTCAAATAGCTAATGAAAGCTTTGAGCTTAGCGGTTTAGATGGACATACCACCGAACGACATAAAGCCGAGCGACATAAGACCAACCGTGATAAAAGTAATACCAAGACCACGCAGCGGTGCTGGAATATCTGAGTATTTTAGCTTTTCACGGATACCCGCCAATGCTGTAATAGCAAGTGCCCAACCGAAGCCTGCACCCACACCATAGACAACAGATTCACCAAAGTTATAGTCACGCTCAACCATAAACAGTACACCACCCAAGATGGCACAGTTTACGGTGATTAGTGGTAAGAATACCCCAAGCGCGTTATATAGACTCGGTACAAACTTGTCCAAAAACATCTCTAGGATCTGTACGGTGGCTGCAATCAAACCGATATAACTTAGCAATCCTAAGAAGCTCAAGTCGATATCAGGGAAACCTGCCCATGCCAGCGCACCATCTTTTAGGATGAACTGGAATAGTAAATTGTTTAGTGGAACGGTAATTGCCATTACGACAACAACCGCAACACCTAGACCAATCGCTGTAGAGACTTTTTTGGATACGGCCAAAAAAGTACACATGCCTAAGAAGTAGGCAAGCGCCATGTTCTCAATAAAGACTGAGGTTATAAATAAACTAACATAATGTCCCATTAGTGACCGCCTCCATGTGCCATGCCTTTAGACTGCGGCTTCATTACAAACTCAGCTTCTTCAACTTGTTCTGGTTTCCAGATACGGACAACAGCGATGAATAAACCAATGATAAAGAACGCTGATGGTGGTAACAGTAATAGACCGTTTGGTATGTACCAACCGCCATCAGTGACTGGCTGTAGAATCGTAATACCGAACCAAGTACCAGCACCCAATAGCTCACGGATAGTTGCAACGAATAGTAATACTGCTGAGTAACCAAGACCGTTACCAATACCGTCTAAAAAGCTTGGGACTGGTGGGTTGCTCATAGCAAATGCTTCAGCACGGCCCATAACGATACAGTTCGTGATGATCAAACCAACAAAGACAGATAGACCTTTACTGACGTCATAAGCCACTGCTTTTAGTACCTGATCAACCAAGATAACCAACGAAGCAATAATCGTCATCTGTACGATGATACGAATGCTTGATGGAATCTGTTTACGGATAATCGAGATAAAGAAGCTTGAAAATGCTGTTACCAAGGTCAATGCCACACACATGACCATAGCGTTAGCCATGCTAGTGGTGACAGCCAATGCCGAACAGATACCAAGGATCTGTAGGGCAATTGGGTTATTATCAAAGATAGGCGTGGTTAAAATGCTTTTAGTGTCAGCCATGTTATGCCTCCTTGCCGTTTGCTACTGGTAGCTTGGCTGCCAATTCGGTTTTAGGTTGAGCTGCCAGCTTTGATTGATTTGCTTGCGTGTCTGCACCTTCAACCGTTTGGCCACTCTTTTCGCGTAGCGTATCTAGATAAGGCTTATAACCTTGCTCGCCTAACCAAAACTGAATCATGTTGCTGACGCCGCGACTAGTCAATGTTGCACCGCTGATGCCATCAACCCAGTTCTCTTTTGGGTTACCAGCTTTGGTTACACCAGTGGCAACGTTACCATTCTCGTCATAAGACTCGATACCGCTCCACTTTGCGCGCCACTCTGGCTCTTCGATACGAGCGCCAAGGCCTGGGGTTTCTTTATGCTCGTAGAAACTGATACCTTTGATGGTATTCATATCACTTTCGAGCGTTAAGAAACCATAGATAGTGCCCCATAGACCGTAGCCTTGAATTGGCAATACAACCGTTTCTGGCTGACCTGCGTCATCATTTTTGACATAGACCTTGGCATATTTTGGCTTACGACCAATACCAGCAGGATCGTTGTCACCCAAGTCTTCACTTAGAGCTTGGTTTTTTGTCGCTTGACTGGCGTCATAAGCATTACGATCAGGGATGCCAGCAGTTTTTAGCGCGTCGTCATCGAGATAAGTACCTTCGTTTAGATCAATGATTTTTACTTCAAAGTCTTTAAAACGTTCGGCGACATCATCTGCTGTATCAGACTCAGCGTCATACATATCAGCCGCAACTAAGATGTTTTTGTTGCGGTCTAAACGTGCGTTTTCAACTTGCGCAGGCTTTAGACCAACAGCCACTGCTGAGACCAACACTGAACACACCAAGCATAGCGTCAAAGCCACACTGATGGTTTTCGCGTTATTACTTTTGGGCTTGGACATAGCGAACCCTCCGAGCGGTTTGGCGTTTGATATTTGCTTGAGTCACAAAGTAATCAAACAATGGAGCAAATAAGTTGGCGAATAGAATGGCCAGCATGATGCCTTCTGGGAAAGCAGGGTTGATGACGCGAATCAATACGGTCATAAAACCAATCAAGATACCGTAAGCCCAGCGGCCTTTGTTTGTATGCGCAGCTGATACTGGGTCGGTTGCCATAAATACAGCACCGAAAGCAAAGCCACCGATAACTAAGTGCCAGTAGAACGGCAAGCTCATCATCATGTTGTCTTCAGAACCAATCATGTTGAACACAAGAGACGTAGCAATCAGACCGACCACACAACCTGCCATAATGCGCCAAGAAGCAATACGCGTCCATAGCAGTACTGCTGCACCCATTAGGATGGCTAGCGTCGATACTTCACCGATACTGCCTTGCATGTTACCTAAGAATGCATCACTCCACGTGATGGCATTACCGTAAACATCAACGAAGTCCTGAGGAACTACACCAAGGGCTGCAAGGCCAAGTGGTGTCGCGCCTGAGAAACCATCTACTGCTGTCCATACTGAGTCACCAGACATATAGGCTGGATAAGCAAAGTATAAGAATGCACGACCCGATAGGGCAGGGTTAAGGAAGTTTTTACCAGTACCACCGAACACTTCTTTTGCGACAACCACACCGAAGATAATACCTAGGGCAACTTGCCATAAAGGAATATCAGGTGGTAGACATAATGCAAATAGAACTGAAGTCACAAAGAAACCTTCGTTAACTTCGTGTCCACGGACGACAGCAAAGATAATCTCACAGAGAATACCTACCGCAAACGTCACGATATAAATAGGCAAAAACTGCATCGCACCATAGACGAAGCTTGCCCAGATACTGTCTGGGTTATAGCCTGCCATGCTAGTGATCACAGTACGCCAGCCTTCAGGCTGCAAGCCAAGCTGAGCGATAGCGGTTAGTGCTTGATGACCAATGTTGTACATACCCCAAAACATTGCTGGGAAGGTACATAGCCATACGGTAATCATAATACGTTTTAGGTCAATCCCGTCACGTACATGCGATGACGCATATGTGGTTGAGCTTGGTTGACGTAAGAACGTATCAAACATCTCAAAAATAGCGTAATACTTTTCGTGTTTGCCGCCTTTGGTGAAAGATGGCTCCATACGATCGAACATATTGTGTAAAAATTTCATCGTGGTTAGCCCTCCAGTTCAATGCGCGTTAAGTTATCACGCAAAATATCACCGAATTCATATTTGCCAGGAGATACAAAGGTGCATAGTGCCAAATCTTCTTCGTCCAGTTCAAGCACGCCCAAATCTACGGCGCTAATGATGTCTTCGACGATCAATGCACGTAGTAATTGAGTTGGTAGGTAATCTTGTGGCATGACTTCTTCATAGACACCGATTGGTACCATCGCTCGTGGTGAGCCGTTACTTGTGGTAGTAAAGTCGTACTTTTTGCCACCAAAGAACTGCGAAATATAGATAGGCAGTTTTGAGAAGCGGTTTTTACCTGGAGTAAAGAAGTGGAACGCAGGACGCTCACGGCCTTCAGTCAATACGCTGATCTGATTGTGAAAACGACCCAGATAGGCGATGTTTTCAAACACTTTGCGACCAGACAATACTGAACCTGAAATGATACGGTTCTCGCCAGCAGCCAGTTTACCTTTGGTTAATGCAGTGATATCAGCACCGCGTTCGGTCATAACCAAATGCGGGTTGGTGACCGCAGGACCTGCTAAGCTCACCATGCGGCGTGTATATAGACGGCCTGTCGTGAACAATTTACCGATGGCAATCACGTCTTGATAACCAATCGTCCATACGGTCACACCGCGGCTGATAGGATGCAAGAAATGAATATGCGTACCGGCAAGACCAGCTGGATGCTTACCAGCAAAACCATGATACTCAGTGACGTTATTCGCTGCAGTTTTTGCAACTGGCGTCAGTTGAGTATCGCCATGATGGCAGACAAAGGTCTTTGGACTAAGCGTAGATAATACAGCAAGTCCATCATTGAACGCTTGTAGCTGCTCATTGATCACAAGCATCGGGTCAAAGGCAAGTGGATTGGTATCCATTGCTGTGACAAAGATAGCATGTGGACGAGCGCCGATTTCGGGTGCGCGGCTATAAGGACGCGTACGGAACGCCGTCCATTCGCCAGAGGCAATCAGTTGGGTTTCAACGACTTCAGAGTCTAGGTCAGCAAGCTGCTGTGAGTCATAGCGCTCAAAGTCTACTTCTTCACCATTTGGGTCGACCGCAATCACAAGACTCTCAAACACTCGACGTTCGCCACGTTTAACAGCGACGACCTTACCGGCAGCAGGGGCAGTGTAGATCACGCCAACACGTTTTTTGTCTTCATAAACGGGCTGACCTTTGGCTACAATGTCACCTTCTTTGACATTCATAGTGGGCTTCATGCCCACGTAATCATAGCCAACAAGTGCTACATGTGTTGGTTGGTGCTCAGATATCTCGCGGGAGGGTTCACCAGTGATGGGCAAATCCAAACCTTTTTTGATGGTAATCATAAGCGAAAACTTAGTCCATAGTCTAAAACGATACCAGACGTCCTGTTTGGTATATCGGTAGCATGAACGTTTGTATCACTCAACAAAGCCTTCAATCGTCTATTTCCTTTATAGTGAAATAGGGATGAAAGCTCTGTGAAGACAATACATGATCATAACTACTAGTAAGAGTATTAACGCTGACCTTAGACTCCTTAACAACACGTTAACGTCTTATTCGAATTACCAAAGTGGCGACTGGCTACCAAGGTGTATGCTAAAACCGTTTCATCGAAATCAATCGCTACAGCACATGGCTAAAAGAGACTGGTTTAAATACAAATGGCTTTATCACACGTTTCATTGAAATTTAAAACTTGTAACACCAGTATGTTTGACCCTCTCTCGCTTACGAATATCGTCTAAAGATATTCGATAGAATAAGAGTGTGGCCAAATAACGATCTATTAAGGTAGATGATATACTGGTTAAAAGACAAACTAGCTAAGCAACTGATAAGCAAACTTCACTTATTATAAGCTGCTATAGTTTTAATCGTAACGGTTTTAATATAGTTAGCTAGTGATAGGGACTTGCAAGACATCTAATTAAGGTTAAATACCGCAGAATCGATGGTTTAGAGACTATTGGTTGAGATTTTTCAGATAGCCCTTTTTAGCAATTTCTTGGCCAATATTTTATTGGCGTATTGAGCGATTGCTCGATCCATGCTGTATTAGTGAGTCGTAACAACTCAACAAAAAGCGTAACACATGGTTACTATCACATAGAAACAAATAAAAATTTACCTAGGATTATACGCTAAATTGACCTAAAATTGCCAGTCAGTAATAGAATTTAACGATTGTTGGTAGTGATTCTACGTACTAAAACTTATGGTTATGATTGTCTAGTTTCTGTCTTTCTTATTTATATTCAAACAGATTGCTAACTTAGCGATGTCTTGGTTTTCGATCTGTCCATGATTTATGCTACTTTTAAGCAGCGTTTTCTCTCGTTATTTGATTCTTCAATAACGTTTCATTCTCAAAATTTTAATTTACTAAATTTATTGCCAATCTTGTGCTTTATAAGGAATGCTATATGTGTGCTGTGCCCGTCATTATCCCGGCTATTGATTTAAAAGATGGTAAGTGTGTACGTTTAAAACAAGGCCGTATGGAAGATGATACGGTGTTCTCTGATGACCCAGTTGCTATGGCAGCGCGTTGGGTAGATGAAGGCGCGCGTCGCTTACATTTGGTCGATTTGAATGGTGCTTTTGATGGCGTGCCAGTACATAGACAAGTGGTCAACGATATTACCAAAGCCTACCCGAACCTGCCTATTCAATTGGGCGGCGGTGTACGCAACATGAACACCATCGAGCAGTATATTACCGCAGGTTTGACGTATATTATTATCGGTACAAAAGCCGTTGAAGATCCTGATTTTGTCGCGGAAGCTTGTCGCGAATTTGCAGGGCATATCATCGTCGGTATCGATGCCAAAGATGGTATGGTAGCCACTCATGGCTGGGCAAACGTGACAGATACCAAAGCGACCGAGCTTGCTAAGCGCTTTGCAGATGTAGGTGTGTCTTCAATCGTTTATACTGATATTGCCCGCGATGGCATGATGCAAGGCGTTAACGTCGAACAAACTGTTAATTTGGCGCGTGAAGGCGGATTACCTGTGATTGCATCAGGTGGCGTTACCGATATGAAAGATATTGAGCTGTTAAAGCCTTATGGTGATTGTATCGAAGGTATTATCACTGGTCGTGCTATCTATGAAGGCACACTGAATTTGAGCGAAGCGCAGCTTTATTTAGATAGTTAAATAAAGTCAGGCAGCTAATTATTAGCAATCAGCTAAGCGAGAAAAATCCGTAAAAAATAAAGGATGCTTATGGCCACTTACATTGACCGTCCAATAATACGCAGTGCTATAAAAGCGTGGGGTCAAATGGTGTTGCTACTAAGCATCCTTTTTGCGTTCTCAGCGCATGCTGCCAGTGAAGAAATTTCTGGTGTCGCAACGGCGTTAGATATAGAGACCACTGAAGGTGTAGATATAATAGAGGAAAGCGTATCTAACGATAATTCTGCCACATCAGAAAATGAGACATCAACAGGTGATACCACAGAACCCGCCAGCTCATTGCCAACACCTGATCCACCGCCAGTAATCAGTGGCGAAAGCACTAATAATGCTCAAATCGAGACCACACCCACACCGCAAAAAGACAACGATATTCGTCAACGTATCAGCGGTATTTTCTCTGAAATCGAAGGCTTACAAGCCGTCAACGTTAGTGTCACCCAAGGGGTCGTTACCCTAACGGGAGAGACAGCCAACGAAAAAAAAGCACAACAAGCGATCAACTTAACCAACCGACTAACAGATGTGGTCACTGTAGAAGATAGAATTAACCGCACGCTAGATGTCCAAGAGAATGTCTCAACGGTCTATCAAGGTTTAAAAGCGCAGGTGACCAACCTAGTGAAGGCGCTACCACTCCTATTAGTTGGCATCGTTATATTTGCCTTGGTAGCATGGTTTGGCAGTTGGTTATCTAATCGCAAAAAGATGTGGCAACGTCTAACACCCAATCCATTTGTCGCTGAGCTACTGTCGCAAACGGTCAAAGTTATCTTTATTATCTTTGGTCTGATTCTAGGGCTAAGTCTGATAGGTGCAGAGACTATTTTAGGTACATTGCTTGGTGGGGCAGGTGTCATTGGTATTGCGGTTGGTTTCGCAGTCAAAGATACCATTGAAAATTATATCGCTTCATTAATGCTGAGCATTCGCCAACCTTTTCGTGCTCGTGACCATATCGTGATTAATGGGCAAGAGGGCATCGTGGTTCGTTTGACCTCGCGCGCGACGATACTGATGACATTAGATGGTAATCAGTTACGTATTCCTAATGCTGAAGTCTTTAAAGGTACCATTCTAAACTACACCAAAAACCCTGAGCGCCGATTTACTTTTGAATTGGGCGTTGATGCCAATGATGATCCTTTAGCAGCAATTAAAGTAGGGCTAGATGCGATACATACGCTGGCGTTTGTGTTAAATGAACCAAAGGCGATTGCGGTCATTACTAATGTGGGCGATTCTAATATTATTTTGGAATTTCAGGTTTGGGTGGATCAATCAGAGACTGACTTTGCCAAAGCACGCAGTATCGCTATTCGTGAGACCAAGCACGCACTAGAAGATAAAGGCTTTAGCTTACCTGAGCCTATTTATCGTCTGCGCTTTAACAACAAGTTAGAAAAAGCCTTTGAGCACATGCAAAGCAGTGCCAACAATACTAATAATGTTCAATCTGATATAACGATTACGCCGACGATTCCTAAACCTGCTGAAACAAATCAGGTCAGCGAGAGTCATACGGATGACCAAGATAAAAAACAAGCTAAGGCTCGAGCCAAAACCATTTTACAAGGTCGCAGTGCTAATGAGGTTCTCGACGCCCGTCCTGACGACAAGCTGATGGAAAAGGTTGAGCAAGAGATTGCTCAAAGCTCAGATGAGACTGACTTATTGAATAATAATAGCCCGCAAGAATAGGTACTAGACGTTAAATAAGATTTAGGCATAAAAAGTGCAACAGAATCTATATTTGATGGTTATTCAAATACGGGGCTTTTTATGGAAATGAAACACGTCATTATCTTTGCAGTAATTGGTATTGTGGCATTACTCGGCTTCAACATCATCAATGGCAATAGTCGCGAACAAAATAGAGAGATCGCAGCCAGTAGCGTAGCGGCTGAACAGCCTGATTCTACAGTAGCTACCTCTGATACAGATATTACTAGCCAGCCACTTAGTCAACAGCCGAAAGCTATCGTAGATAGTGCTACTAGCAAAATTGATCAAGCGCAGCAAGCCGAGCAAGACCGTGTAGAGCAATTAGACGATGCGCAATAGGCACAATAAATAGCTATATCATCTATAACTCAAAAGTACACAACATAAAAAAGGCTAACGATTACGTTAGCCTTTTTTATTGTATTACAACACCAGTATCTAAGTATCAGTCTAAACTTAGCTTTTTTTGGCAGCACCTCTGCGGTTACTGCTTCTTTTCGCTGGAGCTTTCTTAAGCTGCTCTTTCTTCGGTTGACCTTTTTTGCTTTGGTTCATTGCACTAGATTGCAATTTAGCCTTCAAATCAAAATCAATCTGTAGCAGATCCATATTGACACCCGCAACCTTCACTTTAACCGAATCGCCAAGTCCAAATAGCGTACCTTTATCTTTACCGATAAGCTGCTGTTGCTGCTCATCGTAGACAAAGAAGTCATCGCCAACGTTTGAGATATGAACCAAGCCATCGATATATAAGTCAGTCAATGTGACAAATAGACCGAAGCTAGTAACCGTAGTCACAACACCTTCGAACTCTTCCCCAACATGATCGGTCATATAGTGACACTTGAGCCAAGACTCTACATAACGTGATGCTTTTTCTGCACGGCGTTCTGTATCTGATGTTTGTGTGCCAGCACCTTCAAGAGAAAAGTCCATAACAGGTTGTTGGCTGTTGGTGACTTTTGCCTTAATCGCGCGATGCAACATCAAATCTGGATAACGGCGAATCGGCGAGGTAAAGTGGCTATATTCGTCATATGCTAAGCCAAAGTGACCAATATTGTCAGGTGCATAGTTTGCTTGCATCATTGAACGCAGTAGCATGCTATGAATACTGATGGCATCTGGTCTATCTTTAGTTGCTTCGATAATGCGCTGATAGTCCGCTTGCGTTGGATTCTCTTCTGGGAATGGTAAGCCAAAGTTTTTTGCATATTCATGAATACGCATCGACTTCTCATTATCAGGCTTGTCATGGTTACGATACAAAACTGGCAACTCATGCTTAAGCGCGAAGTTTGCAGCACAAGTATTGGCAAGCAGCATACATTCTTCGATTAGCTTCTGAGAGTCGCCACGAGTGCGCGGTAAAATCGCTTCGATTCCGCCTTTTTCGTTGAACTTGATATACGTCTCAACCGTTTCAAATTCCATTGCATGACGTTCTTCACGCTTTTTAAGTAGTAACTCATACAATTGATGTAAGGTATCAACAGATTTTTTAACGTCTTTATTACCTGTTAATGATTTAGGTAATCTCTTATCATTCGGGTTCACAAGATAATCATTTACTTGATTATAGGTGAGACGGGCTTGTGAATGCATCACTGACGGATAGAACTCATATCCAGTCACTTTACCGGCGCGCGATATCTTAATATCAGCCACCATACATAAGCGATCTAGATTAGGGTTTAATGAGCATAGACCGTTAGATAGCACTTCAGGCAACATTGGAATTACGCGATGCGGGAAGTATACTGAAGTACCACGCTCATAGGCATCTTGGTCAAGTGGTGAATTCGGTGTCACATAATAGCTGACATCCGCAATCGCAACCACGACACGGTAGTTACCACCAGAGCGTTTTTCAGCAAATACAGCATCATCAAAGTCACGAGCATCTTCGCCATCGATAGTGACAAGCGGTAGATGACGTATATCTGTACGACCTTTTATGTCTTTCTCAGTTGGCTCTTGATAGTCATCAGCTTGCTTAAGCGCAGCTTCACTAAAATCTGATGGGATATCATAGTTGAGCAGGGTAGTCTCAATAATCAATTCACGATCATTATCGTCAGACAGCACTTCAGTGATTTTACCAGTGGCAAATTCATGCTGGTTTGGCCAGTCAATGATATCGACTTTGACAGGAGCGCCTTGCTTAATATTTAGCGCCTGAACATTGTCATCAGTAACCGTAATCGGTTGATGATTGTTCGGGCTACCAAGCTCAACACAATAGCCGTCTTCATCACGAGCAAGTGTACCAATAAAGTTGTTTTGACGACGTTCGATAACATCAACGATACGCCCTTCGGTACGTCCACGATTGTCTGTCGAAGTCCCGACGGCTGCTACTGTATCGCCATTGAATACCCAGCGCATTTGTTTTTCATGCAAAAACAAATCTGGCATATCACTTAGCACCACAAATCCAAAACCTTTTGGATGTGCAGAAACTGTACCTGAGACGATATCTTGCTTAGTCACTGTGCGATAGCGATAAGGACGACCATCACGATTCACCTGTCCATCACGCGCCATTGCCTTTAGGCGATTGCCCAAAGCATCAAACTGATCAGGATCATCAATGTTAAAGGCTTTTGCCAACTGTTGATGCGTGACTTCCCCATGTTCATTAATCGTGCTGAGTATCAGCTCACGACTAGGAATCGGGTTGTCATATTTTTTTGCCTCACTTGAGGCGTTTGGATCATTCCAAC
Organism: Psychrobacter sp. 4Dc; assembly: GCF_002836715.1. GTDB lineage: Bacteria > Pseudomonadota > Gammaproteobacteria > Pseudomonadales > Moraxellaceae > Psychrobacter. The sequence goes on from NZ_PJAT01000155.1 coordinate 13,413, forward strand.
TCATAAATTACCGTATCTATTTTTAAAATTATTAACAGTGGCTATCTTAACACGAACGACGTCGCAATATCTTGCGTCAATTGTCTTATGTGTATTCGGTAGCAGGAAGCGGTCAGTTTTCTGGCGACCGCTATAGGGATAAATCAAATATCGATATCGACATTGCTCGATTGGTTAGTGATTTTTTTACTATCCAACTCTTTTGAGACTTCTAACACCGTAGTCTGATTTGATTTATCCAAGTATTTTTGTGCTTTATCTACTTCAGTGGTCAATGTATTGACCGTTTGCTTCATATTCTCTAGCGCTTCAATTTTATAATTGCTAATCATATCCATAGTGTCATAGACATTATTGAAGGCATTTTGCAGTTTATCAAGCTCAATGCTACTGCTGGTCGCCTGCTCATGGATTTCACCTGACTGACGCTTGAGCATCGCTGAAGTTGATTCAATCAAACTACTGGTGGTTTTATTCAAAGCAGTGATTTGATCTAATACCAATTTTTGATTGGTCATGGCTTGAGCAACGACAACAGCCGTGCGTAGTGCAGATACCGTCGTCGTGGTTGCGCGATCGACACCTTTAATCAGCTCTAAGTTATTACGGCGAATGGTATCAAGCGCCAAATAGCCTTGTACATTCACTGCTAACTGGGTTAAAAAGTCAGTGTTTTTTTGACGGACATAGAACAACATCTCTTCTTTAATGATGCGCGCTTTTTCTGGATCTGTTGCTTCTATCGCATAGACCTTCTGCTCAAGTTGCTCATCAATTTTTTTGCCAACATAGACATACTGGCGAATAGACTGCATCAGCTCCCACATATTGACTTTTTCTTGCTCAATCATCGCATTGTCTTTGAGCAATTCATCTTTACCATTGTAGAGACTGGTAACGACCGCATTGATATGTGATTGTGCTGATTCATACTGACGGAAATAATCTTGCACCTTATTGCCGAACGGAATGAGACCGAACAACTTGCGTGAGCTGGTCAGCTCTTTTTTGCTCGGATCTAAGTCTTCGACAATCCCGCGTAGTTCCGTCAATGATTTGGCGATAGGAGAGTTGTCGAATAAACTGTCATTAAGACTTTTTGCAGGCAAATCTAACATTCGATTAGATACTTGCGCAGATTCACGAATCTCTTTGGTACCTAGATTATGAATAGACTGCACATTTTGTCGAAACTCATCGCTATGCACAGAGTTGGTAAGCACATGATCAACAAAAGCATCAACCTTGGCATCGAGCTCAGGAATTTGGCTTTCATCCAATTTGACCATCTGATCTGCTTCACTTTTCTGTATTTCTTTGACAGGTTCAGGTGCTGTTAGAGAGATACTGGGAGTTGTAGCGTTTTCTGGTGGCGTCAATTCTTGCATGAAATATCCTCTGATATCGGAGAAGGGAAGTGTTTTTTCAACGACTCTGACAGTCGTGATATACATTGTTTTTATTTATACACTTAGCTTTTATACATTTATAAAATGTTTTTAGCTCGTACTAATTTTTATCAAATGATCATTAGTTACTGCTAAATACTAACTAGTAAATATAACTAGACCTTTAGATTACCGTGTAATCAGAAAGTTGAGAAGGTGGGTTTTGTAAAATAGCGTCAATCAATGATGCTAGGCTATTTATGTTCAATATAGCTGCGTTCATTACTGCCGTTTTTGAGTCCAAATAATAAAAAACCATCAATATCCCGCAGCATATTGATGGTTAGAGTTATAAATAGCTATATAGACTAACAGCCACCACTCAAAGCAATCCAATAAACAGATTACTTTTTCTTAGTGGGTCCAAGCAGCATACCCATCTGACGACCTTCCATCTTAGGGTACTGTTCGACGTTTGAGATATCAGCAGTATCTTCAATGATACGATCAAGTTGTTTGCGACCGATATCTTGGTGCGCCATTTCACGTCCGCGGAAACGGATGCTAATTTTAACTTTGTCTTGATCTTCCAAGAAGCTCACGATTTTTCTCAGTTTAACCTGATAATCGGCCTCTTCGGTACTAGGACGTAGCTTCATCTCTTTAAGCTGAGTCTGCTTTTGGTTCTTCTTAGCTTCTTTAGCCTTTTGCTTTTGATCATAGAGGAAGTGCTTATAATCCATGATCTTACATACTGGCGGCTTAGCTTCAGGAACTAATTCAACCAAATCTAGATTTTCATCACGTGCCGCTTTCATCGCGGTTGCGATATCAACCACGCCCATTTGCTCGCCATCTTCTTTAACGAGACGGACTTCTTTGACATTGATATCTTCGTTGATGTTCAAACGGTTGGACTGTTTAATAGGTATTACTCCTCATCTGTTTTTGGGGTCTGTCGGCCTTTTTTACTGACAGCGGTCTGTACTAATGTAATAAATTCAGAAACACTCATCACGCCAAGGTTCTCACCTTCGCGAGTTCGGACGTTGACACTGCCCGATTCGACTTCTTTATCCCCTAATACTAGCATATAGGGAATACGTTCTAATGTTTTCTCTCGTATCTTAAATCCAATCTTTTCGTTACGCAAGTCGCTAATAGCGCGCAAACCTGCATTTTTGAGCTCGCTAACTACGTTTTTGCATGCATCAGCCTGTTTATCAGTGATGTTCATGACCACAACTTGCTGCGGTGCTAGCCATACTGGCATCCAACCGGCATAGTTTTCGATCAAAATACCGATGAAACGCTCAAACGAACCTAAGATTGCACGGTGCAACATAATAGGTACTTCACGATCGTTTTGCTCATTAACAAATTCAGCATCTAGGCGCTCAGGCATGTTTGGATCAACCTGAATAGTACCGCACTGCCAAATACGTCCTAATGAATCCTTTAGACTGAACTCAATCTTTGGACCGTAGAATGCACCTTCGCCAGGTAGATAATCCCAGTCTAGCCCTGAGCTATCAAGCGCATCTGCTAGCGCTTTTTCTGCAAAATCCCAAGACTCATCACTACCAACACGTTTTTCAGGGCGGGTAGAGAGCTTCATGATAATATTATCAAAGCCAAAATCTTCATAGACGGCAAGCGTTAGCTTAATAAAATCAGCAACTTCTTGTTGAATCTGTGCCTGCGTACAGAAGATATGCGCGTCATCTTGAGTAAAGCCACGCACACGCATCAGACCATGTAATGAACCTGATGGCTCATTACGATGACAAGAACCAAATTCAGCCATACGCAGTGGTAAGTCACGATAAGACTTTAAACCTTGATTAAACACTTGCACATGACAAGGGCAGTTCATCGGTTTTACTGCATAATCACGGTTTTCGCTAGAAGTCGTGAACATATTGGTTGCATAGTTGCCCCAATGTCCTGAACGCTCCCACAAGCTGCGATCAACGATTTGAGGTGTCTTAATCTCTTCGTAGCCGTTATCGTATTGTACTTTGCGCATATATTGCTCAAGTACTTGATAAATCGTCCAACCATTAGCATGCCAGAACACCATACCTGGCGCTTGCTCTTGCATATGAAATAGGTTCAGCGCTTTACCGATTTTACGATGGTCACGTTTTTCTGCTTCTTCAATACGCTGGATATAAGCTTTTAGCTGTTTCTTATCAGCCCACGCAGTACCATAGATACGTTGTAACTGCTCATTTTTCGCATCGCCGCGCCAATAAGCACCTGACATTTTGGTCAGTTTAAATACTTTTAAAAAGCGCGTGTTTGGCACATGCGGGCCACGGCACATATCCACGTATTCTTGATGATGATACAAACCGAAGGCTTCTTCACCTGGTATATCATTAATAAGCTTTAACTTATAGTCTTCGTTACGTGATTCAAATATCTCAATCGCTTCGGCACGGGGCGTCATTTTCTTGATAACGTTATAATCTTGCTTGATCAGCTCCATCATGCGTTTTTCAATCGCTTCCATATGCTCAGGCGTAAATGGCGTTTCACTAAAGATATCGTAATAAAAACCATCATCAATAACAGGACCAATGACCATTTTCACATCAGGGTAGAGCTGTTTAACAGCATGACCTAACAGGTGAGCGCATGAGTGACGAATAATATCAACACCGTCGTCGTCTTTTGGCGTTACGATTTCAACATTGGCATCAGCGACGATAGGATCATGTGCATCTACTAGATGACCATTTACACGTCCAGCAACCGTCGCTTTAGCGAGTCCTGTCCCAATACTTTGCGCCACTTCCATGACTGTTGTATGACCTTCAAAGTCTTTTACACTACCATCGGGTAAAGTAATCGCTACCATAATCTATTCGCCTATTATTGAGTCCGTTGGCAGTGATGATTGCAACCATCAATCATATAACCGTGAGACCACATCAATTATATCTAATCATTGTGATATGTTGTGAAAGGGACGCATTACCTAAAGACTTATTATGACTATATATGCTAGAGCTGATGCAAGGCTTAAAGCCAGTTAATCAATAGCATTGCAGCAAAACGCATTTCGCTATAGAAGTAACATAACAGCCAAAATATATAAGTAATGCAGCAAAATACCTATTATAGCAAAAACCGTCTCTCAACACTAGATATCAAGGAATTGGGCGACGACTAATATAAGAACCATATCTTATGATAAAGGTAGTATCAAATAGTGCACTATGTAAGACAATATACTGAAAGCGTCATATAAGCCTGAATAACTTAGCTTGTATATAGTGCTAATTATATGAATATCAACATTCAAAAATATAAGAGGTAATTTGTTTAAGGAAAATACTCAAGAATGACAGGACAAATAAGTCGAGTTATGAAGATCAAACAAGCTTATCTTCATTAAAAATTGGCGCGCTAAATAATATTGCACACTAGGGCGTGTTGAACATTCATAATT
>NZ_PJAT01000156.1 GCF_002836715.1 Psychrobacter sp. 4Dc
GGAAATGTGATGTCGAAGCAAGTCGAATTAGTGCTAGGAGCCAATACGGTTATCGAAAATCCAAAATGCTCGATCGCATTTTCTACTACTAAACCATTAGAGTTTGGACAGCAGCTTGGGCTATTATGGTTGCCATTAGATGCCCACCGTAAAGCAGTTTGTAGTCCTGCTTATTTACATGAGTCTAAAGACTGGGCTCAGCTCGATAACAAGGATAATCCAAGCGCATGGCAGTTAGATTTACCCCAGTTATTTGATACACTTGGCGTTAATTTCTTACAACTGATTGCTTATGTTTATCATGAGCCAAGCCTAAACTTGCCAGCGGTAGAGTTAAATGACGTAAGCCTCACGCTCAACAACGGGGATATTCGCTATAACTTCACAACGAACGAGCGGCATGTCAAAGCGGCGATTATATTAGAAATATATCAACGTAATAGACATTTCAAATGTCGTGCGCTTGGCGAGGCATCAACCCAAGGCTTAGCGAGCCTTGAACATCATGTACAGGTTAGTCTGGATATTCGTCCACCTAGCACACATACACTTATTCAAGAAGCGCAACAGCAGCAGCGTACTCAACCAAACAACGAAGCTCGCCCTCCCCGTCATGTACAAGCAGGCGAGACTTGGACAGGAACAGCGTTTGCTATTGATCCCTATCATCTGCTGACCTGCTATCATGTGATTGAGTCAGCAGCAATGGTTGGCATACGTCAGCAAAGTCAGCCTGATCGCGAGGCACAAGTCGTATTCAGCGATATCGGAAGCGATTCAGCTATTATTAGAGTTAGCGACCCTTTGCCTAGCTACCTCCCATTGGCGCAGCAATGTGTTGATATATTGGGTGAGACCATTACCACACTGGGGTTTCCGTTATCAGGACTGAGTAGCCAACTGCAAGTCACTCAAGGCTGTATATCAGGATTGACAGGTTTAAATAACGATATCCGTCATATGCAATTCACCGCACCCATTCAGCCTGGATCTAGTGGTAGTCCTTTATTATTGCCGACTGGAGAGGTCGTCGGTATGGTCACGTCTAGTCTGGTTCATGAACATGCACAAAATATGAACTATGCGGTGAAATTTCAGTTATTATCTGCCCTACTGGCGAGCGCTGGTATCAGTTTGGAGAACACGTCTGATTTGACCAGTGCTACGCCTCTTACAACACCTCAGCTAAGCAAGCAAAGTCGCAGTGCCTTATGGCTGGTTGGCTGTCAGGGTTAAGAAATCTATTCGATATATAAATAAAAGCGCCAAGGAATATGAATGTTAAATGAGCAACACAGTACGACCATCACCCTACCCCGTGGTACGCTAGATCTAACTTACCAAACCAACTCAGCCACTAATAAATCAGCCATCAATCAAAATGGCGCTGAACAACACGAGCATTATCAATTAGAAGATTTACTAGGATTTGCCCAGCGTATTAATCCAAAGCGTGCATTTTTGTTTGTCTCAAAAGTGCTAGGTCGTCATATTCCCGTTGCGCCAAGCATCATGCGAGAGGCATTTACTGATTTGGCTAACTTAGTGCCTAGTGACTTGCCTGAGCCAGTGCTAGTCATTGGTATGGCAGAGACCGCTGTTGGTCTATCTGCTGGTGTCCATCAAGCGCTACAAACGCGCTATCCTCAAGCGCTACTATTAAACTCTACGCGTCATGCACAGCACGATGAAAGTAGTGATCCAAATGGTACCGACTCCTTGCTAACAACGTTTTGTGAAGATCACAGTCATGCCAGCCAGCATTTGATTTATCAGAGCAAAGACAGCGTTACTCAAGCGCAGCTCCTGGCCAGTAAAACACTGATTATGGTCGATGATGAAGCCTCAACGGGCAATACCTGTGTTAATGTCGTCACTGCCTTACGTGAAGCAGGATTGACCCAGTTAGAGCAAGTACATCTGACGACACTGGTCGATTGGTCATTAGATCAAGAAAAACCTAATCCACAGTCAGATGCTAAGCCTGCACGTATGGCGGATCGTCTCGCTGGTATTGAGTTTCATCGCCATCATTTACTGTCTGGTGCTTGGCAATGGACAGATGCCCCCAATCCTGAACCCATCACAATGCCATCGGTTGATACTACTGCCGCTGGTAGTCAGGCACTCGGTGATACGGGTAATTGGGGCCGATTTCCAACGCTAGACAGTACAGATGGGTTTGCTAACTATCTTTCAAGTTTTCAGACTGCATTTACGCGCTTCGATGGCCAAGAAAACTTTGATGTTACTCAGCTACCAAGAAAAATCTTAGTCTTGGGCAGCAATGAGTTTGTTTGGTTGCCGTTTCTATTGGCTGAATGGCTTGAAACAGAGTCCGGCAAGCTCAACGAAGATACAGCTGCGACTGTCAATTTTAGCGCATTAACCCGCTCACCGATTGCGCTTGGTGGGGCGATTACCACGATGCTGAGCTTTAGCGATAATTACGGGCTTGGTATGACCAATTTTGCTTATAACGTTGAGCCTAGTGATTGGGATTTGATTGTGTTGTGTTTAGAAACATCAGCTGATAGTGTGGATGCTATGTGGCGAGGTTTGGATAACGTGCTGGTGGTGAGCCCTAGTCATTAAACTGCTCTCTAACTTTCAAACCTATTATTTACGGACGATGCCATGCCTACCTCCTTTTTTAAAGCCAACCCAGACATTATTAAGCCTTATGCTTTGATGGATTTGGATGACACGTTGTTCCAAACCCAGCGTAAAATTAACGCTTGGGATTTACCCACTACTGAGCCTGAAACTTTGGTTTGTGCGACGGTCAATAAACAAGACGAACCTTTAAGCTTTATGAGCCAGCGCCAAGCAACCTTTTTTAATTGGCTACTTGCCAGCACCGAATTAATTGTAGTGACGGCGCGAGATCGTAGTGAAATAAAACGCGTTAAGCTGCCATTTGATAGCTGGCAAGTATTGACCCATGGAGCGATTATTTTAACGTCTGACGGAGCGCTGCTGAGCAGTTGGCAGCAGCATATGTATAGTAAGCTTGCGCCATTGCAAGATAAGCTTAATCAGTTAAGTCAGTTATTTGCCAGTCATAGTCAAAGCGAGCAAAGTCATTTAGTATTCACACCGCATATCGATAGCTTTAACAATGGTTCTATTGATGAAGAATTAACCATTTATCTGGCTATCAAACATGCGCAGAAGGATCATCAAGCGCTCGTAGATTTAGCTGAGAAACTGCCCACTTTGATACGTGATTTTGATCAAGATTTCTATGTGCATGTGAATGCCAATAACCTAGCGATATTGCCCCATGCGGTTCATAAGCGTCATGCGGTACAGTTTTTATTAGAGCATCATTTAGACCATCAGCGTCCCAGTTTTGGCTTTGGTGATAGCTTAGCTGATCTGCCTTTTTTGCAGTTATTGGACTGGTACGGTATGCCCAATCATGGCCAATTGCATGAGCAATACCAGTCTAAATCGTCAGGCTAAACCATCAGCTTAAACAACAGCCACGCAAATCCACTGTTATCATCAAGAGTGCTATTATTCATACTATGACTTTACCTAATATACAGACCAAAAGAGCCGATTTAAAAAACTATAGCTCAGGCAGCTATCTTGCAAGCGATGTCACTGTCCTACTCGATATGGTGGATAAGGACGCGGTTGCCGATGTGCCAGTCAGTCAAAAAGAAGCGCTTATTCAAAGCGGACAACGCCATTACTCTGACATGCTGACCTTAGAGCAAGCACCTACTGCAATGCATGAGCAGCTATACATACAGGCGTTAGAGCAAGGGTCAACAAGGACCGCGACTGATATCGCTCATTTGTCTCATACGCTACATCATGTTTTTCAGCAGAATGTGAGTGATGAGCATCCACTGGTTTTGGTCAGTTTGGTGCGAGCTGGTCTGCCAATTGGTGTGTTATTGCAGCGTGCGCTGTCGGATACAGACAGTAGCTATCGCTTGCCAAGTGTACATTATGGCATCAGTATCATTCGCGATCGTGGTCTTGATCCAGTGGCTTTGCAAATGCTACTGGATGCTTATCCAAACAGTCCAATCGTATTCGTCGATGGTTGGACAGGTAAAGGCGCTATTTATCAAGAGTTGGCTCGTAGTCTAGAGACGTTTAGCGATTCTACTAATGTTAATTTTGCCAACATTTTTCATCAAGGCGCTGACGTCATTCCGCTACTAACTCTTGCCGATCCGGCTGGCGTTGCTTGGCTGGCGGCTAGTGAAGAAGATTGGTTAATCCCATCGGGTTTGTTAAACAGCACCGTATCAGGATTAATTTCGCGTAGCTTATACACGGAGCCGTTATCAGGCCTGCATCGCAGTGTCTTTTATGATGATTTAATTGCGGTAGATCATAGCTTGGCATTTATCGAGCGTATCGATGCCGTGAGACGATCATTGGTTGCAACTCCAACGCGTTTACCGACTTACCAGCAGCCACGCTACCAGACGGCTGCATTGATAGAGACGCTGGCAGCAGATTATCATATCGTCAATCGCAACCGTATTAAGCCGACTATTGCCGAGGCAACACGTGCCATATTACGCCGTGATCCCGAACGTATATTGCTCGCCACTGCTGAGCACCCTGATACCGTACTGCTACGCCATTTATGTGCACAACGAAATATCACTATCAGTGTATTAGGTGATAAAATACTGCCTTATCAAGCCATCACGCTTATCAAGCAGCGCTCCCAAGACACTTAATACATTTAACGGTATTAAATACTTTCTTTTCCGTTCTCTTATACCCTCTACTTATGATGCCAATTATGTCAGATATGCTAAAAACCGAGTCAGAACTTTACAATGATACCCAATCTTATGCGCATCTGATCACTGAGCGTCATGCGATGGTCAAACCGCACACGCACCATCCATATCAGCTCGGTGCTAGCTTATACATGCCTGCGACTCGCCAAGATATTTGGCAAGTCATCAAGCGGGACAAACTACCGACGATTAATAGTATTATTATCTGTCTAGAAGATGCGGTCAGTCAGCAGGATGTTGAGTTGGCGCTTGAGCGTTTGCGCACCCTGCTGGATACTTGGACTGAGCATGTGAATAGCATTAATGCGCCATCTAAATCGGCAAAGATTCATGCCCAGCATCCGACGCGTCCACTGGTCTTTATACGTCCACGTAGCCCGATGATGCTACAGCAACTGGCTGATTATGCCCATATCGATCTTATCGATGGTTTCGTTATGCCAAAAGTCGATATGTATAGCTTATCTAACTGGCGCATGGCTTGTCAGAACCTAAAAGTAGATCAACTACTTATGCCGACGCTCGAAACCGCCGCGCTGTTTAATCCGCATCACAATCAGGAGCTTGCCATCGCTTTTAAAGAAGCGTTTAGCCAGCCAGTTTTTGCATTGCGTATCGGCGGTAATGACTTGTTCGCAGCATTACGCTTACGCCGCCCAAAAAACAGTATTGTCTATGACTCGCCTATCGGTACGTTGGCTTATCAAATGCTTGGCTGTTTTGTGCCGCATGGTTTTTATCTTACCGCGCCAGTATTTGAGTACTTGGATCAGCCGACGCTGTTTATGCAAGAGCTGAACCGAGATGTCAGCTTAGGGATGGTGGGCAAAACTGTCATTCATCCAAGCCAAATCGCCCTAGTACAGCAAGCTTACTGTGTGCCATTGAGTACATTGGATGAAGCACAAGCGATCCTTCATTCTGAGGCTAAAGCAGTATTTAAGTACAATAATACGATGCTAGAGCCTGCGACGCACCGTGCTTGGGCGACTGAAATTGTTAATCGTGCAGAAGCCTTTGGAACCATTGATGATGGACATAGCCAATACAGCTCACGAATGTAGCTTTCATTGCCGATAATGACTGTCTGCCATTTAACAACTTGCACCATACAAAAAGCCGCTATCAAATAACAGGTAGCGGCTTTTTTATATAGATATATGCTCAGGATTTCCTATAGATATATGCTTAGGACCTTCTATAGATATGAGGCTTCAAAGCTCTCGAACAGTATCTATATTAAGCACAACTTTCCAAAAACTGACGAAGTACTTTGTTCACTTGATCAGGCTCTTCTACTGTCGATGTATGACCAGCACCTTTGATAATAGCAAGCTTGGACCCAGCGATAGCAAAATGCATGCGTTCAGATTTGGCATAAGGCGTGGCGGCATCTTCATCCCCAACCACAATCAGTGTCGGCGTTGTAATCTCACCCAACTGCTCATAAGTACCTGTACGCTCAATCACGCCCATTGTTGCTTTGACCACACCGCCCTTGCGATTGCTTTGTAGCATTGTTAGCCACTGCTTACGATCAGATTTGCGCAGCTTATCTGCCAAAAACGTACTGCCAAACATAATTGGCATCACTTTATTACTCACACGCTTCATACCTAGCCAGCGAATCGCTTTGACCAGCTTGCGATACTGAGGTATATTTTTTGGATCTTCAGGGTCAGCAGAGGTTTCTAACAGCGTTAATGACAACAGCAACTCAGGGCGTTTGAGCGCAATACGTTGAGCCACGAACCCGCCCATAGATAGCCCAACAAAGTGACATTTATCAATACCAAGCGCTGCAAGTAAGCCAAGCGTATCTTCAGTCAGCGTCTCCATATCGTAGCCAGATTTGGTAACCTGCGACTGACCTTGCCCGCGAAAATCAAAAGCAATACAACGATAGTCTGTTTGAAAGTGCTCCACTTGCTTGTCATACATCTGTGAGCTCCACAGTAGACCATGAGCAAATACGATAACAGGCTTTTGTGTGTCATTCGGTGCGCTGTCTTCGTAATAAATATCAGCGTTATTTACAGTGATAGTTGGCATAACCACATCCTTGTTTGATCAATGAAAAGTTCGAGCGTACCCTTGTGTCTTTTACGACTCTTTTACGCTCAACCTGGCATATTAGCATAATCCATTAACCCCTTAGGTCATAGCCTTTTTACGAGCCAGTCGTTTTGTCTCATTAGCTAGCATCAGCTTTTACGATAGAATAGTAAAGTTTACCAGTATTTAGATGTGTCTTACGCGCCCACAAAACACGCTTTTATAATCGTAGCAAGCTGCTATAGTAATCAGCATTGAACCATTTTCACCTTTATCTCAAAGCGTTGTCATTGATACAGAATATTAAAACAGTCATTTAAAATAAGGAAATCTCAAATGTCACAGTCTCTCGTCGATTATCAAGTTGCAGAGCACATTGCTACCATTACTTTTAACGATCCAAAAAGCTTAAACGCTTTTGGCACACCCTTAAAAAACCAAGTCTTGATAGCGCTAGATAAAGCGGCCGCAGATGATCAAGTACGTGCAATTATTTTACAAGGGGCTGGTGGTAACTTCTCAAGCGGCGGCGATATTAAAGAGATGTTGTCTGAAGGATTAGACAAGGATATTGTTTCAAACAAATTAAGAGGCATGGTAGAAGGCGTAGGCGAAGTCAGCTTAAAGTTACGTCATATCCATAAGCCGATTATTGCCAAATTAGAAGGCGCTGTAGCTGGTGCTGGTATGAACTTGGCGCTTACTTGTGACTTCCGAATTGCCGCAGACAATGCGAAGTTTGTACAAGCATTTGTTAATATCGGCCTAGTGCCAGATGCAGGTGGTATTTACTTATTAAACCAATTGGTTGGTGCAGCAAAAGCCACTGAGCTTGTAATGCTAGGTGATAAGCTAAAAGCAGAAGACATGACACGTTTAAATCTAGTGAACAACGTGGTTAGTGCTGAAGAACTAGATGCCACCGTACAAGCATTGGCGCTACGATTGAGCCAGCTACCAGGCAAAGCGTTAGCCGCTATGAAAGAGAGCTTCAACGTACACGCCTTCGCTGGTTTGAGCGCGGCGTTAGATACGGAAGTTGAGCAACAGACCGTAATGGCAAAAACCGATGACTTTATCGAAGGGGTTAGCGCCTTTATAGCAAAGCGTAAGCCTGTATATCAAGGTAAGTAAATAATACTGTAGCACAATAAATTTGAATAACTACCCCGCTGCTATTGAATAGCATCATCGAAAAAGCTGCCCATAGATAGGCAGCTTTTTTGTGGTCAACGTCACCATTACTCATTGAAAGACAGATATTAGCTAAGCGGTAGATGCGGTCTTATAGTGATAAGGTAAAGTAAATATCTTGTCAAAGATAAAGGTAAACACAAAGTTATAAATCAAGAAGAATACCAGTAAAGCCGCTTCCATCATAAATGCTTGAAGCAAACCTACATGATACCAAAACATATACAGTGGCAAGCAGATTAACACCAGCCCACCCTCAAAACCAAAAGCATGAACACTGCGTATCCATAACGTGCGACGTACAATGCGCCTGCGACGTTCCCACGCTTCAAAAGCGGTATTATATATAAAGTTCCAAACGACGGCTGCTACCGACATCATTACGGCGATTGGTAAGGATTCTGATGCATCACTGTGACTGAGTTTCATCAATATAAGGGTAGATAAGATAATCGCGATAATTTCGAAGGCGGTCACATAAATTAAGCGACGTTTAAGCGGTGATAAGGTCATCAACCAAGACTCCAAAGCACCTGTATTTAAACAGCAAGGTGCATGTCAAAGTATCGGTCCGTCCCGAGTTAGAAAAGATAAATAAAGTGCAAAGCCACGGTTTCCGCCTGCCCCTATATTATACATAAACCAAACTCAAAAATCAGTGAGGACATTTGTAAACAGGCATAAGCCGTTTTATTAACGATTATCGCCTGTTTTAACCGGACTATTTTGCCGGTAGACCCCATTTATTGGTTTCAGGCTTGGTATCACTCGCTAGAAATACTAGCAATATAATAGAGCCTATCAGTGGCACTATCCCTATCAAAAACCACCATCCTGAGCGGCTAGTATCATGTAAGCGACGGATAGTCACGGCAAGACCAGGCAGAAATAAACCAAGTACCGCTACTATGTAAAATAAACCTGTCTCTGAGCTGAATATTAATGCGTCTAGCAGCATTGCAACGATCATCACCCCCATTTGCACTAGAAAGAAATACCAATATTCTTTACGGCGAGCACGATCAGAAAAATTCGTGTAATTTCTCATGCCCTTTTTAAACCAGTCAATGATGCCGTAATTTTCTTCAGCATTATGATTGTTAGCCATCGTAGATCTGGGCAATGGCGGCGGTGTTGCTTTATCGAGCTTGATATTATTTTCCATAGGGCTTTTTATCTCAGTCGTGAAAAGTAGAAATAGTCAGTGAAAATTATCAACAATTGGCTTTGATTATAGATACTCAATAAAAGTTTGTAAATGAATACTAGTTTTCTTAGAGTCATTAATAAAAAACCCCGCATCATGACGATACGGGGTTATTTTTTATGTATAAAGTTTTTAGTATAAAGCCTCTAATTTTAAAAGCTTATATACTCAAGATTAGGTCAACTGAGCAACGTTAATCTTGTCTGCTTCTTCAGTATAGTCTTCCATACGGTCGAAGTTCATGTATTGATAGACTTCATCACCCATGCTGTTTAGCATACCAGCATACTGCTGATACTCATCGTTAGTCGGCAATTTACCAAGTACCGCTGCGACTGCTGCAAGCTCTGCAGAAGCTAGGTATACGTTAGCGCCTTGACCTAGACGGTTTGGGAAGTTACGAGTTGAGGTCGATACCGCAGTAGATTTTGGTGCGATACGTGCTTGGTTACCCATACATAGTGAACAACCTGGCATTTCAGTTCGAGCGCCGGCTTGTGCATAGATGTTGTAGTAACCTTCTTCCATCAACTGACGTGCATCCATCTTAGTAGGTGGTGCAATCCATAGACGAGTCTTCAGGCTACCTGCTGGTACGTCTTGTAGCAATTTACCAGCGGCACGGAAGTGACCGATGTTAGTCATACATGAACCAATGAATACTTCATCAATGGTGTCACCAGCCACGTCTGCTAGCGTTTTTGCATCATCTGGATCGTTCGGGCAGCAAAGGATAGGCTCTTTGATTTCGCTCATATCGATAGTGATGTCGATCGCGTATTCAGCATCGTCGTCAGCACGCATGAGGCTTGGGTTAGCCAACCACTCTTGCATTTGCTCAACACGGCGGCTGATCGTACGTGCATCGCCATAGCCTTCTGAAATCATCCACTTAAGCAGCGTGATGTTTGAGTTTAGGTACTCAGTCACTGACGCTTCAGACAAAGTGATGGTACAACCAGCAGCACTACGCTCAGCTGAGGCATCAGACAATTCAAACGCTTGCTCAGCGGTCAAATCTTCTAGACCTTCGATTTCAAGAATACGGCCGTTGAACTCGTTGATTTTACCTTTCTTATCAACCGTCAGGTAACCTTCTTTGATCGCTTGATAAGGAATCGCATGTACTAGGTCACGTAGAGTGATACCAGCTTGACGCTCACCAACAAAACGAACACGAACAGATTCAGGCATATCAAGTGGCATTACACCAGTTGCAGCTGCGAAAGCAACTAGACCAGAACCCGCTGGGAACGAGATACCCATTGGGAAACGAGTATGCGAGTCACCACCAGTACCAACGGTATCTGGAAGTAGCATACGGTTCAACCATGAGTGAATGATACCATCACCTGGACGTAAGCTTACGCCGCCACGGTTCATGATAAAGTCAGGTAGTGTATGCTGAGTCTCAACGTCAACTGGCTTTGGATAAGCAGCAGTATGACAGAATGACTGCATCACTAGGTCTGCTTGGAAACCTAAACATGCTAAGTCTTTTAGCTCATCACGCGTCATTGGACCAGTCGTATCTTGAGAACCGACCGTCGTCATCTTAGGCTCACAGTACATACCTGGACGTACGCCTGTCAGGCCACAAGCTTTACCAACCATTTTCTGTGCAAGCGTAAAGCCTTTACCGGTATCAGCTGGCTCTTCTGGCTTAGCAAAGATATCTGAATGACCAAGACCCATATACTCACGAGCACGGTTAGTCAAACCACGACCAACGATTAATGGAATACGGCCGCCAGCACGAACTTCATCAAGCAATGTTGGTGAGTTTAGTGAGAACGTTGATAGTACTTCATCAGAGTCATGCTTAGTGATTTTGCCTTCGTACGGATAGATGTCAAATACATCGCCCATGTTTAGGTTATCGACTGCCACTTTTTCGATTGGCAATGCGCCAGAATCTTCCATCGTGTTGAAGAAGATAGGAGCGATATTGTTACCAAGTACGAGACCGCCGCCACGTTTGTTTGGCACGTTAGGGATATCTTCACCCATCAACCAAAGTACTGAGTTGGTCGCAGACTTACGGCTAGAACCAGTACCAACAACGTCACCAACATAGGCTAGCGGATGGCCTTTTTCTTTCAGTGCTTCGATTTGCTTCATTGGGCCAACAACGCCCTCTTCGTCAGCATTGATGCCGTCACGAGAGTTTTTGTGCATGGCTAGTGAATGCAATGGGATATCAGGACGGCTCCATGCGTCTTGCGCAGGTGACAAGTCATCCGTATTGGTTTCGCCAGTTACTTTGAACGTCGTGTAAGTGGTTTTCTTTGGTACTTCAGCACGGTTCAAGAACCATTCTGCGTCAGCCCAAGACTGAATCACTTCTTTAGCAATAGTGTTGCCAGCTTCAGCTTTTTCAGTCACGTCATTGAACGCGTCAAATACTAGCAAAGTTTTCTTTAGTGCTTCAGCAGCGTCTTGTGCAACTTCGCTATCATCTAGTGCAGCAACTAGTGGCTGAACATTGTAGCCACCTTGCATAGTGCCTAGAATTTCAACAGCTTTTTGCTTGCTGATAAGTGGTGATGATGTTTCACCCTTTAAGATAGCAGCCAAAAATGCCGCTTTAACGTATGCTGCTTGGTCAACACCAGCAGGGATACGGTTTTCTAATAGGTTCATCAAGAACGCATCTTCGCCTGCAGGCGGGTTCTTTAATAATTCAACCAACTCTACTACTTGTTTTTCATTTAGTGGTAGGGGTACAGTTCCTAGCTCAGCACGTTCTTCGACATGTTTACGATAAGCTTCTAACACAATAGTCGTCCTCGTCAGTTGGGGTGTAGCACATTACGTGGGTAGTCAGTATGACTGCCTGCGTCTATATACTATATGAAATAATTATCCGTGCAATCATAGCTTAAAACGCTTTAAATGTTAATGGCTCAGCTCTGAAAAGGCGCATAGTAAGGCCATATTGAACATTTATTATAAAAATAGTGCCATCAATAATATGATTGTAGCGCTCATTATAACTGGCATTTGCCTGATTACGCTTATCAATAAGCGCTTGCTTTATGACTGAGCAGACACCATATGACTGATATACGATTTTGTAAGAAACAACTTCGATAAAATTTCGCTTAAAAAAATGTAGCAACTTAGATTTATTAATAGTCGATGTATTAACAGTCGATTTGGTAAAAACATTTTGGTGTAAACATTAAGGACGACGATATGACTGATAGCAATACGGACAACAATCCTAACTATGACAATGGTCTCAAGGTACGCACTGAGGTCATGGGTGAGCAGCATGTCAAACGCTCGCTTGATGCTGCCACAGGATTTACCCAACCGCTGCAAGACTGGATTATCGAACACGCTTGGGGCAGCACTTGGCAAGATGACTCAGTATTACCGCGTAAATATCGCTCATTAATCACTATTGCCTTTTTAATTGCCCAAAAAAGCCCAAACGAGTTGAAAGGTCATATACGCGGTGCCATTAACAACGGGGCTAGTGTCGCTGAGATTAGAGAAGTGCTCATGCATAGCTTGCCGTACTGCGGTGCACCTGCTACTCAAGAAGCGTTTCGTGCTGCCATAGATATACTGAATGAGTTGGAAATCGATATAGATATTTAAAACTATGGTCGTCCGAGCAATCATAGTAATCTTAACAATATTGTTTAAAAATTGACGACCAAATTTCTGCTATAATATCTGCACTCATAAAACATTCTGATAATTCCATAAACCCTTATAATATAAAGGGTTAAGAGATAACTCCATTATGACAACTGCCGTACAAACACATGTACCTGCTGCTAAGGCCAAACCAAAAAAAGCCATCCAAGGCGAAAAGCTACGTGGCTATGACAAAGTTGCCCGTATCCCAATTAAGGTGATCCCGACTGTCGAGGCAAAGAAAAAGCCTGATTGGATTCGGGTAAAAATGTCCTCGCCTGCTGAAGTCGCTCGTATCAAAGCAACCTTGCGTGAGCAAAAGCTTTATACCGTCTGTGAAGAAGCGGCCTGCCCTAACCTGCCACAGTGCTTCGCTGATGGTACAGCCACCTTTATGATCATGGGTGATATCTGTACGCGTCGCTGCCCGTTCTGTGATGTCGGTCATGGTCGTCCTAATGAGCTAGACAAGGATGAGCCGCGTCATACCGCTGAGACGATTCAAGGTCTACAGCTTAAGTATGCCGTAATCACCTCTGTCGATCGCGATGACCTAAAAGACGGCGGTGCGGGACATTTTGTGGAAGTGCTAAACGAATCAAGAGCGCTTAGCCCAAACTGCTTGATTGAAATCCTTGTACCAGATTTCCGTGGTCGTATGGATATCGCATTAGATTTATTGACAGAGACTGCACCAGATGTGTTTAACCACAACATCGAAACCGTGCCACGTCTATACAAAGCTTTCCGTCCAGGTTCTGACTATCAGCATTCACTAGATTTGCTTAAAATTTATAAAGAGCGTCGTCCTGATATCGCTACCAAGTGCGGCTTTATGGTTGGTCTTGGCGAGACCGAAGAAGAGATCTATGCCCTACTCGATGATCTAAAAGCGCATGATGTAGATATGATCACTATCGGTCAGTATCTACAGCCTAGTAAAAACCATGCGCCTGTCGATCGTTATGTCCATCCAGACGAGTTCCAACGCTATATGGACTACGGCAAAAAAATCGGCTTCTTTAGCATTTGGGCAGGTCCAATGGTACGCTCAAGCTACTTTGCAGATCGTCAATACTATGGCGAAGATTGCCCAGCACCTATCCGTAGCAAAAAAGCATTAGAAGCTGAAGGCAAACTTGGCTGCTAATTTAGTAATAAAGTGATGCGAAAATAATTGTGAACAGCAGTCGCTAAAACATTTCTTAAGAATATTAAAAAGGGTGAATAACAGATTTGTTATTCACCCTTTTTTTAGCTTTATTAGACTTACGAATGATTAAACCTAACGCTTTACACGGTTAAAGTTGGCGTTGGCTTTCCAGCTGTTTTTATATTGAATGCAGCAATACCAAGGACAATAATACCACCTGCGATACCAGTCGTAATCTCAGGATAAATCAGCAATAAAGCACCAATAGCTAAGATGATACGAGTTACCGTATTCATACTGCCTCTGAAGTACCCTTCAAGTGCTGAGCTTAGCGCAATAACACCCGTCACCGAAGTCACTACCACTGTAATGATATCTACAATAGGTGGCAGCGGGAAATCTTTTGCCGTGACTGCTAGGCCGGTTGGATCTATCATCAACATCGTTGGATTATAGATAAACATAAACGGCACGATAAATCCTGCGAGGGCAAGTTTGAGGGACAAGAACCCTGTTTTCATCGGATCACCACCGGATATCCCTGCACCCGCAAAGGCTGCAAGACACACAGGCGGTGTAATATTGGCAAAGATACCAAAATAAAAAACAAACATGTGCGCTGATAAGATTGGAATATCAAAACCGGCCAATGCTGGTGCAGCCATGGTCGCCGTAATGATATAGGCAGGAATAGATGGTAATCCCATGCCTAAAACCATTGATGCCAACATCGTTAAGATAAGCGTAAAGAATAGTGATCCTGCACCTAGCGTGACGATAGAAGATGTCATCACCGTACCAAAACTGGTTAGGCTCACAACCCCAATGATAATACCGACGACCGCACAGGCAGCCATTACCGCTAGTGACTGGCGCGCACCATCTTCTAACGCACCCAAAATATCAGAAAAGCTCATGCGCGTTTCGGCACGTAGCATACTGATCACAACGGTGAAGCCAATGGTATAAGCTGCTGCATATCCCACAGGTACGTTTCTGATTAATAAGAAAATCAAGAAGACAATCGGTAATAGCATATGACCGCGGGCTTTCAATACTTCTTTGACCGCTGGTAAATTTTCTTTAGCAATACCTTTTAGATCACGACGTCCAGCGCGGAAATGCACCTGCGCGATGACGCCTAAATAGTACAATATCGCTGGTAATAATGCTGCTAAGGCAATCGTGCTATACGGCAAGCCTGTTGTCTCCGCCATAATGAAGGCACTGGCACCCATAATCGGTGGCAAAATCTGTCCACCAACCGAAGCACTGGCCTCAACTGCACCCGCGAAATCTTTGTGATAGCCGACCTTTTTCATCAACGGAATGGTAAAGGCACCTGTACTAACCACATTTGATAAAGCTGAGCCATTGATACTACCCATAAAGCCACTAGAGATGACTGCTACTTTTGCAGGTCCGCCCTTCTTATGACCAGCGATAGCCAATGCCAAATCATTAAATAACTGCCCCATTCCTGAACGTGCTAAGAACGCACCGAACAGAATAAATAAGAAAATAAAAGTGACCGAGGCACCAATGGCAACAGAGTATAAACCTTCTGTTTTCAAGAATAATTGACCAAAGATATCACCCATATCATAAGGGCGAGTCAAAAGTCTGTCAGGCATAAAGTCTAGATGACTGACAAATGGATAGGCCAAAAATATGCCGGCCAAGATTGGCAAAATCCAACCAGTAATACGGCGACTGCCTTCTAGTACGCAGACTACCGTAATCAAAGAAAATATCACATCGACCTGATTGGCCATACCGCCACGTGAAGTCACGATATCTTGATACTCATAAATGAGATAGCCCATACCAGATAGAGATAAGGCAAACCAAATCCAGTCATACCATGCCACTCGCTTGCGACTGCTTTTTTTACTGGCTGGAAAAATCAGGAATATCAATGCAAAACCAACACCCACGTGTACAGAGCGCTGTAACAGTGCCGGCATTGGATTAAAAGTGATATATAAATGAAACAGTGAATAGAGTATACAAATGCCAGCGATAAAATACTTCACTGGTCCTTGAGTGATATGACGCGTGATTGACTCTCGGTCATATTTTTCCAATACTGCTCGGTTGACCGCATCCGCCTCAGCATCGTTATCAACTTGAGCATCTGGCATGGTAGTCACACTACCTTGATCCGTCACTTGGGAGTTCATGACAAAAGTCCTTTTTAAATCTATCAATTAAATCATACGTCTTAGGCATGATCACCACTTCAGAATAGTCTGGCACCCACTGGTGAATCAAGAAACGATGACTACCATAATCCATTTCACCTTTGGTCAGTCTAGATACGACCCAATTAAGGCGAGGCAGTTTTTCGTTGATTTGATAACCCAGATAGCCAGGCTTTTGTATAGGAGCGAGCATTTCGGTGGAGGGTGTCCCCGCACCGAACGCTTCAAAATAGGTCATGGTCAGTAACAGCTCCGCACCTGCTGTACTGCTGCCGTCTATGCGTTGATACTGCTCTTCCCACCACTGTTTTTCTACAGAATGTATCCAACGTAGCTGAAAATCAGGCTCATTGAAGTAACAAACCTTATCATCAGCACCATCTACGCCTGCGACTCGCACTTCAACGACAGACTGAAGCGTAGAGCCTAACCATAGCGTAAAAAAAACCAGCGCTGCAATAAATGCCGCGCCAGTTGATAACCATAATGAATTACTTGGCTGCTTGTTCGTCATAGTACTTTTTAGCTCCAGGATGGATTGGGGCTACCATGCCATCACGAGCAGTTTCTAGACTGATATCATTGGCCGCTTGGTGAGCTGTTTTTAGACCATCTAAATTGTCAAACAATGCTTTGGTTAGTTTATAACCATCCGCTTCAGATAGGTCAGAGCTAACCAATAGTGCATTCATGATTGCTGCAGTTGGTACGGCTGTTTCGTTGCCATAAGTGCCAGCAGGAATCTCAAAGGTTTTGAAGTAAGGCTTGGTCGCGATGATTTCTTTTAGCTTGTCTTGGTTGATAGTGACAATCTGTAAATCTAAACCTTGCTCTAACTCCATCAAAGATGAATTTGGTAGGCCGCTACTAAAGAATGCCGCTTCGATCTTACCTGCTTTCATACCATCAGCAGCTTCAGCAAAGCCTAGATAATCAACGGTGACATCATCATATGTGATACCAAACCCTTCCAGTAAAGTACGAGCGTTGACTTCTGTACCAGAACCTTGATCGCCTACCGCAATACGCTTGCCTCGTAAATCTTCAATGTTTTTGATACCAGATTTTTTTGAGGTTACGATTTGTACCACGTTAGGGTACAAAACAGCAATCTGCTGAATGTTGGTGATTGGCTGCTCAAAGTTGTTTTTACCTTCGACAGCATCCGTCACTACGTCACTCAGTGCCAAGACCATGTCGACCTTGCCTTGGGTCAATAGATTGACGTTTTCGACTGATGCGCCAGTGGTTTGAGTTTTTGAGTTTACGCCAAAAGTTTTGACATAGACTTCAGACAACGAAGTACCAATGATGTTGTAAGGGCCAGATGCACCGCCAGTAGCGATGGTCAAAAACTTAGTATCAAGCTTATCTGCTGCAGTATCTGTTGCCGCGCTATCTGCAGATGCAGTATCACTGCCCTCTGAGCTTGGAGATGAGCATGCGGTTAGACCTAACGCAGCACTCAACATAGCTGACAAAAGTAATGGGGATTTTAAAGAATTAAGCATTGAATTCATCCTTGAAGTGGTCGATTTTGTACGTTTAACAATATCCGTATTT
>NZ_PJAT01000065.1 GCF_002836715.1 Psychrobacter sp. 4Dc
CAAAGTGTGACTGGCTTTAGCGCCACCGGTCTTGTCAATGGTGAAACCGAATCCGTCTTAGCTCAAGTGAGCGCAGGAACAACTGGCACCAATGCCGGCAGCTATACCAGCACCGCTAGCGGTACCGACAACAACTACGATCTCACCTTTATCGATGGCAGCTTAGACATCGCCAAAGCACAGATTAAACAAGTCAGTGGTATCACAGCAGACAACCGTATCTTCGACACCAGCACCAACGCCACTCTAAACACACAATCTGCACAGTTCGACGGCATATTTGGTACAGATGAGTTAACGGTCGGCTCTGCTACTGGACAATTTGAGAATTCGCTTGTCGGCGTTGATAAAACCGTCAATATCACAGGGATCAGTTTGAGCGGTGCGGATGCGGCAAACTATGACTTGATCAATACCACAGCGACAGCACGTGCGGATATTTATACTTTAACGCCAACTGATTATCTGCAAGCCCTACCAACCAGACAAGTACAGGCACGACCTGTCGCTTCTAGCCTTACCATAGCAGCCATAGACGTCATCAATGGCGGTGTTAATTTGACTGGCCTTACTACGCTAACTGGAGTGCGTTAATCCATGAAATCACATTATCAATACAGCACCCTTGCTTTATCCATCACGGCTTGTTCTATGCTTATGAGTACCATGAGTCACGCAGCGCCCGTACCTAATTCAGGCCAGTTGCTACAGCAGCAGCAACCGCCTGTCTTTGCGCTACCACAAACTGCTGTCGATGTTGAACGCACACAATCTATCCCAAGTACAACAGACTCCACTTTACAGATACCCGTACAGAAGATTACCATTGAAGGCAATCGCCAGTTTAGTACTGCCCAACTACACGCACTTGTTACCGATGCCGAAGGTCAACGTATGAGTCTGGCCAGTCTTCAAGCCTTGGCCCAGCGCATTACTGACTTCTATCAAAGCCAAGGTTATATCTATAGCCAAGCGTACTTACCACAGCAAACACTGAGTGACGGTGTGGTACGCATTGCTGTCCTAGAAGCCGTGTATGATCAGACCCAAATAAACAATCAAAGTCGAACGCAAGACTGGCTGCTTGATGCCACGGTTGCACCTCTAACACCTGGTAGCCATATCGAACAGCAACAGATGCAGCAGCAGCTCAAAGGGCTCAATCGTCTGAACGGTGTCACCACTCGTAATGTACTAATGCCTGGCACCACCACGGGCAGTAGCCAGTTGAACATTGACGTGCAGAACACCCCTTTAGTGACAGGCTATGTGGGTGCAGATAACTTTGGTAACGAGTACACCAACGAAGCCAGACTAACCGCAGGTATCGCAGCCAATAATCTTGCCGGACTGGGTGATCAGCTGAGCGTTGAAGGTTTGACCACAGGGTCAGCGCTTAACTATGGCAGAGTTGGTTACGAGTTTGTCTTTACAGGTATGGGGACACGTGCAGGTGCAAGTTACTCTTATCTAGATTACGACCTAGGTGATGAGCTTGAGGATATTGGGGCCGAAGGCAGTGCGGCTCAAACCAGTGTTTGGTTGTCACAACCTGTCTTACTCAGCAACTCAGCTGAGTTGTCAGTGTCATTACAATATGATTATAAGCAACTCGAAGATGACATCAATGTCAGCCAGTACTATAAACACCGCGACATCGATCTGATTACAGCTCGTTTAGACGGGTCGCAGTATGATCAGCTCTTTGGTGGTGGTCTGAGTCAATATGGGGTGTTTAGCAGTTACGGACAGGTTGACTTTAAGAACGATGATGCTAAGGCGTTAGATGCGCAAGCCGCTGATACTCAGGGCAGTTTTTATCGCATCGGAGCCAACCTTTCTCGTTTACAAAATCTCGGCAGTAAGGGTACCCAAGCTTATGTAGGAGTGTACGGCCAATACAGTCCTTATAATTTAGATACGTCAGAACAGTACATTGGGGGTGGGCCATTTAATGTCCGTGGTTATGACTCTAATGTATTGGCAGGCTCAAGTGGTTATTATGCCACCTTAGAGCTGCGTCAAATGCTCATAAGTGATGCAAGCAATCAGCTTGGTGCCAAAGTCTTTGTCGATACGGCCGATGTGACGCTCAATGCTGATAAATGGACGGGATTAACGGGTAGTAATACAGGCCGATTAAGCAGTGCTGGAGTGGGATTCAATTGGGATAGTGCCTCAAACATTCAGGCCAGTGCTGAGGTAGCTTTTCCTATCGGTAGTTTACCGGACCAACTTCAAAGCCGTGATGATGGGCAATACTGGCTGAGTGTGCGTAAGACTTTTTAGGTAGGCTGTGGGTGAAGGGATGCCAATAGCTATAGCATGGTTATTGGTAGGTCAGTTAGGGACATCGATTGTTTCTATAAATCAGAATTATGTCAAAGCAGTTGCCTTTAGCGCTCATTGAGCCTGTAAACTAATGCTGCCTGATAATCTTGTGATACGCACGGCTGCAGTGCTGATCACCTCTATCAGAGTGAACGATTAGCCCTTTGCTTGGACGTTTGTTTTCGATCACCATATTAAGAGCACCGCAGACCAAATCTGCGGTCATACGTTTATTGATGGCATAGCTAACTAGCTCTTTGGTGTACAAGTCTTTAATTCCTACTAAGTACAGCTCATCCTCGTTTGTCCAGATATAAGTATTATCACTGACTCAAGCTTGATTCGGTCTTTGCATATCAAACTGCTGATCTAAAACATTGTCATAAACTAACTTATTATGGTGTGAGTCGGTGGTTACTTTCAAAGCGCTTATGACGAGGGCCTTTGATGCCATGTTCTTCTTTGTTACTTCTGACCATATAAGAGCTGATATCATGCCCATGCTCGGTTAGGTGAGCATGCATATGATCTATGACATAGCGCTCACACGTCTGGCTATGAGCTGCTTTGACAAGTAGTTCACACTGGTTGCGATGTATCTGCTGGTCGCTAATGCCGGGCTCTGACTAGTCGTGGTAGCTTGATGCTTTTACATGTAATACAAGGCACATACAAGTGATACTAAAGAGCTGCTGGTTGTCTTTGATAAAGGCTTGATAAAACGTCTCGTAGAATGAAGTAGATATTGTAGTTTTTAGTAAATAGTATATGGTTCAATTTCCTTAGAAAGCAGTATCTTAATCTTTGTTTTTCAATAGCTCTAAAACCTTATCCTCTCCCAGCTGATCGATCAATGCTTTCAGTTGCGCGGTAGAGTCAGCTTTATTCTGTGCATCTGCTCTAAACTCTGTCGTATCTCTACCTTCTCTCAGCGCATCTAAGTAGTCTGCCCATTTCTGCATCATATCACTACGATCATCAATGTATTCAAATCGACCATATGCCGTGCCATTAGGATCCTTAGTCGTATGACCCAATGCCATCTCTACAAGCACAAGCGGATACTTTAATTGCTCTTGTAAGAGTGTTTTTGCTGTTGCTCTAAAGCCATGAGCACAATGTATGTTTTGATAGCCTAAATCCTTGAGGCGTTTGTTTGCCGTATTTTCAGATATGATCTGGTGCTTTTTTGCCGTCTGACTAAAGAAGACATATTCGGTATGCCCGTTTATTTTTTGTTGTTTATGTAATATAGCTACGGCTTGATCAGGTAGGGGAACTACCTGATCTTTGACCATGTTTACCTTACCTTGGCCTTTTAATGGTTTTAATTGCCATCTACCAGTCGCCAACTCTACATCAGCCCATCTCATACGGCGTAGATCACCGTTACGCACGAATAGTAATGCCAATAGCCTAAGGGAGTTAATCGTGTTTGGATCGCCTACGATTGTTTCAATAGCTCGCAGTAGCTTAGCAAAATCTTTAGGATGAGTGATGGCAGGACGATGACCATAGCTAGACTTAGCCAACTGACTCTTGATAAGCGCCGCAGGATTGCTGCTACAGAAGCCTCGTGCCCCAGCATAGATAAACACATCACTAGCAATGCCAGCACAGCGTTCAGCCTTATCCGTGGGCTTGCCAGCTTTATTTAATGAGTTAGCTTGGATGTCTAGTAACACTTCGAGCATTCTAGGTGAGCCAATTTCGCTAATAGGTTCATTACCAATATAGGAGCATATAAGCTCTAAACGGCCTTTCTTGCGAATCAGCGTATTACCTTTTTGAGTCTTCTCTAATCCTTCAAAATACTCCCAAGCAAAATGATTAAAAGAGTTTTTAGTTTTACTAATAAGACTATTTTTTTAATTCTTCACGATGATTTTTGGGGTCAATGCTACGGCTTAGTAGCTCTTCATAATCACGCCAAATTTCACAGGCACGAGCGAACGATACGTTTGGATACACGCCAAGCGATATGCGTTTGTTTTTTGAATGAGTAGGGGACAGGTAGCGATAAACCCAAGACTTAGTGCCATTAGGTCTGACCATGAGATACAGCATGGGATGGTTTCTGACAGAGACTAGGTATTCTTTGTCATCGGCTTTATGACTACTGATGCTGCGATCGGAGCTGATAGGTTTACGTGCTTCCATGACTGATACCCCAATGTACATTTAAAAACCAGTGTACATAGTAGTGTACATCAGATGCATGGATTGGGATAGATAGAGCAGGACAGTATAGAACACCAGATACAACAAAGCCCCTGATATCAGGGGCTTTAGCTATTCTATAAGATAGTATAGAACTATGTATTGGTACCAGTGGTCGGACTCGAACCGACACGCTTTTAAAGGCAACGGATTTTGAATCCGTCATGTCTACCAATTCCATCACACTGGCATGTTAGGTGATAATAGTTATTGACTAAATATTATCTAATTGGGCTACAGTGTTGACTGTATAGGCTGCGTATTATAGCAGCCTATTTACATGCGTCAAGTATTATTTTATACAATTTTTCATTTATTCTAATGATGCTAAATAGCATCATTCTAGCCGACAAAGGCACGCTCAACTGCGTAATCTGCTTGCACACCCATACGTGGTGAAACAGTCAAGCCAAAATCATCTAAAATAGCAGAAACCTCAGCATTAAATGGCATGCTGCCACAAAGCATGACACGGTCGTCATCTTTATTCATTGGCGGTAAACCAATATCTTCGAACAGTTTACCTGATTTCATCAAATCAGTGACACGACCTTGGTTTCTAAACTCTTCACGCGTAACGGTTGGATAATAGATAAATTTTTCGCGATACCATTCACCAAAGATTTCATCATTAGGCAGCTCATTTTCAAACATTTCACGATAAGCCAAATCATGAACATGACGTACGCCATGTACTAAGATGATTTTGTCAAAACGTTCATACACTTCAGGATCACGTGCTAGTGACAAGAATGGAGCAAGACCAGTACCAGTAGAGAGCATGTAAAGGTTCTTACCTGGTAGCAGATCGTCCAATACTAGTGTGCCCGTTGGCTTTTTGCTGACTAACAGCTCATCACCTACTTTGATATGTTGCAAGCGCGAAGTTAATGGACCATCTTGAACTTTAATAGAAAAGAATTCTAAATGATCTTCATAGTTAGGGCTAGCAATTGAATAAGCGCGTAATAGTGGCTTGCCATCAACAACAAGTCCAATCATCGCAAATTCGCCATTACGAAAGCGCAAGCCATCGTCACGAGTGGTTTTGATACTAAATAGAGAGTCATTCCAGTGATGAACCTCTGTGACCGTTTCGGTGCGAAGTTTTGACATAAAGTCCTCGTTAATAAGTTGTTATTTGTGTGTTAAGTTTGAATAAGTATTAAATCAGAATTTTCAATGTTAAATTGAACATTATAAAAACGTATCAGTCTTTTAATCGTTGTCGAAACTGCTATTTTTATGAACGAGTAAATGATGAGTAAGCGTAATACAGCTGGTTTATCAGCTTATATATAGCCAACTATTACGTCATTAGACATAGTAAATTTGCGTCAACGATGACAGCATTAACGGTCATATCGCCCAAATGTAAATGACTCTCATCAAATTTCTTGCTCATAATACCAAACTTTAAAATAAAAATCCGTCTAGCAGTGATTGTCTAGCATGATAAAATGGAATATCGTTAGTGAGTAATTTTGTATCATTTGGCAAAACTGCTTTATAAGGGCAGTTTTGTATTACTGGAGTTGGTCTATGCTTGATGAGAACCCCCTGTTAGATAACTACCATCAAGCTCCTGTTATTGGCTATCATCGTGCGCCGCTTTCGCAAAAATTTGGTGCGCCACGCCAGCCAAACCTGGTCGCTTTGACTAGTGTCATTGAGATGTTAGCGCCATATGATACGCCAGCTGCATTTGATGGTTTGGATAAGTTTAGTCATATATGGGTGAGTTGGCAGTTTCATCATAATTATCGATATAAAAATAACAATGAAACCAGTAGTGGCTTTCGCGCTCAAGTACGCCCACCAAGATTGGGTGGTAATCAAAAAATAGGGGTGTTTGCCAGTCGCAGTATGTATCGTCCTTCAGGACTAGGCCTATCTGTTGTCAAGCTCGAACAGGTCAAAATAGTTCAAGGCCGTGTGTTATTGATTATCAAAGGTGCTGATATGATAGATAGCACGCCAATCATCGATATAAAGCCATATGTGGCCTATAGTGATGCGCTGACACAAATAAAAAATGGATTTGCGCCAACCGCTCCAGAGTTATTAAACGTAACCGTGACCGATGTTGCTAACGAACAGTTTATGATGCTAGTAAGCGCAGGCGGGCCTAGTAATGCTAACAATGATACAAGTATCAAAGACGCAAACACTGGATTGAGTAACACGACAGTTGCGTCTACGATTCATCGTATACAAAATCAACTAGTAGCCTCAGATATGAGCATTATCAAAGCATTAATTGCCCAAGACCCGCGTCCAGCTTATCGTCGGACAGAGATAGCCATGCCATTTGTTATGCGTTATAAATCCGTTGATGTGAGTTTTCAGTTGATAGAATCAGGACAGCTACAGATAATCGCTGTGGTTACGGTGTAGCTGGCTTGCATCGATATCGTTTTTAACAACACGTTTTAAAATAATAGAAGAAGAGAGATATGTCTGCTCAACAGTACTCGATAGTGATTGATTTGCGTTGGTGTCTAGATGAGCTATTGGCAGATAAAGTGATTGACCAACGCGGCTATAACCTAGTCATCACTAGCCGTCGCGACAAAGCGCAGCATCCTTTACTAACGATTAGTGAATTTGGCTTGCCTAATGGCCATGCGACGGACAATAGCGCTGAAAATAAATTAACTTTGGCTTGGCTCAACCAGTGGTTGGCGGCTAAAGCAGATATGTCTCTCATTCGTATTGACCCTCTAAAAGTTGATGTCCCTGCAGTCACACAATTGATGTCATTTGAATATGCACGTTCACAGCATATTTTACCGATTGAGGTCGCTATAGACGAAGTGGTTATCGGAACGGATCAGCCTTTTTATACTGACTGGCACTCAAGTATTGAAAAATTGATCAAATCAAAAAGCTATCGTACGGTCTATATCAATCCTGAGCAAATCAAACGCTATCGGCAAGAGTTCTATCAAGTCACCCAAGCGATTGCAGGCGCAAATAGTGTCCATAAGCGTGCAGCTGCCGATGTGACCAATGTCGAAGCATTATTGCAATTGGGTGACAATACCAACCCTGATGCCAATGACCAGCATATTGTTAGAGTCGTTGACTGGCTGTTGCAATATGCCTTTGAGCAACGAGCTAGTGATATCCATTTAGAGCCACGTCGTGAGACAGGTAAGGTTCGCTTCCGAATTGATGGTGTACTCCATACGGTGTATGAGATGCCATTGGCAATCATCGTTGCGGTAACCGCACGTATCAAAATTCTAGGACGGCTAAATGTCGCAGAAAAGCGTAAGCCGCAAGATGGCCGTTTAAAGACGCGAACGCCGAAGGGGTTAGAGACAGAGCTTCGTTTATCGACTATGCCAACCGCGTTTGGTGAAAAGTTGGTCATGCGGGTGTTCGATCCTGAAGTACTGGTGCGCTCCTTTGCTCAGCTTGGTCTATCCGGCAAGCAGCTTGAAACGTGGCATGAATTGACTGCTCATCCAAACGGGATTATTTTGGTCACTGGGCCTACAGGGTCGGGTAAAACCACGACCTTGTATAGTACCCTCAAGCAGCTAGCGACTGAACAAGTCAATGTCTGTACCATTGAAGATCCTATTGAAATGATTGAACCTGCATTTAACCAAATGCAAGTGAATCCAGGTGTCGATTTAAACTTTGCTGACGGCATTCGCTCCTTGATGCGTCAAGATCCTGACATCATTATGGTAGGGGAGATTCGTGATGCCGAAACAGCCAATATGGCAGTACAAGCCTCATTAACAGGGCATTTGGTGCTCTCGACACTACATACTAACGATGCGCCAAGTTCAATCACTCGCTTGCATGATTTGGGTATTCAGCCATTTCTGACATCAGCAACTATCTTAGGCGTAATGGCACAGCGCTTGTTACGTACGCTATGCCCGCATTGCAAAAAAGCAGTAGACGTTGTGCCAGATAGCGAGGTTGCCATTCAATGGCAGGAGTTGGTACAACCTTGGCGTGCGCCTGCCCCAGCACAAATTTATATGGCTCAAGGCTGCGAGCATTGTCGACATACTGGTTATCAGGGACGAGTCGGCCTATACGAAATTATGCCATTGTCTAACGAATTAAAAAAGCTGGTCGCAGCCGATACAAATTTAGATGTACTCAAACAACAAGCCTATCGTGAAGGTCTACAGCCATTACGTCTATCAGGGGCAAAGCGTATTAGTGAAGGCGTGACAACCATAGAAGAGGTGATGCGAGTCGTGCCTCTTAATTAGTCTCATGTATTAGGACATGTATTAGTGAATAGGTTTTTAAGAGTAGGAAATACGATGCCACTTGAAAACAGCTTCCTTCACAGCAATCAATGCAAATAAGATTTAAATTTTTAATTCCCAGACTTTTAATTGAGAAAGTTTCAACAACGAGATTATTTATGTTTACAGATACTCATTGTCACCTCAACCGTTTAGATTTGACGAAATACGATGGTAAATTATCTGGTGCGATTGACGCCATGAAAACTGCTAATGTTACCCGTGCGATGGCGATCATGTGTGATTTTGCAGAATATGACGAGATTGCCAATATTGTGAGCACCTATAGCGACGAGACACTAAATCTAGGGATGAGTGTAGGTATTCATCCCTGTGAAGATATCGATGTACTGAAATCAGCGACAGTTGAGCGTTTAATCGAGACTGCTGATAAAGACCATGTATGGGCAATAGGCGAGACAGGGCTAGATTACTACTGGTCTACAGAAAATAAAAAAGAGCAACAAGCCAGTCTTGCACGTCATATCCATGCCAGTCAGCAACTAAAAAAACCGCTTGTCATACATATGCGCGATGCAAAAGAAGATACGATCGATATCTTAAAAAGCGAAGGTGCTGAGCATGGCATTATTCATTGCTTCACTGAAGATTGGGAGACTGCGAAACGTGCTTTAGATTTAGGATTTTATATTTCCTTCTCAGGCATTGTTAGCTTTAAAAGTGCCCAAAATATCCAAGATGCTGCAAGGCACATGCCTAGAGACAGAATCTTGATTGAGACCGACAGTCCATATTTGGCGCCTGTGCCTAAGCGTGGTCGTCCCAATGAGCCTGCCTACGTACCTTATGTCGCGAGCTTTATCGCAGATATGTATGGTTGTGATAGTAACGAGGTCGGAGCATTAACCGCAAAAAACTTTGAAAATTTACTGGCACAGTATCGCTAAAATGGTTATGATATGACCAGTCAGTCATTTATGTGATAGTCGTATAGTTCAATCCCCCTTAGTATTTGATTTACTAAATGTAACTATATGATTATCAATGACTATTTGTAAATATAAGCATATCCCTTTTATGGTATTTCAGCAGTTCTTGTATAGTTTTATACGCTCATTGCCAAATGTACGCACATAATTGATGGTCATATGCTTAATCTTGTCATGTTTTAGGAGAGATTATGAGTCGTCAGCACCAGTTCAAGGCACGAGAAGAGAACATCTTAGCGATGGCAGAACAATTGCTACTTGAGTCAGGCGATGGTGATATCACTTTAGACAGTTTGGCAGATCAACTCGATTTGGCTAAAGGCACCCTGTACAAGCATTTCTCCAGTAAAGATGAGCTTTATCTGCGTATTATTATTCGTTACGAAGAGCAATTGTTTGAGATTAACCGTATTGATGACTGCCCCTCAGCAGGCGTTGCCCGTATGATTTTTCAGCAGTTATTCAACCCGCAAAAAGCCATGCTATTGAACCAAATCGAAGAGCGTTTGGCAGCATCAGTGACTGGTCTCAATCGTTTGTTTGGTGAGTTATATGATATCCGTCGCCAGCGCATGAAGCGTTTGATTGATATTATTAGCGCATACCTAAAAGATGAGCACAGTAATTTGAGTACTCGTGATTATCTATCGTCTATTTGGGCGATTGGTCAGGGCGGTGCAGGGCTCTTAAACTCAAGCTTTTACCAACGCTATTTAGGTCGCCGTGATACGCTGCGTTATGCTTTTGTTCAGCAAGTGCTAGAGTTGCCAAGCCATTATCCTGCTGATGATGAAGAGGTCATGGATGAGGATATGCAAGAGCTGGTAGAGCAAATCGATACTGAATCAGAAGAGCACCGTAATACCAATTACTAAAGTAGTTATTGGTAAAGTAGCTCTTAGTAAAGGAACTATTAATAAACTAGCAAGTAATTTTTGGGTTGTGAACCTTTCTTGGTTTTAATAAATCGTGTTGTAATGCTTACTATTGCAGCACGAATTCATATATCTTTTAATATTCTTCAAAAACTTTTTCTCATTCTGCGACAATTAAAATTGGGCTTATAGGTGCAATATGCCGGTCACTGTCAAGACTCAGTCCAGTTCAGCGGCTACTTGCTCTTTCACTTTAATTAGTCAAACGTCTCAGTCAAACTGCTTAGATATAAGACCTACAGACCGTTGTCGAAGCTGCTTCTCCATATCAACTGATATCCATCACTTATCATCATTCTCATCAATAAACAGTCGGACACAGGCTGGTTTTACATTGGTAGAAATCGTGGTGGTAGTGGTTATCTTGTCTATATTTGCTGGCATAATGAGTTTGTCTGTCGGTAGCAGTGAATCCCGCAAAAACCGCGCTTTTTATGAGCATCTGACCGATTCATTGAGTTACGTTCGCCTATTGTCGGCTGAACGTATGCAGCCGATGGGTTTGCGTATGCAGGCAGATAAGCAGGGGCAGGTAGAGCCGGTCATCGTTACATTATCAAATCCATATGTCGCATACCAGACAACGGAGATGATGTCAGATAGCACCGACAGTCAGCCTAAAAATGCTATGGAGCTGTCGGCAGAGGTTGCTGGTCTATCAGGCTCTACTGATGAGCAAAAACCAACGCCAAGTTGGGAAGTCGAGTCGGATATCAATTTGCCTGAACTGCCCACTGGCGTGAGTATTAGAGTTCAAAGTTTGGATTCTAGCGGTTTACAGAGTACGGGACGAACCCAAACGTTACAGCCTTGGTTTAGCGATCAAAATGTACCGCAGGTATTGTGGTTTGGTACAGGACAAGCAACGCCTGTCACCATTGAAGTACTTCACGATTCGCGTTTAGTGGGCGAGGTGATTACCATAATGCCAGATGGTAGCATGCGAATCGGACAGGGGTTATAGTGACTAAATTATACAAACCTCCTATGACAAGCCAGCCTATGTCACCAAAATCTATATCACTCAAGTCTGGGCGCGAGAGCGGCTTTACCCTTATCGAAGTGATGGTTGCTCTGGCTATTTTTGCAGTGGTAGCAGTCGCGGCGAGCCGTGCCAGTAGTGCATATCTGAGCTCAGTTGATATATTGCGTACTCGTACGCTTGCTCACTTCGTCGCTCAAAATGCCGCCGCTGATTTACGTATTCAAGAAACGTGGCTGACAGCCAACCGCACCCAAACCGTTAATGCACAAGGGCGCAATTGGCAAATAGAAATGACAGTCAGTGACGCCATCACACCTGCCCTAAAAGAAGTAAATATCGAAGTTTCGCCTATTATAGATGGACAGACGCGCACATCGGTCACTGATATCACTGTGATGCTAAGTAATACTGAGCAAGATACGGGCAGTTTGGATTTAAGTGGTCTAAGCACAACAGGCAATAGCGAGCAGGCCGGGGGCGGTCTGTGAGATGTCAGCGTGGTTTTACACTGCTTGAGCTAATGGTTGCGATGGCAATATTTGCGATGCTAGCCGTTGCAGGCTGGCAGGTATTTGATGGGGTCAACCGTGCCCGTGAGCGCGCGCAATTTCATGCTGACAATCTGGCTGTTCTGCAGTACGCTTATTTACAGTTACAGCAAGACATGGGTCAAATTATCCCTTATCAAGCGCCGACTACTCAAAGTGTCAGTGCGGCGAATAACAGTCCAAGCGATAGTACTAACGCGAACACTAGCTCCCAATCAAGCGAGCAAATAAACAAAATGGCACCTGAGCCATTTATGAGCTTAGATGGCGAGCATGTCAGCTTTGTACGCTTTGCCGATCCTGATCCAAGATATCAGAATAGTAATAGCATCCAACGTATCGAATATATTTTTGCGGATGAGCGTTTGATACGTCGTCAGTATACTAGTATGGAAGGCGGGCGTGACAGCGTCAGCCTAGACAGCGTATTGCTCGAAGGTGTCACAGCAGGAAGCTGGCAAGCTTATCTACCAGAGCTAAGTAGCAGATTTCCAAGCGATGACGCGAACAGTAGTACAAATACAGCGGTGAGACAATCAGCGAATACTAAGCCCACAGCTGTTTTATTACCGAAAGGAATCGCGGTCAGCTTTACATACCAAGATATGCCAATCACTTGGCAATGGGCACTCGCCCCGCAACCGATATCGCCTAGCAATAGTCAAAGCACAGCCAATAATACAGATGATAGTAGCAGCAATGATAATGCTAATAATGACAACAGCGGTAGTAGTAGTGGTAGTGACAATAATAGCAATGTAGAAACGAATAATTGAGAAGGTAGTAGTTAAAATGCATCAATTGCTCAACAACAAAGGCTATGTATGTCGATGACTGCGAACTCTCAACGCGGTGTTGCACTGCTGACTATCTTATTATTGGTAGTGAGTATTACTGTGGTTGCAGGGTCGATGCTTGCTAGCCAAAAAATTGCAATTAGGCGTAGTGGTCTGTTATTCGATCAAAATCAGTTGCTGCAAGATATCGATGCAGGTCAACAGTTAGCAGTGACGATGATTCGCGCTGATAGCAACCTCAATGATACGGATAGTGCGCAAGATATCTGGGCGCAGCCTATACCACCTTATACATTGGCTAGTCACAGTGTCAGCATCGAGCTACGCGATGAGTCTGGTCGTTTTAACATTAATAACTTGTATCAAGATGGGTCGGCCAATACCACTGCTTTAGCAGTATTCCAACGACTACTCACGCAACTAAATCTAGAGCCTGATATCGCTATTGCTATACTTGATTGGCAAGATGCAGACGGCGAGGTATATCAAGATGGTGGTGATGAAAGTACGGTATATGCGCAGCAGTCAAACGCTGTAGCAACAGATGCTCTGTCAAATCAGCCTTTTGTCAGTATCGATCAGCTACTAGAAGTAAAAGGGGTGAGCGTTGAAACTCTAGCCGTATTACGACCTTATATTACCGCAGTGCCTTATTATGTGCCTATTAATATCAATACTGCCAGTCCTGTATTGTTAGCCGCACTAATTGATGGTGCTAACAGCCAACAGATGCAAGCCTTGGTAGATATGCGTGCACAGCAGGCGCTGACGTCTATTGATGCAGTATGGCAATTACCGATATTTGGCAGTGTAAATGATGAGCAGCGAAAGGCTTTAACACCCATGCTCGCCGTTGATAGCCAAGCATTCATGGCGCTTATCACAGCGACTGATAATGCAACTGTCGGTCAAGCGAGAGAGCGTTTTGCTACTGTTTTGATTAGTAAAACTGTCGTTGATAATAATCAAGTAGTTAATAGTAGTGAGGCTGCTAGTAATAATCAGGCGAGTAACAGTAGTGAGGTAGACGGTAAAATGCCCAAGGAAGTCAAAGTAGTGACACAGCGACTATGGGCATTTCATCCGAGCTTTTAGCAGAGAGTATTGGGATCGACATTTAGTCTTTTAGGCGTGTTTCTTCGCTAGACTTCCAGTTATAAGCCCCGTAAAAAAGCATCTGTGCTTGACGAGTACAGTTATGCAGCATCAGCTGTTTGTTCTCTTCGATTTCGTTTAGATCAATCTCATCATCATGATCTTCTGTATAAGTCAGCTCTAGCCAATCGATAATCCAAGAAAAGAACATATTTACGCCAGCCTCCGCCAATAGGCGACGGTCATAAGCATTGATATGGGTAAACGCTGGCTGTAACGCTAAGTCGTCTGCCAACCCTTGAGCATGTATCTTAATCAACTCATTGATGGCTTTTCGTACTGCTTCTGACCCACCATAACGCTCACTGACCAAGAACTGCCAGTAATAAGGCTGATCGCTGACCATATACAAGAATAGCTGAATACTTTTTGCGATTTGACGATCAAAGCTACGTTTGCGCCCAATCTGCAGGCTATCACTTAACGTGGCTAACGTACCGCCCAATTCCTCAATGACCAAAGCGCGCCCGAGTGACTCCATATCATCAAAATGGCGATAAAACGCAGTCGGCACAACGCCAACCTCGCGTGTTACTTGTCTGAGACTGATAGAGCTAAAAGATTGCCCTGTCATACATAAATCGAGCACAGCATTAAAAAAGGCGTGCCGAGTTTGAAGTTTTTTTTGTTCGCGACTGCTCATAATATTTCAAAATTGTCCGGTAGGTGTTTATCATACTCATTTCAACGCATAAATACGACTGAAATACGTCATTCGTGTTAATTTACTAAACCTGTACTGGTCTTTTAAACCACTGTGCCCCAATGACCCTGCAATTCTTGCGCCAGTCGATAAGCTTCATGGTCATTCATACCTGTAATAAAATCCAAAATATTTAAGACATTATGATAGATATCGTCAGACAAGATGCGGCGATGTTCGTCAAGATGGGGCTGTAGTAATCTTAACAGACGTTGCTGCTCAAAAGACATCGGCGGCTGCATAGTAGCAGATTGCGACCCTGTCCAAGCGAGTGGCATAAAGGCATTCAATAGGCTATGCAAGCACTGATTGGCCATCAGCTCCATTCTTACTTTACTCGGATGGTTGAATATTTTTTCGCGTGCCAGTTGCTTAGCTTGATTAATACCATTCTGTACGCTGGTATCGCAATGGGCAAATAGGCTACCTTGCAACGTGCCAGCTAGCAATGCATCACTGTTGGCGACAAAAGCATCGGTAACTGTATTGACCAAACGCATCATGGCTCGTGCCCGCAGAGAGGCAAGACTTTGTCTGACAGACATATGCGCTGGCAAGTTTACGCTGCTTGGACGCTCACCAATCAGCTCATAAAATATCGTGGCAACTTCGCCATAGGTTAGCATATTCAGATTGATACCATCTTCTAAATCGATTAGCGCATAACAGATATCATCTGCTGCTTCTAGCAGGTAAGCCAATGGATGGCGCGCAAAGCCATCGTGTTGCTCCGAGCGTGGCAAATGCAAACACGCCGCTAACTCTTCTAACTGAGAAGCCTCGCTATAAAAGCAGCCGAATTTTTGCACATTATAATGGTTGTCATTGACATTGTTACTGTGAGTTGCCAACCACGGATATTTCATAAAGGCGCCTAGCGTGGCACAGGTGAGCCGCATGCCACCCTTGTCAGGATGATGCTCATTACGTGCTAATAGGCGAAACCCTTGAGCATTGCCCTCGTATGCCAGTAAATCCAGTCGCTCGTTGCTGCTTAAGTTTTGCAAAATCGCTTGCGGTTCAGGCTGCCGAAACCAATCACGAATCGCATATTCTCCAGCGTGGCCAAAAGGCGGATTGCCAATGTCATGAGCGAGACAAGCTGCTTGTACGATCACGCCGACGTCTGCAGGTGAGACTCCTGCTGGTAGGCCGCTACTTAGTGCGTCATGAATTTTTTCGGCGGCCATCATTCCCAAAGAGCGACCAATAGAAGAGACTTCTAGCGAGTGAGTCAGGCGTGTATGAATACCGAGCTGATTGGTCAATGGATGGACTTGGGTTTTCTGATTTAACTGGCGAAAAGAGTGAGAAAATACCAGTCTGTCATAGTCTTTGTGAAACTGAGAACGAGTACTGGTATTGGCGTTAAATTTTTTGGAAGCACCAAGACGTTGTGAGTTGAGAAGATGTGACCATTGTGTGGTAGGGGACGACAAGGAAGTTGGTTTATTTAGCATATTGAAACATCCGGAACCAAGGGAGCCTCTAGCATAGCAAAATAGCGCCCTTGGTACAGCTATATAGTCAGAGAACTACTAAACGGCTACGGCGTTCCCCTTCTTAGAGCTACTATTTGTACAATCTGCAGTCGGCTGCCTTGTACCTGTTTTAGACTTCTTTGACTAGAGTTGATGCCCTATAAATTGGGTACGGTGCCAGTTTTGCTTAGCCTACTATTGGTAGTGCTTTCACTCGCCTTGCTTGTATTCAAATTATATTGAATTAACTATATTAAGACTTTTGACAGTTAAAAAGTACGTCTTCTTTGTCGATAGCTACATCGCTGTCCAGTGTCTTATTGAGCAATGTGGCTTTGTCTCCATTTACTTGCCATATGATGCCGTGGGTATTGTCTAACCCAATGTCGCTGGCATAGATGCCTTTATCAGTATCAGTTTCACTATTAGCAGTAGCTGTTAAATCGTATTCGATACCGTCGATGAGCAAATGCGCTGTCTGTGGTGTACTGTCGCTATGATAAGAAACACCGATAGTAGCAGTAGGCTCACAAGAGAAAGGAGTGCTGCTGCTGGCATGAGCTGCATGATCGTGACCTGCGTGCGCATGCTCTTCGTGGCCGTGATCTTCATGCTCTTTATCATCATGCATTTCATGACCTTGTTCATGATTGGCGTGAGCGTCTACTGATTCTTCTTCAGATACCACTGCATCGGTATCGTTGTTCGGCTGACAGCCCAGTAAAGAGCCAGCCATCACACTACCTAGTATAGTAATACCTGCAAGTTTAGAAAAATAAGCCGCCATAATATAATTCCTCAAATAAGCAAAATAAAGATATGTTATAATATAACAATATAATGACAAAATAAAGCCGATGATGGAGAATATCCAACATCGGCTAATTAACTTTAAACAAGCTATACTATTTAAAGTTACACGTTAAATCTAAAGTGCATCACATCGCCATCTTGTACGATGTAAGTTTTACCTTCTAAACGCGATTTACCAGCAGCAGCAGCGCCTTTTTCACCGTTGTATTCGATAAAGTCATCATACGCAATGACTTCAGCACGAATGAATCCGCGCTCAAAATCAGTATGAATCACGCCAGCTGCTTGCGGCGCTGTCGCACCAATAGCGACAGTCCAAGCACGTACTTCTTTTACGCCAGCGGTAAAGTAAGTCTGCATATCAAGTAAGTCATAGCCACCGCGAATGACTTGATCAAGACCGGCTTCTTCCATGTCCATTTCAGCTAGGAAGTCTTTTTTATCGTCTTCATCAAGCTGGGCAATTTCAGATTCGATCTGGTTGCATAGGGCGATGACGATAGAGTCTTCACCAGTGGCATAGTCACGAACAGCGTCAAGGTATGGGTTATTTTCAAAACCATCTTCAGCGACGTTAGCGATATACATGGTTGGCTTTAGCGTAATTAAACCATAGCTTCTGATCAGTTTTTTCTCATCAGCGTCTAGGTTAGCAGCACGAGCCGCTTTACCTTCTGCTAATAATGGTTCAACTTTTTTGAACACATCAAGCAATGCTTGCGCGTCCTTATCACCACCTTTAGCCTTTTTGGTTTGGTTGTGAATTGCGCGCTCAACAGCTTCTAAATCTGCAAGTGCCAGTTCAGTGTTGATGGTTTCGATATCATCAATCGGGCTAACGCGGCCATCAACGTGTACCACATTGTCATCATCAAAACAGCGTACAACGTGAGCAATTGCATCGGTCTCACGGATGTTGGCTAGGAACTGGTTACCCATGCCTTCGCCTTTCGACGCGCCTGCGACCAAACCTGCGATATCAACAAACTCCATGGTCGTTGGTAGAACGCGTTCAGGATTGACGATATCAGCCAGTTGCTTTAGGCGTGGGTCTGGTACTGGCACGATACCCGTGTTGGGATCTTTGGTACAAAATGGAAAGTTTTCAGCGGCGATACCCGCTTTGGTCAACGCATTAAACAAGGTGGATTTACCCACGTTTGGTAGGCCGACGATGCCGCAATTAAAACCCATAACATTCTCTCAATGTATTAATAAAATCAGTTGGTATAAAGTTTGGTTAAATGATAAATCAAAATTGGGCACATTGTAGCAAATTTACCTGAATAGGGGTGAGGTTGTTACGGTATATGCTCAGGTTTTTACCTGATAATGATAAGCAGCTTTATGATAAAAGCAGGTTGTATTAGGGGCTTAGAAATGA
The DNA here is from genome assembly GCF_002836715.1 of Psychrobacter sp. 4Dc. Classification (GTDB taxonomy): domain Bacteria; phylum Pseudomonadota; class Gammaproteobacteria; order Pseudomonadales; family Moraxellaceae; genus Psychrobacter. The sequence goes on from NZ_PJAT01000065.1 coordinate 18,586, forward strand.
ATAAGGCGAATCAATACGAGTGACACATAGCTTATGTGGGCTAATAAACCCTATTTTTTAATATGCTAAACTGTCACGCATAGATAAGGGCTTAAAGTGCACGTAAATTCAGCACATATACTCTGCTAGGTTTAACAAGTCATACTTATTCTAAAGCTATAAACAGTCAGACATACGCTGATAATATCGCCAAAATAAAATGTAAGGCAATTTTAGACAATGACAACCTCGATTTTTGACACACGCCACTATAAATATCCGCAGAACTTCCTTGAGATGAAGCCTAAACTGACTCGACTTGAGCAGGCTATTAAGAAGCTAGAGGCAAATTTAATTGATACTGCTGAGACGACAAATATTAAGTTGTTAAAGCAGAGGCTAGATAATGGATTGGGGTTAAAGGTCGATTATGCCAGTGAGCTAAATCCCGATCAGTTAATGGCCGCGACTACGATCAAGGGCAAAGTATTGGTCATTGCTGGAGCTGGCTCAGGCAAGACCAAAACCTTGACCTATCGGACCAGTTATCTATTGGAAAACGGGGTGTCGCCTAAAGAGATTTTGCTACTGACTTTTACGCGTAAAGCTGCAAATGAAATAAAAGATAGAGCTAAGTCCTTGCTGGCTAGCAGTCTTTCAAATCAAGAACTATCAGACGAAGAGCTGGCTGAGGATAAGCTGCCAACTGATAAAGCATTAAATAGCATCACTAGTGGTACTTTTCACTCGTTTTGTAATATGTTACTGCGTCAATATTCAGGGCTGCTCGGTATCAATCCAAGGTTTACCATTTTGGATACGGGTGATAGTGAGGACGCTATCGACTTGGTGCATAAAGAAAAAAAGTATCCTGCTCAGACCAAGTCACAAGCCTTTCCACGCAAAAAAACGCTGCAAAATATCATCTCGACGTCTAGAAATAGACGTATACATATTCGCGACTTAATCGAAAGTAACTACCCAGATATTGCCGTACATATTCCTATTATCGAGCAGCTGGCAGTTGACTTTCATGAGTATAAGCGCGCCAATCACTTATATGATTTTGATGACATTATCAGCCAAGTCGTACGTCATTTAAAAACCAATGACACCTTTCGACAGCTACTGCAAAACCAGTATCGCTATATTATGGTTGATGAATACCAAGACACCAATATTCCGCAAAAGCAGCTAATTGACTTAATATGTGAGCCTGAGTCGGTATCGCTGATGGTAGTCGGTGACGACAATCAAAGTATTTACGCGTTTCGCGGTGCCAATTATGAAAACATTTTGCTATTCGGTGAGACCTATCCTCAAGCCAGACTTATTAAGCTTGAGCAAAATTATCGCAGCTCGCCGTCCGTTTTAAACTATATCAATGCGTTGTCCGCGCAAATCACGCTAGGCTATCAAAAGCAGCTGTATTCTGATGCGCCAATAGAAGGACACAAGCCAGTATTTCGACGACTCAGTGATGAGCCAAAAGAAGCGGGCTATATCACTGATAAGATTGTCGCGCTAAAGCCAGAGTATGACTACAACGACTTTGCAGTATTATGCCGTACGTCATTTCAATCCAATTACATACAGCTAGAGTTTATGGCGCGCAACATTCCCTTTATCGTCGTGGGTGGTATCAAGTTCATTGAAAGACGTCATATCAAAGACGTATTGGCCTTTGTCAAAATACTCTACAACCCAAATGACACAATTGCTTGGCATCGTATTTTGACCTTGTTCAAAGGGGTGGGTGCAGTGACGGCGACGCGCTTAACCCAAGCCATTACTGCTGACAATAATGCATTTGAATCCTTACTGGCCGCGCCTTTTGCAAAAAAGAGCAATCAGCTAGAACCTCTATATCATGCGCTTACCAAAGCACAGCAAGCTGAATCGGTCGAGACAGCTATTGAGCATATTCTTGAGTTTTATATTCCAGTGTTAAAGCTGATTGAAGAAAATTGGCGTGAGCGTACCGAAGATTTTCGGGTGCTAAAGAACTTAGCGACAGAGCACACAAGCCTTGATAGTTTTTTAGAAAATCTCGCTTTAGACCCACCTAATGATTCAGTTGCTGTGATGGGCAATTCGGATAACGGGCAAGACAGTAGCAATGACAAAGTCACTATCTCGACCATTCATAGTGCTAAAGGGCTTGAATGGCCAGTAGTATTTGTGAATTCTTTAGTAGATGGCATCACGCCGCATTATCGTTCTTTGGATGACTTTGAAGCATTAGAAGAAGAGCGTAAGCTGTTTTATGTTGCCTGTAGTCGTGCAAAGACACAGTTGTATCTGACAGCACCAAATTACTTTTCTAGTTATTCTGGATACTTTGACAAACCGTCACGTTTTATCGCTGAGCTATCTGCGGACGAGGTAACAGTTGAGACGACAAGGCGAACCATGATAGAAGACGATGATCCCATTTGGTGGTAATGTTCTATGTTTAGTTGATTATCCAATCAATTAAACATAAGCTAATAAGGCTATTCAGTAATATAGATAAGTGAGCTTTCGAATACTTGAACGTTTTATAACTAAAAACATTGGATAATTTGACAATATTTTCATCAAATTTGTTGCTAGATTATTGCTCAAAGCTAGTATTATTCCTATCAAAAATACCTTCTTAAAAAGCCCATAACCAAAAGTATGTGACGCGAAAATATTTCTCAGATAAGGGTTTCAAATTTATCCTAATGCGTTACTATTACCACCTAATTTGGTTAGACCCTTATATTTGATACTCTGTATTAACACCCTAAGAAAAGGATAGGTTATGCGCTACGAAGTTATCGTTATCGGTGCAGGTATGGTTGGCACGTCAATCGCGTGGCATCTACAAAAAAATAACTCAAATGTATTATTGTTAGACAAAAAATTGCCAGGGTCAGAGACCTCATATGGCAATGCAGGATTGATTCAGCGCGAAGCCATTCATACACATCCTTTTCCTCGTCAGCTGACAGAAATGATCAGAGTATTGCCAAACCAAGGGACCGATATTCGCTATCGTATCCCGGCCATTTTGCGTTATCACCAAGCGCTGCTTCAGTATTGGAAATACTCTACGCCGGCTTCAGTCAAAAAAATTGAATCAGAGTGGCAGACGCTGATTGAGCATTGTACCAGTGAGCACCAAACCATGATTAGCGCTTCTGGTGCTGACGAGCTCATTACTCGTGATGGTTGGTTGCAATTGCATCGCTCAGAAGAGACGTTCAAAGAAGCGCAAGTAGCAGCCATTGATGCACGTAACCAAGGTGTTGAGCATAACGTACTAAACCTTGAAGCGCTAAAAGCAATGGAGCCTAGTGCCAATTTTGAAGGTTTTGTTGGCGCAATTCATTGGAAAAACTCTTGGCAAGTATCGAACCCAAGCTCGCTCGTGAAAGCTTATGCAAAAAACTTCCAAGATATGCAGGGTACGATCAAAGAAAGCGATGTGAAAGAAATCGTTCAAGATGGCGAAGGCTGGAAAATTATCACTGATAACGATACCTACTATAGTGATAAATTGGTTATCGCAGCAGGCCCATGGTCTAATGATTTGATCAGACCACTTGGCTATAATCTGCCGTTGTTCCCAATGCGCGGTTATCATCAGCATTTCAAAGTGACAGAAAAGAACACCATCAATCACAGTATGTTTGATATGGACAAAGGCTTTGTGATGGGGCCAATGCAGCAGGGTATCCGTATCACCACTGGTGCTGAGATGACCACGATGAATGCGCCAAAGAACTTTGGTCAGTTAAAAACTGTATTGAAGCTTGCTAAAAAAATCTTGCCATTAGAAGATGCGGTTGAGAGTGAAGCATGGGCAGGCTCTCGTCCTTGTATGCCTGATATGAAGCCAGTAATCGGTCCTGCTGACAAGCATGACAAACTATGGTTCGCATTTGGTCACAGCCATCAAGGCTTCACTTTAGGGCCAATGACAGGGCGTCTGGTTGAAGAAATGATTCACGATAAGCCTACATTGGTCGATCTTGCACCATTTAGTGTCCAGCGTTTTTCTAACTAAGCGCGTATCTGATATATAGTTGATCCAATTTAAGAGCGGTACAAGGCAACCGAGTGCAGATGTATATGTCATACTTCAAGCGAGGTTAACGCTGTAACGCTTTTATAGTGGATTGACTATAGTTAGCACAGAATTAAATTAAGAAATAAAAGGTATAGACATGATTAAGAAGCTACACAGCAATCAACGTATGAGCAAAACCGTAATCCATAACCAGACGATCTATTTGTGTGGTCAGGTAGGTAATGCAGAAGACGATATCAAAGCGCAAACATTGACTTGTCTAGAAAAAATTCAAACGTTGCTAGAAGAGGTAGGTAGTGATAAATCAAAGCTACTATCAGTAACGGTTTGGATTAAAGACATGGCTGACTTTGCTGCTATGAATGAAGTTTATGACCAGTGGTTTGAAGGTATTCAGCCACCGGCTCGCGCTTGTGGTGAGTCAGCTTTAGCACGTCCTGAGCTATTGGTTGAAATGATCGCTATCGCTGCTGAGTAAAGACTGCTCATAGTACCTATAGCACCTGTATTAAATAGAAATGAAAAAGGCCATGATAATGATATCGTGGCCTTTTTTATGCTTGGCAATAAGCAAATTTAATTAATGCAAATCGGTATGCTAGTTTTCTGAACTAAGCATATTCTGTATGATATCAGCTAAGCAATATAATGATTATTATTATAGGAATTAGCACCCTTTCCATACCGCTCGGCGCTTCTCAATAAATGCATCAATCCCTTCGCCCACATCGTCTGCCATCATATTGCCCGTCATAATTTCACTGGCATAATCATACGCATCTTCGATGTTCATGCTCAGCTGCTTATAAAACATATCTTTGCCAGTTCTCACCGCTACCGGAGACTTGGCAGTGATTACTGTTATCAGTGACTGTAGTGTCTGATCAAGTTGCTCTACTGGCGCAACTCGATTGATCAAGCCATATTGCAAGGCAGTATGCGCGTCGATAAACTCACCCGTAATTAGCATTTCAAACGCTTGCTTACGAGGTAGATTACGGCTGACGGCTACAGCAGGTGTGGAGCAGAACAGTCCAACGTTTATCCCAGAAGTAGCAAATTTTGCATTATCAGCGGCAACGGCTAAGTCACAAGCGGCGACCAGTTGACATCCTGCAGCGGTAGCAATGCCTTGTACTTTTGCAATGACGACTTGTGGCATATGGTTGATGGCAAGCATCATTTTGCTACATTGCTGGAATAGAGCGCGGTGAAATGCTGCATCTGTGTGCGCGCGCATTTGTTTTAGATTATGACCAGCACAGAATGCCTTGCCTGTCGCTTGAATAACCACGACTCTGATCGTATCGTCTTGAACGATATTATCCAGTTCTGCTTGCATGGCAGATAGTACTTCAACGGACAGGGCATTGAATTGTTTGGGTTGGTTTAAGGTGAGCGTGACGACGCCACTGTCTTTATCGTCTTCTCTAATAACCAGAAGGTCGTCTATGTCTAGAGTAATGTCAGATTGAGTCATTTATCATCCTTGATAATGGGTTGGTTTATAGTTTTATATATAGCTGACTAAATAGTAGCATGGCTCACATTCTATACAATAGATGGAGCACATAGAAAGCGCACGAAAAAATAGCGCACTCAGATGATGAGTACGCTATTGGTTTTTCAATCAGATATAAGCTAACTCTATACTAACTTAAATTTATACTAAGCTGTATTTATACTGAACTTAGTATGCGCCTTCGCTATAGATAAGCTCATAGCTATGGCTGTATATCTCGACGATGTTACCGAACGGGTCTTCCATATAGATCATGCGATAAGGTTTTTCGCCAGGGTAGTAGTAGCGTGGTTTTTCCATACGCTTTTTACCACCTGCTGCAACCATACGCTCAGCCAGTTCTTCAACATTTGGATCTTGAACGCAGAAGTGAAAGATACCTGTTTTCCAGTATTCAAAGTTGTTTTCAGGGTTTTCTTGATTTTTAAATTCAAAAATCTCAACACCGATACGGTCACCAGTAGATAGGTGAGCGATACGAAAGCTGCCCCAACCTGCACCGAATACTTCAGTACACATCTCACCAATCGGGCTGTCATCTTCGACAATCTCAGTTGGTTCCATGATGGTGTACCAACCCATCACTTCAGTATAAAATTTTACGGCGGCATCTAAGTCAGGGACTGACAGACCGATGTGCGAAAAGCTTCTTGGATAAACGTTGTTCATAGCTTGTGTTCCTGTTTGCTGTACTCTTGTTTAACGTGAGGCCAGTATACAAATGCACCGTCATTATGTAAAATTATCAAATACTATATAAATAAGTATGAAATATAATGATAAATATCACATGGCTACGAACTTTCTGTACGCTTGCCGAAGTTGGACACTTTACTCGTACGGCTGAACGTCTATATATGACGCAGTCTGGTGTGAGCCAACACATAAGTAAGTTAGAGGAGCAGCTAGATACAGACTTGTTAATTCGACAAGGAAAGCAGTTCTCATTGACCAATGCAGGTGAGCAGCTTTATAAAGAAGCAGGCGAGATATTGCAGCGATTATCAAATTTAGAACAGCGTATCGGTGAAGATCCGCCCTATGAAGGATTGGTGCGGTTGATGTCACCGGGGAGTGTGGGACTCAAGTTATATCCGCAGCTTTTGTCTTTACAGCAGCAGTATCCAAAACTAGTGATTGATTACCGTTTTGCACCCAATTCTGATATTGAGCGGGCGCTGGCAAATCACGAGATTGATATTGGTTTTATGACTGATATCTCAGATGATGAAACGGTTAGTTGCAAACCTATGGCGCAAGAAGCATTGATACTAGTAACTCCTGCGGCTACAGCAGAGCCTAGCTGGGAGCAGCTTATCGAGCTTGGATTTATCGATCATCCAGATGGCGCCCATCATGCAGGCATGCTACTGACCGCCAATTACGATCAATTCCAGCATATCAATGACTTTGAGAAAAAGGGCTTTTCGAATCAGATCGGCCTGATACTAGAGCCCGTCAGCAGAGGAATCGGCTTTACTGTTTTGCCAGCACATGCAGTGGCTGCCTATCCGAAGCCTGAGCTGATTAGCAGTCATCATTTACCAGTTGCCGTTAGCGAAACGCTATATCTTGCTGTCAGACGACAGCAGGCACTTTCTAATAGAGTGCATACGGTCCTTGATGAAGTAAAAAAATGGCTATAGACATGTTGAGAATGATAAATGCACAGCTGACAAAGGGCTAATAAAACGCTCGATAGCTGTGCACTTAGTGGAGGATGCTATTGATAAATTGCGACTATGAAAGATTGCGGCTATTTTAAAGTCTGCCCAAGTTTGATACTTGCAGCAATATTAGCAGCAGTAGTTTCAATATTGTTATAAGCAGAGCCTAACACGTTATCAATCGTGTCTACTTTTTGGATACTCGGCATGACCACATCGAACTGACTGGTCTGAGCAGGTTTTAGTCCATCGACGCTGCCGCAGATAGCGATGACAGGTGTACGGCTAGCCTTAGCGATTTGGCTGATACCGCCTGCCACTTTACCCATGGCGGTTTGCGCATCAAGCTTACCTTCGCCAGTGATGACGAGATCTGCCTCTGCGATATGCTGTGACAGGTGAGCCACTTCGGCAACCGTATCAAAGCCTGACTTTAGCTGAGCTTGAAAGAAAGTCATCATCGCATAGCCAAGACCGCCAGCAGCGCCAGCGCCTTCAACGTATTGACAGTCTTCATAGCCATGCTGTCCACATATGGTCGCAAAGTGACTGAGTGCCTTGTCCAAAGTATTAACCTGCTCTGGGCAAGCGCCTTTTTGTGGCCCAAACACTGCGCTTGCACCCAGCAGACCGCATAACGGATTGGTCACATCACAAGCAACTTCAAATACCGTGTCTGATATCCTTGCATGCAGGCTAGTATTATCGAGCTTATGTAGGCTGGCAAGTGCGCCACCACCATGAGTGAGTAGGCTATCATTGATGTCATGAAATGTTATGCCTAACGCCATTAGCATACCAAGTCCTGCATCATTGGTTGCGCTACCACCCAGACCAATGACGATACGCTTAGCACCTTCTTCTAACGCATCTTCGATCAGCTCCCCAACACCATAACTACTCGCAATAACGGGATTACGCTCATCAGCTGTCAGTAGGTGCAATCCGCAGGCTTGAGCCACTTCGATAACAGCAGTCGCGTCAGGCAATAACAGATACTTTGCCGTAATCGGTCTCATTAATGGGTCATGTACTCTGACTTCTTTCCAGCGCCCGCCCAATACATAAGACAATACCGCTGAGGTACCTTCACCGCCATCGGCCATTGGCAACAGCTTGTAGTCAGCATCTGGAAACACTTGACTAAAGCCAGATTGAATGGCGTGGCACACGTCCAGTGCTTCTAAACTTTCTTTAAACGAGTCAGGGGCGATCAAAATTTTCATACGGCTCTCTTTGAATATCTTAATGACACGATCATTGCGATAGTGTCATGTTTTAAAACGTTTATTTAGCAATCATCAAATAAACGTCTGTACAAGTACCCAATCTCATGAACTAGATAAACACTAGGGTCAACAACCAGATAAATACGATGCTAGTCACACCCTGGATACCAGTAGCCATTGAATGAGCCTTGTACGCTTGTGCGACACTCATGCGACTAAACTGGCTAACAATCCAAAAGAAGCTGTCATTGGCATGTGAGATGGTCATGGCACCGGCACCAATTGCCATCACGCAGAACACACGTCCAAGTTCGCTGTCTAGGCCAATCTGACTCAATAGTGGGGCAACCATAGCAGAAGTAGTAACCAATGCAACTGTGGTTGAGCCTTGTGCTGTTTTTAGCGCAGCAGAAACGATAAATGGCATGAAGATACCTAAACCCAAGGCCGATAGCGTCGAACCTAAATAATCGCCAATCGGCGTCACTTTTAGCATGGCACCAAATGCGCCACCAGCACCAGTGATCAATAGGATAGGGGCTGCTACTACCAAACCTTGCGAGATACTATCGCTGATTTCTTGCGTTTTTTGGCTTGATTTAATCAAGAAAAAGGATAAGAACAAACCGATAAGTAGTGCAGTAAGCGGATTACCAATGAATATCAAAATCTCCGCTACCATGCTACTACCAAACGGTGCGCTTGGGAAATTAGCAACCGAAGACAGGCAGATTAATATGATAGGAACGATAATCGGCAAGAAAGCCATTGTCGCTGAAGGCAAATGGCTGTAATCGTCACGAGTTTTCATTCCTTCAGGCATTGCTGCTGGAGCATCTGCCGCATTGATATTGTCAGGAGTAGCGTTAAGGAAGCGATTAGACCACCACCAGCCAGCCAGTACTGCAACTGCTGTCACGACCACACCGACCATGATGACTAAACCCAAATTTGACTCTAGACCTAAGTTACCTGCCGCTGCGATTGGGCCTGGCGTCGGTGGGACAAAGGTATGGGTGGCATATAGACCAGTTGCCAAGGCAATGCTCATCGCGACACTTGATACATGTAAGCGCTCAGCTAAAGACTCTTTTAGAGAGTTTAAGATAATATAGCCAGAGTCACAAAATACAGGGATCGAAACGACCGCACCGACGATAGACATGGTCAAAGTAGGGAAGCGTGGCCCCAATACTTTAATAACGGACTCTGCCATTACGATAGCAGCACCCGTTTTTTCAAGAATTAAGCCAATAATCGTGCCAAATACAATCACAAGACCGATATAGCCTAAGATACCACCGAAACCATCAGAGATCGTTTTTGCGACCGTGTTAAGTGGTACTTGATAAAATAGCGCGACCAAAAAAGCAGACAAGATCAATACTAAAAAAGGATGCCACTTTAGTTTTGCGGTAGCGAAAATAATAAAAAGAATGGTCAGCACAAGCCAAAATACAATCATCACTGTCTCAATATGGTTTATATCTTAATTGATTACCAATGCAATATAGTCAATTATATCGAGATTAAATACGGTATATAGCTTGCTAATTCTACTTTGCGTAGTGCTTGCAAGTGCTTTTACCATATCTACATTTAAACGATATTGGACCAACTATCTGCATCACTAACGATACGAAATTTTAAAGGGGCATATTTTATAGCAAATAGACGCCGCTAGGAAATAGATTCGTTAAATAGTTGGCGCTGTTGACAAAAAATTGAGAGATACTTAATTTTAAAATGACGGAAATCAGTAAGAAAACGTCGAAGAGGTGTGTGGAAATACTTGTATAACTAGCAATTGCTAATACTTCAAACCAAAAAAAACTGGCCATCTATAATGACCAGTTTTTGTCTAAACAATATTTACCTACCTGAGTAATGATTATTTTTAGAATAGGTATTCTAAGGAGTGCCCTGATTGACAGTTAGGCAATCTTATCAAAAAAAGCTTTGTTATTGGTAGCAGTTGCAGTATCAAAGCTGACGTAAATGCCTTGATCATCCAACGTGGCATACCAATGATCATCATTGCCACTGGTCAGCAGCTGAAAGTATTTGTCATTGACTATTCTGCCAACTGTATACACCTCACCTTCGGAGTAGTATGCATTACCTTGAGTACAGATAAGCTTGTCATTGGTATGAATGTTATGATTTTCTTTCATGTTCTTGCGCCCTATTAGTACATTAGATAGCAGTAGATTATCAATTCTGCTAATAGTAATAAAGATGATTATATAGGCAGTATCTTGTTGTTTGGTATAGCGTTTTTAAGGCAATTGTTGCATTCAGTTACTACAGTATTGCATAGATAACACCGTTATCATAGCAATAGATTTTTTGAAAATCCTAAGCTGTTTAGGAATATATAAAATCCTAATTTATCGAGATAAAGGAGTGCAAGTTAGTGATATAAGTAGTCTAAATACATAGACTCTAATGTCAAAAATGACGCACGTAAAAAGCCAGCAACCTAAGTTGCTGGCTTTTTGCATACTGAGTCTAACTATATAGAAGATTACTCTTCAGAATAGTCCTCTTCAGCAGCTTCTTCGTCAGCTGAATCTTCGTTGTTACCATCTTCAGAAAGAATAGTAACTAAGATGCTAGCAGTAACGTCATGATGCAATTGGATATCAACATTGTATTCGCCAACTTGACGTAGAGTGCCTTCAGGTAGCTTGATTTCAGCACGGTCTACTTCTAGACCTGAGTTAGTCAATGCTTCAGCGATATCGCGAGTACCGATAGAGCCGAATAGCTTGCCTTCGTCACCTGATTTAGCACGCATGATAACATTAACGTCAGTCAATGCATCAGCACGCTCTTGAGCAACAGCGATCTCTTTTGCTTCTTCAGCTTCAAGTTCAGCACGACGTGCTTCGAACTTTTCAATGTTAGCTTTAGTAGCAGGTAGCGCTTTGCCCTGAGGGATAAGAAAGTTACGTCCGTAACCTGGTTTTACATCGACAGTTTCACCGAGTTTACCAAGGTTGACGATACGCTGTAACAAAATAATTTGCATGAGTCATTCCTAGTTAGCGGTTAACCTTGATGGTTATCAGTGTATGGAAGTAGCGATAAATAACGAGCTTGCTTGATAGCAGTCGCTAATTGACGCTGATATTTAGTAGATGTACCAGTAATACGGCTTGGTACGATTTTACCATTATCACTAATGTACTGTTTTAGCAATTCAACATCTTTATAGTCGATGTGAGTGATGCCTTCAGCAGTGAAACGGCAGAATTTGCGACGGCGATAGAAACGTGCCATGAGTATTCTCCTTTAATTAGTCTTCACTGTTGTCGTTGTCGTCATTATCGTTTTCACGATTATCTGGACGACGAGTAGTTGCTTTGCGTGCGCGTTTTTCATCGGCATTCTTGGCTAACTGCGACTCTTCAGTGACAGCTTCGTCACGGCGCATAACTAGACTACGAATGATCGCGTCGTTATAACGGAATAATTCTTCAAGTTCAGCTAAAGTTTCACCGTCAGTTTCAATGTTGAAAAGAACGTAATGAGCTTTGTGAATCTTGTTGATTGGATAAGCCAGTTGACGACGGCCCCAATCCTCTAGACGATGGATAACACCGTTGTTGTCTTGAACTAACTTGATATAGCGCTCAACCATGCCGACCACTTGGTCGCTTTGGTCTGGGTGTACAAGTAACACCAGTTCGTAATGTCGCATTATGACTCCTTACGGATTAGTAGCTATTAACCCTATGTTAATAGCAAGGAGATTTATAAGGTAAGCCCAATTCTAGTCATATTTTATAAAAAACAATCAAGAATAAGCTTAGTTTATAAAGCGCCGTATTATAACAGTACTCGGCAACTAACACAAAGGTTAATCACTAAGCTACTGCCAATAAAATATAAAAAGAGGCTAAATAGGCTTTGATAAATAAAAAAGCCGCGATAGTACGCAGCTTTTTTAAGTATAACGAGCTATAAAACCAATAGCCAAATCAAATACTGTTATTCAGATTTTGACTTCTTTGCCAATTGGCTACTGTCTGCTTTGACCACTAAGGTTTTGGCAAGTTTGTCATGCCAACCAATATTTTCAGGGCTTTTAGATGCCATATAGTAATGAATGGCTAAAGGTATCAGTACTATAAATGAAGTAGAAAGGGGGATATAAAGTAGTGCTAGAAAAAGAGTACGTATCACAACCAATCTAAGAAAAGAAGGTAAATGATGGGTGGTTTGATCTACAACACGAATTCCCGTAATCAATTTACCTAACGACTGGCCCCGCAAGATAATAAAAAGTAATTGCAAAGCGATAAGGCCGAAAACCATCGCATTGGATATTAATTGTGTCGCTTGCGGAATACTTTCAGAAAGACTCAAAGAATATTTAATTACTGCTTCCATATTCTGTAAGTCTGTGGGCATGTCTCCCAACTTTCTCATAGCTAGCATTAATGGAAGAAACGCCATTATTAGTAGCAGCCAATCAAGCGCGGTTGCCAATACGCGTGACATAATTGGCGCAAGTACCACGTTGCCGACGACTTTATCATTGTCTGCAACAGCTTTTTTGAGAGTAGACTTATTCAGTGAGACATTGTTGTGCGGCGTTTGATGACGATTGGTCGTCATGTCGGCTTTCACGTTTTTAGGACGTTCAGGCTTGCCATATAGTCTGTCTAACGATACTGACTTATCATCTTTTGCTTTATTGGTATCTTCAGGGAAGACGGTCACGTTATTGATGATAGAGTCGTTTACTTCAGGCGTGTTAGCACTGGTCGGGCGATACACCGTTTGGTTATTGGTAAGATCACCTATGCGCTGCCACTGAGCTAAGCCTTCATGCCACATCAGATCATCAAGCAATACTTCACCAGATGCCAGCATGATATTCAGCTGCTCCAACTGATATGGGCCAGCTTGTACGTTATTTCGAGCAAGGAAAATCTGCATAATTGCCTGCATAGTTAGTCATGTCTTAGGATATTATATTAGGGTCTATTTGAAAAAATCAAATAGACCCTAATAGTGGTATCTTTAATGACTGTGTGAATGACCGCTGTGACTAAACGTAGCGGTTTACTTCGCTTCTTCACCAGCTAAGAAGAACCAAGTATCTAGTACTGAGTCAGGGTTCAATGACACTGAGCTGATACCTTGCTCCATTAACCAAAACGCTAGATCTGGATGGTCTGATGGGCCTTGACCACAGATACCGACGTATTTGTTTTGCTTACGGCAAGCTTCGATAGCCATAGATAATAGTTTCTTAACAGCAGGATCACGCTCATCAAATAGATGCGAGACGATACCTGAGTCACGGTCAAGACCAAGCGTTAACTGAGTCAAATCGTTAGAACCGATTGAGAAACCATCAAAGTACTCTAGGAACTCTTCTGCCAATAGGGCGTTGGTTGGTAGCTCACACATCATGATGACGCGTAGACCATTTTCGCCACGTTTTAGACCATTTTTCTCAAGTAACTCGATGACTTCTTTGGCTTCGCCAACAGTACGTACGAATGGAATCATGATCTCAACATTGGTCAAGCCCATGTCATCACGTACACGTTTTAGTGCTTTACACTCAAGCTCAAAACAGTCACGGAAGTTATCAGACACATAACGGCTAGCACCGCGGAAACCAAGCATTGGGTTCTCTTCTGATGGCTCGTATAACTTACCACCAAGCAAGTTAGCGTATTCGTTCGATTTAAAATCTGACATACGAACGATCACTGGCTGATCCATGAAGGCAACAGCTAGCGTTGAGATACCTTCAACCAATTTATCAACATAGAAGTCAACAGGTGATGCATAGCCTGCGATACGCTCTTGGATTGCTTGCGCAATTTCACGTGGCAAGCTGTTCATGTTTAGCAAGGCTTTTGGATGCACACCAATCATACGGTTGATGATGAACTCTAAACGTGCAAGACCAATACCTTCGTTTGGCATTTGGGTAAATGAGAATGCGCGATCTGGGTTACCAACGTTCATCATCACTTTAAATGCTAGCTCTGGCATAGATTCAACAGAGTTAGTCTGTACTTCAAAATCAATCTGGCTTTCATAAATGAAACCAGTATCACCTTCAGCACAAGAAGCAGTTACGTCTTGACCATCAACCAATAGCTCAGTTGCGTTACCACAACCAACGATAGCTGGCACACCTAGCTCACGTGCGATAATAGCAGCGTGACAGGTACGGCCACCACGGTTAGTGATGATAGCAGAGGCGCGCTTCATAACTGGTTCCCAATCCGGATCAGTCATGTCTGATACGAGTACGTCGCCTTCTTCTACTTTGTCCATCTCGTTTAGGTTGCTAACGATACGCACTTTACCTGAACCGATACGTTGACCGATTGAACGACCTTCACACAATACTTTTGCGCCAGTCGTGTCGATGACATAACGTTCCATTACGTTGCTATCTTGACGGCTCTTAACAGTCTCAGGACGTGCTTGAACGATAAAGATTTCGTTAGTATCGCCGTCTTTTGCCCACTCGATATCCATCGCTTGGCCATAATGCTGTTCAATCGTTACCGCTTGCTTGGCAAGTGAGGTCAGCTCTTCAGTCGATAGAGAGAACTGCATGCGATCTTGTTTTTCAACATCAACGGTTTTAACTGATTTAGCCGTGCTGCCTTCATCACCATAAACCATTTTCTTATGCTTGCTACCTAGGTTACGACGGATAACTGATGGCTTACCATTGGCTAGCAATTTCTTAGAGATGTAGAACTCATCTGGATTAACCGCACCCTGTACAACCATTTCACCTAGGCCATAGCTTGAGGTGATGAATACCACTTGATCAAAGCCACTTTCGGTATCTAGCGTGAACATAACACCAGCAGCACCAGTCTCTGAACGTACCATACGCTGTACGGCAGCAGATAGTGCAACACCTTCGTGCTCAAAACCTTTGTGTACACGGTAAGAGATTGCACGGTCGTTGTATAGAGAAGCAAATACTTCTTTAATAGCAATTAGGACGTTATCAATACCGCGAATGTTCAAGAAGGTTTCTTGTTGACCAGCAAATGACGCATCTGGCAAATCTTCAGCAGTGGCAGAAGAACGTACAGCAACAGCGATATCTTCGCCGCCACTCATAGTTTCAAATGACTGACGTACTTCTTGCTCAAGATCTTTTGGCAGTTCTTGTTCAATAATCCAAGTACGAATCTTTTTACCAGTAGCCGCAAGCTTATTAACATCATTTACGTCTAGTGTTTTTAGCTCGCTGTTGATTTTGTCAAGCAAGCCTGTTTCAGTCAAAAAGCGGTTGAATGCATTTGAAGTGGTGGCAAAGCCGCCTGGAACACTAACGCCTAAATCAGAAAGATGGCTGATCATTTCGCCAAGCGAAGCGTTCTTACCACCAACCATTTCGATGTCGTCTTTTCCTAGCTGATCAAGATTGATTACAAGTGCTGTAGATTGCGCTGCCATGATAACTCCAGAAAATAAGGTTATTTAGTAAAGATTATAACGGTGAATTATACCGCCATATTAGGACAATTTCGAGGGTTTTCACCAAAAAACTTGTTAAAAATATACAAATTGTGGGGTTTGCTACATAAATTAGAGCTAGTCCGATCAGGTTTCGTATTTACTCGGATGAAAAATATCATTGTTAGTGACGATGTTATACGGTTTCAAAAGCCAATTACTGCATAAAATAGACGTATTCAAATAAGCTACATCTAGAGCATTTCCATAACTTATGTTTCAATCTTATGTATCTGTATAAAAGAAGCATAATAGAAGAAGCATAAAAAAAGCCTTAATGAGAGGTGGATTAGCCATGACGACAATATGAAAAACAATGTTGGTGCTAAGTGTACGCCTGTAACATTGATTTCTATTAAGAAGCTAATATGCGTATAATGTAGCGCATAGATAGTTGATGCACATTGCATAATAAATGTGCGGTATAGGTACTAAAAAAGGCTCGTTTTAAGAAGGCAGTTATAAAACCTAGTTATACGAGTTATAAGGGTAACTATAAGAAGCCGAGTAAAAGTCACGCTATTAATAGTCAATAACTGCTAAACATCTACCAAGTCTGAATTATTACTAAGATCTATACCAAAAACTAAATGAAGGTCATTATTGAGTTTTCAACCGAGGTGTCAACGATATGTACTCAAGCAATCTATCTGAACAAGTTAAGTCCACTATCCAAAATCGCCATGCGCTAAACTTGGACAGCTCACAAGCCATTAGAACGGCGTTTTTTATCTCAGATGGCACAGCTATTACGGCTGAGACACTTGGACGCGCTATTTTGAGTCAGTTTGCCTCGGTTCCTTTTGAAACAAGAGTATTGCCATACGTCGATAGCTTAGAGCGTGCGGAAGATGCGGTTGAACAAATCAATATGGCGTATCAGCGTGATGGTTCATTGCCATTGGTGTTTGATACGATCGTCAATCCAGAGATTCGTGAAAAAATTAACTCGGCACACAGCTGTAACTTAGATATGTATGAAGGTCTGATTGGCCGTGTTGCAGAAGAGACTGGCGTAGAGCCAGATGGTCATTCAGGGCATGCACATGATGATGTCGATTCTGAAACCTATAAAGAGCGTATCGATGCAGTGCATTTTGCCTTAGACAATGACGATGGCGCGCGTACTCGTCACTATAATGCAGCCGATATTATTTTGGTGGGTGTGTCGCGCTCTGGTAAGACGCCGACTTCTTTATACTTAGCATTACAATTCGGTATTCGAGCGGCTAACTATCCTTTGACCGAAGATGATTTGTACGACAATCAGTTGCCGAAAGCATTGCGTGAGCATAAAGACAAGCTGTTTGGTTTGCTTATTGATACTGATCGCTTAGTAAAAATCCGTCAGGAGCGCCGTGCAGGCAGCCGTTATTCAAGCTATCAGCAATGCCAGCAAGAGCAGCGCGCGATTCAGGGTATCTATATCACGCATGGTATTCCAAGCTTAGATGTATCAGAGATGTCTGTTGAAGAGATTGCCACGCGTATTTTGCAGATGACAGGTCTCAAACGCCGTATTGGATAATTAGAGTTTTTGGTAGTAATCGCTCTATGTCAATGTTGTAAAAACCACACTTACGGCTTATGGTGAGCTGAATTTCAATAGCTTGCCTAAGTTTAAGCATATTAACTCGTACATAAATATATAAATAGAATCAACAAATAAAGAGGACATCATGGTAAGTAAAAGTGCAAGCGACGAGACCAACGATACTGGTAAAGATATTCATACCGAAGTATCAAATAAATCTAGTGGACACGTGCCAAGCCCTGAACATACCGAAGGTAAGAACAAAAAAGAAAAGATAGAGCAGACCCACGAGCAAGTGACCGATGATGTTATGCATCATCCTGACTTAGTGAATCCGCTCGATGACACACGAATCGATATTAAATCTGGTTTTACCAAAGACTCTCGTCGTTTAAAAAGTGACGACCATGAGTATGAGTATGATGCCGTTGTTTTAGGGGCGGGACCTGCTGGTGAAGCCGCTGCCATGAAGCTAATTAAGTCTGGTAAAAGAGTCGTGGTCGTCGATCCGCGTGATCAAGTAGGGGGTAACTCTACTCACGTTGGTACAATTCCAAGTAAAGCATTGCGCCAATCTGTATTTAACTTGATTAATTTCCGCCGCGATCCAATGTTTACCAAGGCGATGGAATATAAGCAAGTACCGCTAAATGAAGTACTCGCCAAAGCGCGTCAAGTTATCCGTCGTCAAGTCAGTACGCATACACGCTTTTATGAGCGCAACCGTATCGAAGTCATTCAAGGTTGGGCAAGTTTCATTGACGCACATACGCTACGTATTGAAGTCGATGAAAATGTTTATGAAACCATCACTTTCAATAAAGCCATTATCACTGTCGGTAGTCGTCCTTACCGCCCTGAGATTTTAGACTTTAACCATCCACGTGTATTTGACTCTGACAAAATCTTGCAAATGGATTATGTGGTCAAAAAAATCATCATTTATGGTGCAGGGGTGATTGGTTGTGAGTATGCGTCTATCTTTACTGGCCTTGGCTACAAAGTTGATCTAATCAATAACCAAGATCAATTGCTCAACTACTTAGACAGCGAAATCAGTGATGCCATCGCGCATGACTTTAGACAGTTCGGTGTGCTTATCCGTAGTAACGAAGAGATTGATCATCTAGAAACTCATGATGATTATGTAGTCTTGCACCTAAAGAGTGGTAAGCGCATCAAATCTGATGCCATTCTTTGGTCAAATGGTCGCTCAGGTAACACCGAAGGCTTAAACTTAGAAGCCATTGGGCTAAAAGCAAATGGCCGTGGTCAGTTAAAAGTAGATGACACTTACTGTACTGACGTCGACAATATTTATGCTGCTGGTGACGTAATCGGCTGGCCATCACTAGCCTCTGCTGCCTATGACCAAGGTCGCTGTGCCGCTGCCTTTATGGTTGGTGATAGTGATGCTGAGCCAGTATCTAGTGTACCGACGGGTATCTATACGATTCCTGAAATCTCTTGTATCGGTAAGACAGAGCAAGAGCTCACGGATGAAAAAGTTCCATATGAAGTGGGTCAGGCGTTCTTTAAACATCTGGCACGTGCCCAAATTATCGGTGAACGTTCGGGCGTATTAAAAATATTGTTCCATCGTGATACGTTAGAAATTCTAGGTATCCATTGCTACGGTAACCACGCTTCAGAGATTATTCATATCGGTCAAGCAGTGATGAAGTGCAAGAGTAACAATACGCTTGAATACTTTGTAAATACGACTTTCAACTATCCCACGATGGCAGAAGCATACCGTGTGGCAGCATTGAATGGTTTGAACCGAGTGTTTTAAACCACCGCTATTTATATTGTATAAATAAAAAAGCGCCTACTACTATTAGCAGGCGCTTTTTTTATGCTCATAGATTTCATTAATTTGAGGATTTATAAATAGGCTTTTCTTTGCGGAATACGCTTGCGTAAAAATAGCAATAAAACAAAATAGAGCAACCACAAGCCAGCCAACGCATAAAATCCTATAGCGACTTGAGAAACACTGGCACCCATTTGGTTAAGCTGTACAGAGGTATTGATTGCAGGCGTAGTCGGTACCAGCCAACGTAGTACTTGTAATACTTGAGGCAATTGGTCTGCTGGCCAAGGGTAGCCGCTTAAGAAGAATATCGGTAAGGAGATAAAAATTAAGATCTGCATACTGCGCTCACGCTGCCGGAACCATAATCCGAGCACGCAGCCGAGCGTTGCGACTGTCGGACAAAATAGTGCTAAAAACAGCAGCGTACCAAGCATGTTTTGTCCGCGTGGATAATGATGTAGCTCAAACGCCCACCCATAATAAAAGCAGCCAACGATAAAGCTAAGTGAGCTCAAAGCCCCAATACGTCCTAACCAGCCACGTACACTCGTACTGTGACGGCGCTGTTCATACCATGTGCCAATCAGCATCGCAGTCGCCATTAAAAGTGTCTGCTGTAAGATAATAATAGAGACAGCTGGTACAACATAAGCACCATAGCCTTCGGTTTGGTTATACAGTGGCATAATCCGTAGCGGTACGGCTTGAGTATTCTGTGCTGCGGTAGGTGCATAAGCGCCTTTCGCAATGCTTTTCTTTACCTTGATACCAGCCGATACCGTACCTACTGCTTGAGAGAACCCCAGTTGGACGTTTTTATTTAAAATAAAATAACCGCCATTACCCAGTACGCTGACGTGCGCTTGCTCTCCAGACTGAACTTGCTCTTCGAGACCAGCTGGGATCACCATATATCCTGCAATTTGATCTGACCATATGGCTTCTTTGGCAGCCTGCTCATTGATAAATCGTTCAGTATCTAAATATGGGCTAGCACTCGCATAGCGAACGAGAGTACCCGATAAGTTGCTGTTGTCATGATCAATGATACCTACTGGCACATGGTTGACTACCTCAGATGAGTAAGGCCAAGGATAGAAAAACCCATAGATAATAGGAGCAATAATCAACATCAAAAGTACGCCTTTATCGCCAAAGACGTCTTTGAAAGTTTGAATAAAGCTGTTCCAAAAACCTTGTGGGGCGGGGGTGACTGTTGATTTGGTTTTTGAGTGTGTATTGTTTGATTGTGCAGACATCAGCGTGCTCCCCAACGTTCAGGATGCGCCAATGCGCGTTTGGTTAATAGTGCTGCAAATAGTAGCGCTATTATAGCTGCAAGCATGAGGCCATAGACGATAGGTAAAGATATGGCGATCGGGGCTTGCATTTGTAACTGTGCAATATGGAGCTTTAGATAATGCGTTAGCGGTAGGGCATTTGACCAATATTGCGCGCTATCACTAATCGCAATATATGGAAACGTAACACCGGCAAAAGCGTAAGAAGGCGCTGAAATAAATCCAGTAGTCGATAGACCCATACGTAATGAAAAAGAATTCAAAGTAAAAATAGCACCTAGCCAAAATGACAATGTCATTAAGCACAAAAACCCAGCATAGACTGCCATGAGAGACATGATGTTGATATTCTGATTGGACGTTGCCAGCCACAATATCAACGCTGACCACAAGCTATATGCCAGTATTGGCCAAAAGTATTTACCTAATAAGCCAAATACTAAAACTGATAAGCTGACCGAATGGGGCATTTTTGCATTCAATGATGCTTTGTTATCGCTGCTATCTTGTTTGGTTGATAGCGAAGCTGTCGTTTTTGAGGCTTTAGATAAAGTTAGACTAGGTTTGCCTGTATCAATAAAACGGTACCAGCGACCGATATTCTTATCACGTAACTCGCGGCCAATCGTAGTTGCGCCAATGACCATCGCCAATATATGTAATAAGGCAGGTATGACAGTCGATGCCAAAAACTGCTGATAATTGGTCGCAGCATTGAATAAGCTAATACGCTGCACACTGATAGGCGCATAAGCCGTCATCGCTTGTGATGGCGCTACGCCTTGTTTGACCAATCGCTTGATCTCTACACCTGCGGATAATGTACTAGCGACCGCTTGGACACCTGCCTGAATAATACCAGAGTGCGTACCGTACTGTGCATTAACTTGTAGAGTCAACGGAGCAGGCTGGCTCGATAAGATATTACGAGAAAAGTCCTCTGGGATAATGACGACAGCGTAAATATCGCGCTGTAAAATGGCAGCCTCTGCATCCGCTTGGGAGTAATACAACTGTCTGACCGTCAAAGTAGGACTGGCCTCTAAGTAACGGACGGCAGTATTGGCAACAGCGCTGTTGTCTTGATCGATGACTCCGATAGGCAAATCGGTAATTTGAGTCTGTGAAAATATCCACCATATTAGCAGCACCGTTGCCAGTGGTATCCATATCACCATGCTAAAGTCCCAGTGATTTTTTGCCAAAAAACGGCGCTCGTAGGCTGCACTTCGTAAAAAAGCCTCACTTAACTTAGTCAAGTGCATGGCTTACTCTTGGTTCTGATTGACAGGAGTAGGATTGATACGTACGACCACACTCATACCTGAGCGGATACGGGCATCGGGCTTAGATGGTCGTGCCTTTACCTCAAAAGTACGCACATCAAAACCATCATCGTTGTTGGTCGGACGCCAAGTGGCAAAGTCTGATAAGGTCGATGTCGCATAGACGGTAAACTGTTTTGTATAAGGCTTATCCGCTGATGACAGCGCTGGGATAGTACCGGTAAATGTCTGACCAATAGCAAATTGATTTAAATAAGACTCAGTGACGTTAAGTACCACCCATTGGTCGTTGGTATCCACCAACGTCAAAAGCGGAACCCCTTGACCGATGACTTCTCCAGCACTCACGATGACATTATCGACGATACCAGCGATAGGACTTCTTAGGTTCGCTTCCTCTTTTGCTACTAGCGCTTCATCGAGTTTTGCATCGACCTGTGCGACTTGTGCAGTGGCCGCTGACTTATCTTCAGTACGTGCGCCTTCTAGCGCCAGATCATACTGCAAGCGGGCTGCTTCGGTTTGGTCTTGAGTAGCGAGATATTGCGCATACGCCTCATCGCGCTTTTGTCGCGCCATCAGTCCTTCTTCGTAAAGGCGATTGACACGCTGATAGGTGTTTTCTGCCAAGTCAGACGCCGCTTTATTGGCTTGCCAAGCGGCTTTTGCTTGGGCGATTTCTTGCGGGCGCGCACCATTTTCTGCTTTGTCTAATTGGCTTTGCGCGATTTGTTTACCAGCACGTGCTTGATTAATCTTGGCATTAATCTCAGGCGAATCCATCTCAACTAATTGCTGACCAACCGTTACTGTATCGCCCTCTGTTACCATAATTTGGGCAATACGCCCTGGTACTTTTGCAGCGATCGACGTTTGCTGCATTTGCATTTGACCCTGCAGCGTAATAACTTCTGGCTCGCTATGCGCATTACTTTTGTATAGGCCATACGCAATCGTACCGAGGACAATCAGTATGAATAGTGCAAGTAATCCTTTTTTCATACGTGCAGATTTGTCAGTTTTAGAGGCATCACGATTATAAGTAGGTGTCGGTTGCTCTGGTTCAATATCAGACACGTTTTCTACAGGATCGACTGAATTTTGTGTATCTTGAGAGGTCACTGACTCGGTTGCATCAGCTGATTTATTTGAGTCGTCTGATTCGCGTGGTAATTCTGTCATGACAATGAGATTCCTAAAGCAACAAAGTTGAAAATAAAGGGCTTATTACTAGTACACTCGAAACGCATAAGGCTTGGCGTTGTCTATGGTTTCAGAATTAAAAATAGCACCAAGAGCGACGATAAATGCTGAATAATATAGCCACAGCATAATGACCACAGCAGCTGAAAGCGCGCCAAACTCAGCACTATAGTTATTAAAATTTTGCACATAAATTGAAAACAAGATGGACAATATAATCCATAAAACCGTTGCCAGCGCAGCGCCCGGCATTAGTTTCTTGAGAGCGACGGCATCACGATTTGGGGCTAGACGATAAAGGCCCAAAAAGCTTAAGAATATGATACCTGTCAATATGGGCCACCTGCTCCAAAGCGCAATTGTTTTAGCTATCTGAGGGAAAGGAAAGTAGGCCGCCCCCAAAGGAATAATCGCGATAGAGGAGACCGCGATAATCAATACGACTACTGCTGCAAAGGTCAAACCAACTGCGCGAATCATGCTTTGTACAAAACTACGCTCCTGAGTAATATGAAACGCAAGGTTAATAAGAATAATTAAAGACTTAATACCTTTAGAGCCCGCATAAAGTGCGAGCAAGGACGAGATAAGCAGGCTAAAAGTCAGAGCAGACGTAGTCGTAGAAACCAACTCGCTCAGACGGGAGTTGAGCACTTCATATACTGTATCAGGTATAAATTGACTCAAAAGCGCGATTTGCTCTTGCATCTCGGCAGGAGAAAACGCAAGACCATAAAGTAGGACAAACACAGCCATCACGGGAAAAATTGATAAGAATCCAAAGAAACCTACGCTTGCGCAATGCGCCCAAACATTAGAGTTATTGGCAATACGCCACGTTTCTAGTAACGTCTGTAGCCAGTTTTTTACCGATTTAGAGGTCAATTTTTTCATAAAAGCAGCTGTTCATAATAGGATTGGTAATAGTATTTTCGATGTGACTTTAGAGTAATACAAAGCGTTTATCATCATGACTTATGGCTTCTCGCGTTACATCATTGCTCAGTATATAAAGTAGGCAGTTGAATGTCAGCGGCATTGAGATAAGCATTAAAAGCAAGTGGCGTACCACAGCTTTGCATGAGGGCAGCCAGTGACTGTACATAGTCATTAGCAGCCTGTGCTTGCTCGGTACGTGCTTTAAGCGATTGCGTTTGTGCTTGCACTACGTCAACTGTGGTATTTACACCTTCTTGTAATCCTAAGCGACGTAGTCGTAATACTTCTGCTGCTAAATCAACATTACTTTGCAATGCCTGATAGCGTGATTGAGCATTATTGACATCGTGCCAGTTTTTTTCTACCAGTAGCAATAAATTGTCACTGACTTCAATCTCAGAGAGGTCGGCCTGACGTATTTTGGCACTACTGGATGCTAATGATGCGGCTTTATCGAGTCCGCCCCATAGTTTCCAACTGGCAGATATACCAGCGACCCAGCTTGGATCTTTCTCTACCTGACCATAACCGTATAGCAATACCGTAGGCTTGTAGCCCGTATCTGATAGCGCATGTAACTGCTGAGCCTGTGCCCGCTTGGCTGCAACTTTTTGCAGTCCGGGATGGTTATTTAGTGCCAAGTCCTGAAAGTAGCTTACATCTGGTAGAGGGCGACTAGAGACAAACAAAGGCGTGGTTGGTTTGATACGATAGTCGGTACGCAGTAGACGCTGTAGCGCAATCATAGCTAGGCGCGCGTCATTATTGGCATTGACGGATTCACTCTTGGCATCCGCAAGCGCTGACTGTGCTTCTAGTCTATCGACACGTGAGATAAAACCTTCTTCAAACAGACGCTCGGCCATATGGTCGGTCTGTTGCAATGTATCGTAAGCGTCTTCTCGTAAGTAAGCAGCGATAATCGCTAGCTGTGCCTTAAAATAACGCTCAATTAACGTATTATAAAGCTCATTTTTATCCAGTACGCTATCAGCCATCGCTTCTTGTGTACGTGCATCCGAGGCGCCAGTCAATGCGTCTGTACGCCCAGCAGTATAAATAGGCCAAACGACACCAAGACCTGCACCCGACGTAGAGCCTGAGCGCTTGAAGTTATAAGAGTCGGGAATACGCTCACCGACCAGCTCACCAAAGTCTGGTAGGTCTGCTGTCGGAGGGACTATGTTATCTACGCCATTGTTTACTTCGTTCACGATACCGCTTCTGAGAGAAGATAAATCTATATCCTCATCTAAATGATAGGCACTGGCAGATACTCGAGCAAATACGAGCGGATTGTCGATGGTTCTGAGTGCGTCAGTTTGGTATTCGCTGGCAGCAATCGCTGCTTGATTGGCAGCAATTTTAGGTGATACTTGTACCAGCAGCTTTTGCGCTTGCTCTAAGCTCAAAAAGCTTGAGACGTCTAGTGCGTAGCTGTTATCGACTGTTTTATGTGTAATAGGGTCCACAAGCGTAGACAGTGCCTGCGATTTAGCCTTATTAGGGTTTGGTACTGTAAGAAAAGGCGCGACAGCTGGTTTATCATTCTCAGTCAGACTATTAGCATCTATGATTTGTGTCACAGCCACTGGTGTAACATCATCTGACACTTCTATACTGTCAGCGTCAGTGCTTGCGTAAGTCATGACAGGCACGCTCATGACTGCAACTGTCATCATAGCAGTCGGTAGCGCTGATAAAATGAATTTCATAAGTCACATAAGCCATTAATTAGAATGTAAGGTATTATAAAATAAGGAACAGCACCGATAGGTTTCATTGCTCAGGATATAAAGTTGCTGAACTATTATAGACTATTTGCTAGCTAGCGAAAGAATGATGCTTAAATAAATCATTCATATTCTAATATAAAAATACGTCTATATTAAAAGTGCTAACAAGCGGTCATTCGTCATAAGAGGTACACTGTAGAGCCACAATGGTGACGGGTCAATGCTCAGTATTTTGCCGTTTTCTATTGTGCGACCAGTAGCGGTATGATAGAGGATTGATTTAATTTTTAAATATCTGTTTATAAGTAACAACATAGCCAACAAGACGTTTTCAATTCAAGCAATTTATTTTTAGTTAGATTTTGTTTTTAATCTCATTATGAAAAATTTAGGCAGTAATTAACAAATAGAAAATGCTCAATAAGCATCAGTCAATCAGTCAATCAGTCAATCAGTCAATCAGTCAATCAGTCAATCAGTCAATGAATAGTCACTAAATGGCTATCAAACAGAATAAACAATATTAGCAGAGGATGTGTCATGGCAGGGTATATTTTAGCGTTGGATCAAGGGACCACATCGAGTCGAGCGATATTGTACGATGATCATGCGCGTCCTATCAAAATGGTACAACAGCCAACGACGCTGCAAACACCAAGAGCTGGATTCGTTGAACAAGATGCACAGCAGATCTGGCAAACTCAGATTAGCTGTGCACATGATGTTATTAATCGGGCAGGGTTGCTTGCCACTGACGTTACCAGTATCGCGATTACCAATCAGCGTGAGTCGATTGTGATGTGGGATAAGCAAACTGGTAAGCCACTGGCTCCCGCCATTATTTGGCAAGACAGGCGTACCGCAAATTACTGTAAGACGCTCGCTGCTGAAAGCGCTGGCAATAGTATGAATGACCCTGTGCATCCGAGCGTTGATAGCGTCAACATGGCACATGAGGTTCAGCGTATTACAGGTCTGCGTTTAGACCCATATTTTAGTGCCAGTAAGATTGCTTGGTTACTCGAAAATAACCCGAAGCTGAGTGTACGAGCCAGCAGAGGGGAGATAGCGGTTGGCACGATTGATAGTTGGCTGATTTATAAGCTCACAGGCGGGGAGCATGTCATTGATGTGACCAATGCTTCTCGCACATTGTTATTTGATATCCATAAGCTGGCGTGGTCAGAGGCACTCTGTGACCGATTTGCTATACCTATGCATATATTGCCTAAAGTACTACCATCCGACGGTGATTTTGGCAAAACTAAAAAAGGCCTGTTTGCAAAGCAAATACCCATTCAAGCAGTATTGGGTGATCAGCAAGCAGCGCTCTTTGGACAAGGTTGTCTTGATGCAGGTATGGCCAAAAACACTTATGGTACAGGCTGCTTTATGCTAATGAATATTGGGCAGCAGCCAAAATTGAGTGAGCATAAGCTGCTAACCACCATCGCGTGGCAACGTAAAACCTCACCAATTCGTCCTGATAATTTGTCATTTGATCAAATTGTACAGTCAGGCAAACGCATGCTACAGCCACCTAAAAAGGAAGTCACTTATGCCCTAGAGGGCAGTGTCTTTATGGCAGGGGCTATCGTTCAATGGCTGCGTGATAATTTGGGTATGATTCAGCAGAGTAGTGACGTCGAAGACTTAGCCCGTCAAGTAAACAGTAGCGAAGATGTCGTTCTATTACCTGCTTTTACTGGATTGGGCGCGCCTTATTGGCGTTCTGATATCAGCGCTAGCATCACTGGTATGAGCCGTGGCACTACTAAGGCACATATTGCACGCGCTGCATTGGAGGCCGTTGCTTATCAAACCTATGATGTGCTTATCGCTATGCAAAAGGACAGCCCTCATCCTTTGACTGAGCTGAGAGTAGATGGCGGCGCTGCAAATAATGATTTACTCATGCAGTTCCAAGCAGATTTGTTAGGTGTTCCGGTATTACGTCCTAGAGATACAGAGATTACGGCAAAGGGTGCAGCACTCCTCGCAGGACTGAAAACTGGGCTATATGACGAATCGACCATGAAAGCTTCATGGCAGGTAGATCGCGTGTTTGAACCAAGTATGTCGGCTGATGCTCGTGAGCGACATCTTGCTAAATGGCAACAAGCTATCAAAAGGTCTCTAATGCCGTTATAAGATTGATTTACTTAGTAAATTCATTGTGATCGTACATTTATAATTACTCAAAGTATGAGGCTGCCGTACACAAATGTGATAAAGATACAGGCTGTAACGCAAGATAATCGTAATATGGACACAGTTTACATAATCGGCCTATCTGTCCTTACCTATAAATTTTTATACTTCAATTGGATTTAGTAAGACCGCTAGTTTTTAGCAGATAAATAATTCAATAAATAATAAATAATTTAAGGACAATACTATGAGTAACCATGATGCTATCGATCGCAGTGAAGTAAAACATATGTCAAAAGAGACAAAAGAAGATTTAAACGCAGACATCATTACCGGTGAGCCAGGCTCACATCCAGTAGGTACGGGTATCGGCGGTGTAGGCGGTGCAGCGGCAGGTGCAGCTATCGGCACAATGGCAGGTCCATTAGGTACGCTAATTGGTGGTGCTATTGGTGCTATTGTTGGTGGCGGCGCAGGTCATGCAGCAGCAGAAGCTATTGACCCAACTCACGAAGAAGCGTATTGGCGTGCAGAGTATGCAAACGCTGACTATCATAGAGAAGAATACGATTTCGACCGTGACTTGCATCCAGCATATGCAGTCGGTTATGCGAACCGTGCTCGTTATCCAGTAGATGCTCGTTTTGAGGATCATGAAGCAGATTTAGAGCGTTCATGGCACGAAGTAAAAGGTGAGTCTCGTTTGGAATGGAATGAAGCACGTAAAGCATCGCGTGATGCATGGCACCGTGTATCATAATAAACGATAGGTAGTACATGGAGCTGTATGTTAGATATCCTAGTAAACGTGCGGATTAGTAATTGGCTAGTATATGAGATTACTATTTTATTGCACAATACAGCTCGATTGTTTTCTCGGCTCTATTAATAGAGTTACCTATCTACATATATGTTATTTTAAAACTTCCAAGGCTTAACTTTGGGAGTTTTTTTAGGCATAAAATTTGCAGCGTATACACATACGTGAATATTATGTACTATAATAATGAGAACGATGGGGAATATATGAGTAATAACACTGAAGGCAATAAACAGTTTTATATCGCAACGGCAAACTTGCTGAACTTTGCGAACCCTAATCGAACTTATTATGAAAATGCGCCAGCTTATAACGATAAAGCCTATGAACATAAGCTGCGAGGTCTTACAGATTTATTGGCTAAAGCGCATGCTGACATTATCGCAGTACAAGAGGTTTGGGATAGTGATGCATTAGAAGCGCTGGCTGTTTCACTAGGTTTCAAGCCCGAGCATGCGGTCATTCCACTTGCTAGTAATGATAGCGCCAGTATATACACCAAAGGCATGGGTGCACAGAATACACCTGCTGTCGGTATTATCAGCCGATTTGAGCAGTTAGAAACCAGTTTGCTAAAAGATATAGCACCAAAAGCCA
Organism: Psychrobacter sp. 4Dc; assembly: GCF_002836715.1. GTDB lineage: Bacteria > Pseudomonadota > Gammaproteobacteria > Pseudomonadales > Moraxellaceae > Psychrobacter. The sequence goes on from NZ_PJAT01000065.1 coordinate 47,950, forward strand.
TTATTGATGTACCTGATATCGGTCCTTATCAACGCTTCAACCGTCCTCCATTAGTGCTACGTGTTGACGCGTACGGGCAGCCCATTACAATTATTACAGCGCATCTAAAAAGCAAACGTGCTTTTTTCTTACGTGATGAAAATGGTGACCTATTAGAAGACATGGACGATCCAAATATTCGAGTTCGCGCTAAGCTTCGTAGTTTATGTATGCGCGCGGCAGAAGCGGCCTCTATCCGTATGTCTATCATAGAGCGATTGCAACATACCCGTGAACCATTGATTCTATTGGGTGATATGAATGATGTCACAGGTAGCGTGACTACTCAGTTGATGACAGAAACTGGGGAAGTCAATTACGATAAAAGTATGCGTGATGTTGCACTTTTTGATGCTGCTCGTATTCAAGCACGATATGGCTGGATGAAGGATGTTGCCTATACCCATATATATCAAGGTATGCCAGAAGTTATCGACCAGTTATTTGTCTCAGAAGAGTTTTTGCCCGATAGTAAATTTTCGCTCGGTTATGTCGAACGAGTTGATTATTTTAATGATCATTTGAAGTGGGACTATGCCGATAGAGTCACTGATCATGGTATTATAAGGGCGAAAATAAAACTCAAAGATTAACTTTATAAAATTAGACGGTTAGCTCTATTAAATTGCTGATCGTAGTATTATTTTTCAACCTATTCATGTCCCTTGCTTGATAATGTGCAAGCGTTTATGATGCCTCTACATTGAACATAGTAGTGACCATATAGGCTTTGTATTTTAGCCAACAGTCAACCATCCTTTATCTGAGGATAAATACTATTCAATGAAGATTATATTTATAAAATAGGGCGCAACATTAAGAGATTCACAATGAGTGATAACAAAGACGAAAAGATTGAAGATGTGTTGGTAGATTCGGAATTGGCAAAGAAGCTTGTACCTAATAAGTTTAAGTTTACTAGCCAGCAAGGCCGTGCACGTCGTCAAAAACTATTGGCTGGTGCCAAAAAATTGAGCGAAACGCATGCTATTAACGATATTACGTTAGCAGCTGTGTGTGAAGAAGCGGGCATACCAAGAGCGTCTGCTTACCATTTTTTCCCTAATATTGAAGCAATATTTTTAGCATTGCGTTTTTTGAATGCGATTGAAATATTAGAGATGGTAGAGACGGTCGATATTGGCAACTATGACAGATGGCAAGGGTATCTAACGGCACTTATCGATCGTTGTATTACGATATTCCATAACGATGAGACAAAAGCCAAGCTTATATATGACACCAATACACCTGATTTTGAAGGTGACAGCTTTGGTGAAGATATGGATCATCAAATTGTTGATCTGGTCTATAAGCGTTTGTCAGAGCGTTATGAGATGCCAAACTTTCATGATATCCAAGATACCTTGTTGATTGCTTATAGCATCGTAAATGCTATCTTTACGTTGTCTTATCGCCGTCATCAGGGTATCACTGAAGAGTATATCCAAGAAGCAAATACAGCATTTATTGCTTATTTACGTTGTTACCTACCAGAAAAGTTGCCACGTAAAAACCGATAATTGAGCTTACTTTAAACATAAAAAAGCCGACAAATATGTCGGCTTTTTTATGTTTAATTTTTAGTATAGGATTGGAAGTAATAAAGATTAATATCTCCAATAAAACAGCGACTATTTTAACGGTTAGATGTCAAATCTTGTCCACGGCAAGTATCATCGCTCGCGTCTAAAGGCGAGTACTGCTTATGATAACTGACTATTGACTTCTCTAGTGCTACATTGGTCTGTGAGTCATTGGCATTGACGTAAGCTTCGCGGGCCTGCTCAAGCCAGCGATCAGCCATGCGAAAATGCATGCCAGATTCGCGCCAGCCTCGTGCGCATTGATTGGTTGCTGCCCAAATCAAAGCCACTTCACTAAAAGCCATCTCACGTGGTGCTGACGCTATGCCATCGCCGTCTTTAAGTGCGCTTAAAGTTGCCCATAGATCAGGACGCATTAGAGCAGAGGTAGACGGAATATCTTGATGCAAGCCCAAGTCTTGTACCGTGTCATTATCTAGCGCTTGCAATATAGGCTCTGCCATTTCTAACGCAACTTGACCAGCAGATGAGCGGCTATTCATACTGTTTTGATGAATAGCATAGTTCAACCACGCTTGCGCTTTATATGCGAAATACTGTTGAGCTACTGTCTTGTCTTTTTGTTGATAAGGTTTTAACTGCGTTACCATACAATTTAACAGGCGCTGCTGTTCGCTTTGATATCTATAAGAGCGTGTTTGAGTCTGACTATCATCGCGGCAATATTCACCCATGCTAGTTGAGTGAGCCACTTGGACAGTCTCACTCTTAGCTAAAGCTGGCTGCATAAAGGTCAACGAAAATAAAGCTGATAGTGTAACGCATATTGAGCGCTTGAAAGGTGCTGCATTGATGGATGAATCAAACATGGTGTAAACCTTATGTTAAGGTAATAAACGTTGGTATTATTTACCATTACTAGGGCTGACTTAATTGTTTATTGAATGACAAAATAATTCATCATAAGACAATCATGATACTGTCTTAAAGATGTACTTACGACAGTATCATTAGTATCAAACAATTAAAATGCAGAATTGCTGCTTAGACGTTGGTTCTTACGTGGGTCTTCACGTTTGAATAAATCTTCATCAAATTTAAAGCGCAATCTAAAGTAAGCACCTTGCTGAGTACTGTCATCATAAGCAATATCTTCATCTTCAAAGCCCATGAAGTTATAACCAAGTGATAACCAAAGGTTGGTCATTGGGCTATAACCCACTTCTGCACCAAGCATATAAGCCAAGTCATTTGCCTGATTATTCCAGTAAGTACCTGCTTGTAAACCAATATCCCAACGCTCACTGATATCATAAAGACCGCGGCCATAAACAGCATGAGCCGTGTTATCGCTGGTTAAGCTATCTGCTTCGTATTCTGTATACTTACCAGCATAACGTCCAGACAACGTCAACGGACGCGTAGGATGGTAATTACCATTCCATGACCAAACCATGGTGTCTTTTTGGTAAGCGTCATCGCCAGTATTATTATCATCCAAACGATATTCGAATTTTGCAAGCATATCTAACTGATTGCTATCGTAGTCACGATACGCAGCACCTAGCTGAAAACGATTGATAGTGCGATCGCCATCACTATAGTCAGTGCGTGAATAGATGTCTTTGGCTAAGAAGGTAACCTCATCGGTATAGCGATAGGCGATACCAGCGCTACCAAGTAGCGTATCACTTGTTTCGCCCCAACGTTTTTCAAAACGTCCCGATGCCTTATAGTTCTCTTTGGCAAGATACTCAACACCGATACCTGCCGCTGTTGCAGTGTTACTTTCTTCACCTTCCAGAGATTCAACACGCTCAAATAGAGTGTTTAAAGTTAGACCTTCTTGAACATACCACTTATTTTTTAGACCAATGGCTGCTTCTGCCTCACGTGCACTAATGGCATCGCGCATGCGGTATTCGCTATAAACCTTACCATCTTTCATGTAAGTCGCGTCAAAACCAACAGTGGTACGTTGACGCTCATCTGTATCATCAAGACCATAAGTACCAGATAGGCTGTTGATCAAATCATGACGAGCGTATAGACGACCCAAGTCCCCAAGTGCTGTCTCACCGCCGATAGAAGTTGCATTACGTGAGCTATTTTCGATATCTTGCTCATATTCTGCAAATACCAAGCTATCATTCAACTTAGGTAGACGAGAGGTAATACGAGCACGAACAGTCGTACCTTCAATATCTTCTTCAGCGTTACTAACGCTGCTTAACGCTGACTGATTGATGATGTCATCATTAAACAGAGTGTCGTCTGTAATATCTACAACGTCTGTCGCCGCTTGAGTATTACGTGAGGCAGCAGTCGCGTCTTGTTTATAATAACGAACCCCAATTTCACCAACGATGTTTTCGCTTAAACGATGCTCAACGCTTGCTTGCACGCCTTCGCGGCTAGCGTCAGTAGTATGCTCTTCTGTGCGTATGCCTTCTAACTTAAGAGCAGTTTTCTTATCATTTAAAGTATGAGTAACCTCTACACCAGACTCAGTACGTCCAGCCGTAAGCGGTGATGCACCAGTGACAAAACCTTCATCAGCATCATTATAATAAGCTTTAGCTCGTGTATTTTTCTTATTATCAAAATCAAGCTCAATACGTAGTGCGTTACCTTCAACATCACTATCAGTCAGTTCTGTCGCGTTGATTTGATTACTTGACTGAAAATTTGGGTTTTCAGCTTTGTTCATCGCATATTCAGCGACCAGCTTTAGCTTATCATTGAATTTAACAACACTATTAACACTAGCCAACTCTTCTTTGTTCAATGGGTCATCGCTATTCACATAGCTACCACCGATGGCGACTTTATCCGTCAGTTGCTGTTTCGCGGCAATACCACCAACCAAATAATCTTCACCACCCTCATCAACTTCTACAGTGACACGGATATAGATAGGATTGCCTTCGATATCCTGACTAGCAATTGGTGCCGTCAAGAATAAGCTACGGCTGATAGGGTCGATCTCATAATCAGCAAAGCGAGTAAGCGTCTCACGATTGATAATCAACCCAGGGTTGTTGGCATCACGAGTAATAACTTCAACCGTTTCAGAGTTTTCTAATACCGCATCGAAGTTCTCAGCCAATGGATATGGGCCTGAAATGCCCAAACCACGAGTCTCATTTACACGTTGGCTAGTACTGGTCTCTGCTAAAAAGGCAGTAACGCGAGTATTGCTATCTTCAAATTGAGCTTTTAGACCAGTTAATGTACGGTTGTATTGACCAAGCTTTATGCCTTCGTCATCATCAATTTGAGTTTTCAAATCACCATACATAGCGAACGAACGACCTTTATCAAGGCGCACGTAAAGCTTGCTAGTAGACTGCGCATCGAAGCCTTTAGCTGATGAGTCGCCATAGACAGGATAGTATTCGCCAGGATCGATATCACGGAACAAACGCTCGCCTTTTTTATCACTATCATAAGCAAGCGTTAGCAGATAGTCGCCGCGTATTTTTCCTTTTAGGAACATAGCGGCGCGGCCTGAAGCGGCATAATCGTCATTACCTGATATCTCATGAAGCTCTTCTTCAAAAGCGCCTTGAGCGTCAGTGATTTGACCGCCATCAAAGTCTTTAAGCGAGATCGCACCTTCGACAATACCGACCGCGATCAGCGGACGTAGCTGCGCGGTAAACTGTAGCGGAATCACTTGTTTTCTGCTACCGGTATCGATGACCAGCTCGCCTTTACCCGGTACGCTTGGCGCGGTGACGGGTATCAGTAGCTCACCACCATTGACGGTAATCTGGGTGCCTGCCGCTTCTTTACTACCGTCTTTCAGGTTGATACGACCGATATTGGTATCGATAGTAATCGGCGTAGAAGCGACATAAGGACGACCATCACGATCCTTTAGGCTGATGACGATTTGATATTCACTCATGCCATCGGCTGGGACTAAGCTATCTTGAGTACGATAGTCAATCGCTTGCAAGCTATCTGGCGTCAAGACGTTGATCGTCTGTTCAGAGATGACTTTGCCATTGACGTCAGTTGCCACACCGCGCAAGGTGTTCTTGCCGCGCTTCAAATCAACAGCATAGTAATCGAAAGCTACAACACTCTGCTTTTTCTGCTCAGCAGTTTTACCGATTTGCTGCTCTGATACGGCTTTGCCATTAGCATAAAGGGTAAAGCTGCTGCCTAGTGGTGCCTGAACTTGGACCATTTGTTTATAAGTGCTAAGCTGCTGACCTTCATTTAAGTTAATGAAGGTAACATCGTTATTAGCCACTTCTTTTAAGTATTCTTCGAGCTCTTTTTCTACTGGAGGTGCAACCGTTGTCACGGCCATGTCTACACGATCGGTCGCATCCCCAATCATATCGTTGACAATAGCAGAGTCACAATTATTACCAAGGTCTAGGTCGCCATTGATATTACAGCCGCTAGCATTTACATTATCAGTCGTGTTGTTACTATAGTCAGGCTCCAAAGTCAGCTCAGATTTAACCGCTTGTTCAAGCGTATCATTCTTAGCACCTACTGACTTGCTACGAGCGATAAGCTCTGCATTTAAGCGCTCAGTACTATCGCCCATGCCGCCAACGATAGCAAAATCTGCACGATGTAGCTCACCGTATTTCAAATCAACAAAACGACTACCGGCATCACCAGCATTGCGATTGCTTTGGGTAACCAGTTCAGTCTCTCTAGGGATAGTGGTACGATCGACCTTTAGTACGTGTGTTTTGGCACTGATACCATAGAAGTTATATTTACCTTCAGGGTCAGTTACAATGAAGTTGCCGTTCTCCATGTAGATACGTACACCAGCGACACCAAGCTCGCCGTCTTCTTTTTGCTGAATACCATCGCGATTGATATCATGATAGACCTTACCGACGATAATACCATCAGTATTCATAACGCCGCGCTCAACATCAATCTTCCACTGCGCTTCTCTTGAGCCTACGCTTTGACCTTGGTCATTTCTAGCAACTGCGGTAGCGCGGTTAATACCATCGCCGCCTAGCGATGACGCACCGATGAGCACACGATAAGTAACTTTTTTACTTTCGTTAACTGCCATGTTTCCTAAGTTCAATACCTGATATTTACCATCAGCTTTAAACTCGGTAGTCTGCGCTTGGTTGATATCAATATCAATCTTTGGACTAACACTTATACTGTTCTCAACGTAGTCAAAACCACGCGGTAAAGCGTCTTTTAGTTGTACATCATAAGCAGTCGATTTGCCGTTATTGGTAATATCGATGGTATAGCTGACATAATCACCAAGCTCTGCAGTTTTGACATCGCTTTCTTTGGTGACGCTTAAAGAAGGAGTGTCATCGACGATAGCAATACTGCTGCTGATATCAATGAGAATGGGGTCAGCGCTAGGTTCAACGCAGGCATCTAGCGTAGCAGTTAAGATGTCACCTTTTAAGGTTTGGATGATACTGTCGTTAATAGCATTAGCATTGTTCTGTGTAGGGGCATCTATACGATACTTACCAGTATTGTTTCCCGTTTCAATAGCCTTCAGGGTATAGCTATCACCACTACCAACGGGCGGGTTAGCTGACTTAATAGTGAGCCATACTTCGTCGCGGTCATTAGAGTTAATATTACATTGTACATAGCTGGCATCGATATAGACGTTTTCATCGATTTGTGAAGTGGTTTTATTCTCATCAAACTTAGGAGTGGTGAATTTGATGCCAGATTCAACGATGACCAAGCTGTTGGTAGTGTTATCGCTTGCTGCTGTTACTGACTTATCTTCTACGACAACTGCACCGATCTTGATGTCAGTAGTATCACCATCTTTACCATTAGCATCTGATAGAGCTTGTACGATAAACTGAATGCTTTCACTCTGACCGAGCTTAATCTGAGCACTCATGTTATCAAAAATAAGCTGTCTATCGGTGCTGTCGACGATGCCGTTTTTATTCAGATCTTGATAGACCTTCAAATTAGATAGAGTTGGTGATATACCACTTAGCCTTAGCTCAACAGTCTGATTACTATAACTAGTGTTGCTTAATACGTTGACCCAACTTACCTCTGTATTAGGCATGACTGTGCGTAGAGCATGCTGAGTCAAACTGATACCATATTCAGGTAAGGCAGAGGCTTTTACTTGTACTTGGTTTGAGTCAGTACTGATAGTCGTACTGGTATCACTGTCAACGTTATAGCTGGCCTGAGCAGTATTATTGATCAGCTGGACCAATGAATCAGTTGCAGCAGACGCGGTATTTGATTGCATAAGCAACATTGCAAATGACAGCGCAGAGATCTTCGTTGTACACAATGTGATGCTTTTAGACGTATTGATTACAGTAGATGTCATAATAGGTCGCTTATCCAATAAAACACGAAGGGGGTAATAAGTCTCTAGCTTGAATAATATGTGCACAATTCAAGCTAGAGGGTATAACTATAAGCAGCTATTGCCACTCACATGGAGGTTTGAAAAAATCATTACTATTTAGTTTTGCTTAATTTTAACAGCGAATTGTAAGTTTGCTTTTGCCTGTGGTGATAAAGTACCAACATTATTTGATACTACTAAATTATTAGTAGTTGTCGGCGCTGCAACTATCCCTGTAGTAGCTGTACCAGAGGTATTCTTGTTATTTACAGTACCTGGACTATAATCAGCATTTGTCGAAATGCCATTTTTAATAAGGTCATCTGAAATTACTATACCAGTGATGTCTCTAAACCCAAGTACGTTACTATCGAATGTGTTTATTGCCTCAATGTTATAAACTACACATTCACCAGCGCTAGCAGTTAAAGATTTGATATCAAACGTACCAGTATAGGAACCATTGCATTTGACATCTAATACTTGTTTCTTATCGAGTTTGATACCGCGAATCAGTGTTTGATCAGTAATAGGTGCAACGGTTGGTATATTACCTGGCGTAGCACTAGGAACTAAAGTGACAGTAGTTTTTTCATCCTGACCAACTTTTGCATTGGTTGATGTAACTACATAAGTGATGTTGATGCTAGCTGTAGGGGCAAGCGTGCCTGGAATAGTATAGACACCATCAGTATTGGGCGTTAACACCGTACCAGTACCACCAATCTGTACATTACTTACGTTGACAGTATCTGCTGTATTGCTCTTAGCGAGGGTAAAAGTAAGATTCGATTCAGTGTCACGACCACCATTAGTCACACTAACCGAGTGATTGGCTTGCGTCGTACCATTAGTAACCGTAGGAATTTGAATAACTTGGGGATTTGCTAATGTTAATACACGCTGAGTAGAGTTTAATGGCTGAGTAGAGTCATTACCGTTGGTGCCATCAGCGACTGCACTACCATCAGTAATATTTTGATCATCGCCTGTAGGATAGAAGTTGATATTAGCTTGTTTAGTGGTATCAGTACTATCTATTAAGGTGTTAGAAGTATTTGCATTATCATCCAAATCGTCAGTAACGGTGATATGGTTAAGAGCATTTTGCGCCAACGCCTCGCCTTGAGCTTTTTTCGCCTTAAATGTGATAGTCACTGTTCCGCCTTTTGGAATACTAGTGGCAGTAAACGAAAATCCTTTATTAGTAGTAGGAGTACTAATAGTACCGACACTGATGGTAGCGCTACCAGTAGCTACAATGTTAGTACTTGCCAATGGCGCAGACATAATTAAGCCTGTAGGTAGAAAGTCTTCAATCTTGACATTAGTTGCATCTGCAGAATAGCCATTTGTAACGTCAACGTTCTTTACTACTACTTGGTAGGTCACTTCAGCATTAGAGTTGGTAACATCGAAAGTACCTGAAGTAATAGTTTTAGCTATGCTAAAGATAGGTAAGATAGTTGAGGATTCATCAGTATTAGTCACAGTTGATTTTGCACCATTAGCTGGTGTTGAAATTGCTGCAATTTTGGCACTTTGAACACTTAGCTGTAGGCTTTGAGTACTACCACCTTGATTACCTTTAGACTTAGCACTAATATTGATTTCTGCTGAATAACCTGCTGGTAATGAAATGCTGCCAGTAGTAACTCCATTAACAGTAGATGAACTTTGTTGTACCCCATTCTCATTCTTGATGATGATAGTGGCATTAGATCCAGCTAAGTTATACTTACCACCTGATAAATCAGTTAGGTTATATGTGTAGGTATCATCCAGATTACCAGTATTTTTTACAGTATGTAAAAACGTTACAAAGCCTTCGGGCACGACCGTTGAACCTACATTTTTTTCATCGTTTTGAAGGGCATCCACGTTATTTGCCGTTAAAGAAAATGAAATAACTTCGTTAATGCTGACAGTGACAGGGTTGGAGCTTACAGGAGTCTGCGTTAGACCACCTACGCTATAGCTCGCAGTTGCAACGTTTGTTATGGTTTTAGAGTTGGTTCCAGCGTTACCACTCTCTGTTGGTGTAGGGGTTAAAGATGGAGCAGCATTAGCCACAGTAGATAGCCCCATGACTGCGGCAACACCAATAGCAAGCAAACTATAATTAAAAGTATTTGATTTCATGTAATGCTCCAGAATTAAGACTAAAAATTGAAACGTTAAAAGAGTAAAGGTTTAATATCTATTGAACTAATTAACGGTGGTATTGAGAGCAACGGCAGCTGACTTTTTAGCTGGCAATAACTTAATATTCCAACGCAGAGTGCGGTATTCAGAGTATGGAATCTTGACCATCTTGCCATCGACCTTTCTCATCAAAGGCATATCAGCATAGTTCTTACCATCAGTGCTAGCTTGTGCGCTTGCAGGCATCGCATCACCAGTAAATGTCATGTTGGCAGGGATAGGTAACGTCACCATCAAATCATTAATATCTTTATTGATAGTATTGGTATAATTCGCTTTATACTGAATCACAGTACCTGCTGGTGCAGTACGTACTGCCGTATAGACTGTTTTACCTTCCGCATTCTTTACGACTTGATTAGCCGTAAGTTCCATTTTTAGAGCATCATCAGCATGGGCTACATTTAGTAGACAACTGGAGGCTACAGTAGCTAGCAGAACATTGCGTAAAAGCTTAAAACGTTTCATATAAAATCCTTTCTTATACCGTTGCTATCATTGGGATACTAATGGTTTGGGTCATAGTAAAGCTGTCTACAATTTAATATCATTGCTGTCTGTAAAATGCCTATATTTCCCATTGAGCTATTGTCACGTAAACGATACAAAGATTCACTATAAAAATGACAAATGGTAATTCGAGGTAGCTAAACGGTAAAAGGCCCTGTCTGGGTAGACAGGGCCTTTTTGGGTTAGAAAAAAATCAGTAATATTTTAAAGTTGCAAGAAATAATAGCTACTGAGTGTCCATAGTCGTGCCATATTTAGTATTAAAATATAGCGTGGCTTTGGTAGGAGTTGATCCAGTAGGTTTGTTTAAGTTAAACAGCTCAGAGGTAATAGTACCTGTCGGTAGAGTTGTGCCAGTATAGAGAGAAGTAGGATCTCCTTTAGGAACTGGCAAAGCGAAAACAGAGGTTACCAAGTTGGTTTGCGACTTTACCTGTAATTGATCGTTGATTTGAATATCTTTCAAATCAACATGACCTCGATTATAAGCTTCAATTCTATAAGCAATACACTTTCCGGGTTCTATATCTTTTATTTCTGCAATACTAAATACAGGGGTTTGAGAAGGTGTACCAGTAGTACCGTTAAAGTTTGTATTGATATTACAATTATGAACATATTGCGATTTAACAAGTACTAAAGAGGCGTTATTCGCCTGAACCTCACCAAAGTCTAAATCACGTGAACCATTACTTTCAGTCTTATAGTCAAAGGTATTGGCTACCAAAGCGACTTCACGAGTATTTGGCGTAGTATCGACGCTATAATCACTAACATTAGTACTGTCTTTCCATGAGCCTGGTTCTACTTGCATTACACAAACTTTTTGAGGGGATAATATTGCTATCACACTTGCAGGTACTGTGAATCTGTATTGACCTAACAGTAGGCCTGGAGAAGCTGACGCTGATATGTTTTGTGCAGAAGTACCTGAAATGTCCGTACCACCATTAGGGCCGCAGTTTGTTAGGCGTACTTGGAGACCGCTGGCGCCAATGCCTGACTCTTTGTTGCTACCGCTGCTATCAAAGATGCCGTTGAAATAGTTTGCATTACTAGTAAAAGTTGTAGAAATATTTTGTTTGGTACTATCACTAGCAGTAATTCCACCATTATCATTGAATACGAAGCCAGTGAAGGTATAAGATTTGGGTGTATTCGTAATCGTGCAGGTGATCTCATCACCATAGTTCAAACCGGATAGTTTAAAAGAGCTACCAGAGCCAATAAGCGTAGTAGAGTTACTGCCCGTCGATGAGTTGAGACAATTATAAGTAGCATTATAGTTATTAATACTACCACCATTTGTTACGCGCTCAGATATGGTGTAGGTCGTATTTTCTTTAAGGTTTTGTACACTACTGCTGCTGTTTCCAAGCGTCGATCCGTCTCCAGTAGTAGTAAATTGATTCAATAGAGTTAAGTTTTCATCGACTCTTGTACTAATCTCGAATTCATCATCAGTGCCGAAACGTGTGCCATTCAACGCTTTTTTTACGATCAGCTTGGGTGGTGCAAGACAGAAGTAGAAGTCTGAGTAGCCCACAGTATGGGTGCCAGCAGTGTTACTGAAAAAGTTGTTATGTGCTAGCTGTAGAGGAGTATTAGCGCTGCTATAATTCCAAGAAGCATCAATAGTACATGCTCCAACTGCACAGTTAACGCCTGAAATTCCTGTTACTTTGTTCTTTTCAGGGTTGATAGTTTGAAATCCAATGTTATACGTCAATTGCCCATTGTTTGCACTAACGTCAACCTCTTCTATGTAAGGAACACCAGAACGTGTAGTGGTAGAGTCTACATCCTGAATTTTATAGCCAATTTTACTAGCCGAACGATTCAAATCAACTTTCAAAACATGGTTTTTTTTGGCTGTCGTAGAGTTATGAGATAAATTAATTGCTGATGATGTTACACCGTCAAAAGAGTCATAAAAAGGCGGTTTAGGTCGGTTATCGCTGTTCAGATCAAGTATTTCTGAAAATACTATATTAAAAACCTTATTACCTGAAGCCTCTATAAATGTAAAAGCTTTTGATTCGCTTCCAGATGTCCAACTAAGCGGTAAGTATACTACGGGAACATTTGCATTAGGAGCAGGTGTACTAGATGAAGGGGGATTTGCACCAACATAGTACATTTTATGATTTGCAGGACATGCTGCTACTGTAGAGCTTTCAGTTGTTGCAAAGTTAGCATGGGCGTCATCTGTAATCAGCCCAATAATTAAGAACGCAAACGTAAAAATGCCTACAATACTACCTACTTTAGAATATTTTTCTAAAAATAAATACTTATGACTGTTCATCTCAAGGCCTCAAGTCAATTATTTACATTCTTAATTTACTACACGAAAAAAGTAAAAATTGGTAACTGTATTTATCTAAATATAACTAAAAAAAGCCAAAAAAGCTTACTAAAAATGATAGAAGGTTGAATGGTACGACGAGTAGTTATGTCAATGTACTTAGAGTGTAATAAGTCATTACTTATTTACCTAACAACTAATCGTTATTTATTTAAAAAATACTTGTTATTTCATCATTTCTCTACAGCCATAAACAACTAGCGCGTAAACGCTTATAATGGAATGTCATAGTAATTAACGTTTGAATAGAATAGTCGTAGCATTATGACGGTTTGGCAGGTGTGTTTATTTGATGCATTTGCCGATATGAGTAATACTATTTTTATAATCAAGCTGTATATCATCGCACAAAACAATGGAATGCTTGGACGTAGCAGGGACGTGGCAAGTAAACCAATACCTCATCACATATTATTTAACAAAGCTCTGCCTGATAGACAGGCGTGACTGATATAAAAGGACTAACAAGAATGAATTATTATAAGGATGCTGATAGCACCGAAACTCAGGAATGGCTGGCAGCCTTTGAGTCTGTGGTTAAACACGCAGACAAGGACCGTGCTCAGTTCCTCCTAAAAGCCTTATACAATATGGCAGTTCAAGAAGGACTGCCGTTCAACAGACTAGACACTGCGTACGTCAATAGTATCGCTGTTGAAGACGAGCCAATGTACCCAGGCGATCTAGGCATGGAGCGTAAGATACGTGCGCTAATTCGTTACAACGCACTTGCCATGGTCATGCGTGCCAATAAAAACGACGATGATCTAGGTGGTCACTTAGCGACATTCGCCTCTAGTGCGACACTTTATGAAACGGGTTTTAACCATTTCTTCCGCGCCGCTAGCGATCACTTCGGTGGTGACATGATCTATTATCAAGGTCACTCAGCACCAGGTATCTATGCACGCTCTTATCTAGAAGGTCGTTTGACCGAAGATCAGCTTGATAATTTCCGTCGTGAAGTAGGTGGTAAAGGTCTATCAAGCTATCCGCATCCATATCTAATGCCGGATTACTGGCAGTTCCCAACGGTATCGATGGGACTTGGCCCAATCATGTCTATCTATCACGCCCATGTACATCGCTATATGGAAAATCGTGGGTTGCTAGAAAAAGAAGGTCGTAAGATTTGGACATTCTTAGGTGATGGTGAAACGGATGAGCCAGAAAGCCTAGGTGCCATTTCTCTTGCTGGTCGTGAGAAGCTGGACAACCTAATATGGGTAGTTAACTGTAACTTGCAGCGTCTTGATGGTCCAGTCCGTGGTAACGGCAAAATCATTCAAGAGCTAGAGTCAGTATTCCGCGGCGCAGGCTGGCGAGTCATCAAAGTCATTTGGGGTGGCAACTGGGATTCATTACTTGGTAAAGATCATACGGGTGTCCTCAAGCAACGTATGGAAGAAGTGGTGGATGGTGAGTATCAGCTATATGAAGCTCGTACGCCCGAATTTACTCGCAAAGAGTTCTTTGGTAAATATCCAGAGCTAGAAGAGATGGCAGATGCCTTGACTGACGAAGAGATCTCGCGCTTAAACCGTGGTGGCCATGATCCAGTTAAAGTTTATGCCGCATTTAGTGAAGCAATGAAAACCAAAGGCCAACCGACGGTTATTTTGGTTAAAACCGTTAAAGGTTATGGTCTATCTGCCCAAACGCAAGCAGTCAACAAATCGCATCAGGTGAAAAAGCTTGATCAAGAAGCCTTGATGTATTTCCGTGATCGTTTTGATTTACCATTTACTGACGCACAGTTAGAGACCCTACCATTCTACCGCCCTGAAGAAGGTTCAGCGGAGATGAAGTATCTCAAAGGTCGTCGTGAAGCGTTGGGTGGTCATTTGCCTAACCGTCGCAGTGGTCATATTCCACTGAATATCCCTGAATTATCAATGTTCGATCGGGTATTAAAAGGCAGCAATGGTAAAGAGCAATCTACGACGATGGTATTTGTGCGATTGCTATCTGCAATGCTCAAAAACAAAGACATCCAAGATCGCGTCGTACCAATTGTACCTGACGAAGCGCGTACGTTTGGTCTAGAAGGTATGTTCCGTCAGTTAGGTATCTACTCAGCTGTGGGTCAAAAATATACACCAGAAGACAGTGAAGCGTTGATGGGCTATAAAGAAGCCATCGATGGTCACATGTTAGAAGAAGGTATCAACGAAGCAGGCGCAATGAGCACTTGGATTGCATTGGCAACCAGTTACTCTGTGAACGCGCTACCGATGATTCCGATGTACATCTACTACTCAATGTTTGGCTTCCAACGTGTAGGTGATTTGGCTTGGGCGGCAGGTGATTGTCAAGCACAAGGCTTCTTGTTAGGCGCAACTGCTGGTCGTACGACGCTTAATGGCGAAGGCTTACAGCATCAAGATGGTCATTCACAGATTCTGTTCAATGTCGTGCCAAACTGCGTCAGCTATGATCCTTGCTTCGGTTATGAGCTAGCTGTGGTCATGCATGACGGTCTACGCCGTATGTATGGTGAAGGCGAGCGCGTTTACTATTACTTGACGTTGATGAATGAAAACTACGAACAACCTGCTATGCCAGAAGGTGCCGAGGAAGGTATCAAACGTGGTATGTACTTGTTAGAGGACAATGGTTCAACACAAGTACAGCTATTAGGTTCTGGCGTTATCTTGCGTGAAGTACAGAAGGCATCACAGATACTAAAAGACGAGTTCAATATTACGTCTAACGTTTGGAGTGTAACCAGCTTTAATGAGTTGACTCGTGATGGTATGGTTTGTGACGATTACAACCGTCTACATCCAATGGATGAAGAGAAAGTGCCTTGGGTTACTGAGCAACTAGCACCGCACGAAGGTATCGTAGTGGCAGCGACAGATTATATGCGTAACTATTCAGAGCAAATCCGTGCTTGGTTACCAGACAATCGTCCTTACACGACTCTGGGTACCGATGGTTATGGCCGTTCTGATACGCGCGAAAACCTACGTAGTTTCTTCAACGTTGATGCTGCGCATATCGTTGTGGCTACGCTTAAACGCCTAGCCGATGAAGGCGAAGTTGAGATGCGTTTGGTTAAAGACGCGATTTCAAGCTTAGGTATCGATGTGGACCATCCACCTGCATGGCAACAGCAGTCTTACTATGACCAGTCTCCAGATGCACCAGCGCCAGGTAACGTAAATCCAAATCCTGTACCTGAGTTTATCGCCGAAGACGATGATGAAATCAGTAATGAAGGTCGTGCTGAAGATCAAGCAGATGCAAATGTACTTGATGATAAAGATGTCAAATAATAATAACCATAAGACGAGGAAATAAATCATGGACATTAAAGCCCCCGATTTAGGTGTTGATAGTGCCGAAGTCAGCGAGATTATGGTAGAAGTTGGTGATGTCATCGCAAAAGACGACAACATCGTATTATTAGAATCTGACAAAGCATCGGTTGAAGTACCAAGCTCTGCTGCTGGTAAAGTGATTAAGATTAGTGTTGCTATCGGTGATCAAGTCAGCGAAGGTATGGTGCTAATTGAGCTTGAAAGCGCAGAGGATAGCGCAGAAAGCAACGATGACAATGCCGCTGAAAAGCAAGAAGCGAACAGCCCAGACGATGTTAAACCAGAATCAAAACCTGAACCTGCTGCAACTGAGTCAACGCAATCAGAGTCTGCTGCCAAGCCAGCCGCTAATGCTGGTAAAGCAACTACTCATGCATTACCTGACTTAGGTGTTGATGAGGCACAAGTTTCTGAAATCATGGTGAGCGTTGGTGATACTGTTAGCGCTGAGCAGTCCATTTTGCTAATCGAATCAGATAAAGCTTCAGTTGAAGTACCAGCGCCAGTTGCCGGCAAGATTGAGAAAATCTTGGTCGAAGCAGGTGATATGGTTGCTAATGGTCAGGACTTCATCATCATCGTGGAAAGTAGTACAGATGATGCTAGTGATAGTGAATCTGAAGCTCCTAAGCCACAAGAGTCAGCACCCGCCAAAACAGAAGATAAATCAGCTGCTAAAACCACTGGTGAGCCAAAACAAGCTGCCAAACCGACCAATACTGATACAGCTGCTAGCAAAACAGAGGGTAAATTAACTGAAGCACAGGTCAATGAAAAATTGGTTGATGTGTATGCAGGTCCTGCTGTTCGCAAACTAGCCCGTCAGTTAGGTGTTGATATCACACAAGTGAATGGTTCAGCTCTAAACGATCGCATTCTAAAAGAGGACTTGTTTGCACATGTTAAAAACAGTCTAACCAAGCAGAAAGCGGCACCTGTGAGCAGTAATCCTGTTAGCTCAGGTCTACCGAAACTGCCTGACATGAGTAACGCTGAGATCTGGGGTGAGACAGAAACACAAGACCTTAGCCGCTTGCAGAAAGTCTCGATACCGCAGCTCAACTACAATACTTTGCTACCGCAAGTAACGCAGTTTGATCTGTCTGATATCACTGAGACTGAAAAGCTACGTGGTGAGCTAAAAGGTGGCATGAAAGCTGAAGGTGTTGGCTTCACTATCTTGGCATTTGTGGTTAAAGCAACTGCTTACGCGTTGACCCAGCATCCACGATTCAACAGTCATTTGAGCGATGACAATACTCAGGTTATATTGCGTAAAAGTGTCAATATGGGTATTGCTGTGGCAACAGATGATGGTCTTATCGTCCCTGTTATCAAAAATGTACAAGATAAAGGTTTGAAACAAATTGCGATTGAGATCGGCGAGCTTGCAGTAAAAGCTCGTGATAAGAAGCTCAGCACCAAAGATTTGCAAGGGGCAAGCTTTACCATATCGAGCCAAGGAAACTTGGGCGGTACAGCATTTACGCCACTAGTTAATTGGCCACAAGTTGGTATCTTAGGTGTCTCTGAAGCAAGTATGCAGCCACGTTGGGATGCGAAGACACAAAGCTTTGAGCCACGTTTGATGTTGCCACTGTCTTTGTCTTATGACCACCGTGTGATCAATGGCGCAGACGCTGCTGTATTCACTCGTTATATCGCAACGCTACTGGCAGACCCACGTCGTATCTTGATCTAAAACTAGCTAGCAATTAAAAAAGACTGCCCACGGGTGGTCTTTTTCTATGGAGATTATTTGTTCTTGTATATTATTAGCTAT
The DNA here is from genome assembly GCF_002836715.1 of Psychrobacter sp. 4Dc. Lineage (GTDB taxonomy): Bacteria > Pseudomonadota > Gammaproteobacteria > Pseudomonadales > Moraxellaceae > Psychrobacter. Next base: position 66,083 of record NZ_PJAT01000065.1, read on the forward strand.
TTTTATAAATAATTGCCTAGTAGCTGGTGTAGAAAAACGGTAGTAGCCGTAATTTTAATAGGCACAAAAAAGCCAGCTATCAAGCTGGCTTTTATTACGCATTATACTTTACTAAATTAGAACTGTTTAACGAATGCTACGCCATATACCCAAGGGCTGATATCGACTTCACCAAGCTCAAGAGTATTACCTTCATCGTTTATGCTAGCATCAGTTTTTATGTCCATATAACGGGCATCGATACGGAAGTATTCAGTTGGGGCAAAAGGTATATCAAGACCAATATGACCTGCTACACCAACACTATCGTCAAATTTTAAATCAGCAGCAGAGTCAGAAGGTGCACCAGCAGGAGTGTTAAGTTTTTCTTTGAAGAAAGTCGTGTAGTTCACACCAACACCAATGAAAGGCTTAATGTTCATTGGCATATTATAATCATCAAAATGATACTGTAGAGACAAGGTTGCTGGTAGATGCTGAATTTTACCTGTTAAAGCTGTTGTACCATCGGCAGCATTTAAGTCAAAATCATGATGAAATGGAAGAGATGCAAGTAATTCAATACCAACGTTGTTGGCGATAAAATACTCACCAGTCAAAGTAGGTCTAACATCGCCATCAACATCAACATCAAAACTAACAACATCATCATCACCTAAAGTGCCGTTGTCGCTTTTAGGATCAACATAGTGTGCACCAGCACCGACAGTCCATGCACCGGCTGGTACAGCAAAAGCTGATGTCATAGTAAGTGCAGTAGCAGCAGCTAAAACTAGGGATTGTAGTTTCATCATTTCATTCCTTAACGTAATAAAAAATTATCAGCAGTTTTCTAATGAGGGATGACATTAGCTACTGATACATAATGTTATGATTAAAGTTTAATCTGTAACATTTAATGTCTATTATAATACGAAAATCATTATTATTGGTAAGGTTTTGAGCATAAAGTAGCAATATTTCTGTAATAAATTACATTTACATGTAATTCAATTGTCTACAGTTTATAATTAAACACAACAAAAGCTGCTTTTTAAGTAAGTGTCATTGACGTAAGTCGGTATCTCTTATTTATGATTCAACAAGAGGTGCAATATATTATGCTTGGCTATTGCAGTAACTCCCCTCTACGCTGTACGAATGCGCGTACGATGAAAATACTGAATCAGGTAGACTCTTGTTGTCCTGAATGTCACTTGTTTTTGATACCTGCGCAAGACATTAGCCAGCAGCTTCGCGCTGACGAACAGTTCTTAAGGTTCTCTATCTTACTAATTGTGTTTATACTGCTGGTATCGGTCTATATTTATTATCTACATTTTGTATAGCCGATAGTCAAGGCTAATAATGGACAAGTCAGTACTGAAATGAAGTGCTTCTGTTAAAAGTCACAGATGATTGCTGCAAATATATCCTATGTCCTGTGATGAAAGTTTGGTCTTTATTGTTTGACCGTTGTTTTATTCTATTAATATCAAATCGGTATTTCACCGCATAGGGCTGGCATGTTATTCCAATCTATACGGCGCTTGCGTCATTTTGTTTATGATATTTTACAAAACGAAGAACATGACACGTTATTTAGCCGTTACGTCGATTATTTTCTTATATTTCTAATTATGACTAACGTAGCTGCTGTGATAGCCGAGTCTGTCGATCAGTGGTATTACCCTTATCAAGATTACTTCACCTTATTCGAAAACTTCTCTATCGTTGTCTTTTCTATTGAGTACTTACTGCGTCTGTGGAGTGTGGCTGAAGCAAAGCCCGATAATACAACGTGGAAACAGCGATGGGATTGGCTTAGAAGTCCATCCGCATTGATTGATTTAGTAGCCATCGTACCCGCCTTTTTGAATTTCTTTGTCAACATTGATTTGCGTTTCTTGCGAATTTTACGTTTGTTTCGAATTCTAAAATTGACGCGTTATTTTGCCTCAATGCGTATCTTACTAGTCGTGATTAGCAAGGAGCGAGGCTCATTTCAGGCTGTTATTTTTATTCTTATTATTATGATTGTGACCGCCTCTAGCGGTATTTATCTGGTAGAGAATCACGCACAGCCAGATGAGTTTGAGTCCATACCTAAAGCGATGTGGTGGGCTGTGGTGACACTGACAACAGTAGGCTACGGAGATGTCACGCCAATTACTAATGCGGGCAAAATATTGGGTGCTATCATTACGATATTGGGTGTGGGTCTGGCCGCACTGCCGGCTGGTATTCTAGCGACGGGATTGGCGAATGAATTGGCTCAGCGCCGCGAGGAGCTTGAACAGCATTTTCGTGAGCAGCTCATTGATAGTGACTTTGATTTGGTACAGAATCAGATGATGATTGATAAAATTCGTCGAGAGCTTGGTTTAGATAAAGAGCAGGCACAAAATATCGTCTTACAGGTACTTCGAGAGCAAGAGCTCGAACGGCGTGAAAAAGAAGTTGAGACGCGCCAAAAGAACTTCTGTCCGCATTGCGGTGAAGTTTTATAGGCAAGTGTGAAATGATTTATGAGAGATAGGTTTTTAGCAGTTAATTGTAGTTAATGCTTTGCTTATAAAAAGAGGTCTTGTACTCGCATAGCACAGGACCTTTTATATATGCGATTACTAATTGCTCTTATATTCCCTGAGGAATGGGCAATGCACGTGCTAACTCATGAGCCACTTCTTGTGCTGCATCTGCTAGACCTTCTGCAGTGAGTGGTAAGTTTTGCAACGTTAAATGCCAGTCGTCAACAGATCGACGCAAATGCGCTACCCATAACGTCGTGCAGTCGCGTGGGAGCTGCTTAAGGTTTACCTCAAAACAACGGTTTCCTTCATCGTCACTCAGATGAATTTCGCCTTTTTTCACCCTAGAGAACGAATGACCGTGGTATGAGTTGGCGATTAAACCAATATGAGTAATATGAGCAGGAATTTTTTCGAGTTCCAATCTGATTTGTTCTTGATCAAGCGGGGCAAGATACATGGCTTGTCCACCGCGATCCTTACCATTTAAGCTATCACCTTGATGCTTGACCGATTCAGCTTTATCTCGTAATTGCTTAAACCAAACGATGTCACTGATGACGCAATTATCATCATATAACACGCAAGCCAAATCAATATCCATCGCGCTTTGATTTTTCTTAAAGCGCTTAAACATGCCTTGTGGCTCAATTTTGGTAAATTCATAATTGAGCGCAAAGAACAAAGTCCCTGCGTCTAGTCCAAGTCCTCGTAAACTATCTGACAACAGTGGGGATGGGGCAGTGGTCGACATAACTTTCCTTTTTTATTCTTAGTTTCTAACCGTTATCTAGATTTGATGTTTGCTTACTTAAGGCGTGCGGATGTTAGCCTGTCTCACGTCAGCGATGTCACTCACTGGTTGCTGTCGAAGACTTATCTAATACTGCTTGATAGAGCAGCTCAGGCTTAGCCTCTAATAACCCACTACCAAATCCACGTAGCCACCAGACCAGCTGTGAGGTTAAGTTAACAGTGGCCTTTACAGTAAGGGTGTTATCCTCATTTAACGTCACGGTTTGATCGTCATTAAGCTTACTTTCGGTCAGACTTTTACCTGCTTGCCTAGTGAACCTAAGCTCAACAGCAGTATTCTTGCCACGCTCATCCAATTCGCCAAACAGTGGGTGGCTAAAGCCCATGCTGCCTTCATCCAAATACGTATCGAGTTGAAAATTCTCTGGTGTTTTTGCAGCGGTTTCGAGAATCTCAACACTATCAAAACGATGTAAGGCAAAGGTGCGAATGGTGGCTTCTGGGTCGTCGGTACGAGTTGCCAGTAGATAGATAATCACGCCACGCTGGATAATTGCGATTGGATTTAGGATGTATTCGCTGGCTTGTAATTTGTTGCTACGAGTATAACAAGCATGAATCTGCAGCTGATAAAATAGCGCATGGTAAATATTGTCTTTACTGTCCAAATCTATATCTGGTGCGATGAGTGGCTGTGTGGCAGGCTCAATACGCACCCTGTCTATCCAAGAGTGGGTTACTTTGCTGTTTTTGAGCTGTCGCCGTGCTAAGTCAAACCAAGGAAATAATTCATCTAAGATAACAGGGGGCAGTAGCTGGGTCAGATTGGCCTCGACCATATTAAAAGCAACCGCTTGTGATAAGTTCATATGCGGCAAGCTTTGCAATGGCGCGTCTTCTTTCCAGCGCCAACCCTGAGGATTGGCATTGTTTTTTTCAATAGGGAAGCGTTTGGCAAGGGCATTCAAATCGCGTTGGACAGTACGTAGACTAATATCAAAGCCTGCCATCATCAGCTGCTCATAAATATGCGTGGTGCCTACCCAACGATTGCGCTGCAGTTGTGATAGTACTTGCCATTGCCGAGCAGTCGTTGCCGCACCATGTCGATTGTCACTAATATTGGCGGCATTGGCCTCTTTCGAGGGACCAGTGTCTACAGCTGCAAGTGCACCTGTTTGCTCACTAGGATTGGACTGAGCTTGGATGTTATCAGCATCAGTAGGATGTACAGTCATTAAGAGATACCCTTTATGAAGTTACAAGTCGGTTTCTGGCACGATATTGCTCGATCAGGAACCGTTAATCATCGCAGAAAAGCAGCGTAGCGTCTAGCGACGTTCATGCATGCGTATGTTTATTCGATGGTTGCTGCTCGATCTAGCCATAGATATAACAATGAATCTAGTCGAACAGCAATATATGTGTAACGGTAGTACCGTTCAAATTTCAACTATCATTCCCGTCAACAGCTGTTGTCTCACTATCGCTTAGAGCCTCATCAATAGGTTTAGCATCGCTTTGCTTGCTACTTTCCCCGCTGCTTTTCTCATTACTTCTCTCACCTTTTCGCTTTTCTTTTATTCTCTTATTTTCTTTCTTTTGACGTTTTTCTTTACGCTTTTTCTTCGCTTTCTTTTTGGACTTTTCATCATCGATGTCGTCCGTGCTTTCTTGGTTTTCATCCCATAGCATCAGACGGCTTAATACTTTACCAAATAAAGTATCTTTACGATAACGGCCCTTTTTATTCATGGTGTCGATGGGCAAACCAGTCATCAGCGTCAGGGCTTCACTTAGAGTATAGACGCCATAGATATGAAATTTGTCTCTATTTACGGCATCGATAATGTCGTCACGTAGCATCAGTTGTTTGACATTAGCCATTGGAATGACGACGCCTTGATCGCCTGTTAGCTCTTGCTCGCGGCAAGCGTCGAAGAAACCTGCGATTTTAGCATTGATCCCACCAACTGCTTGTACTTCGCCTAGCTGGTTCATAGATCCAGTAATCGCGAGAGACTGATTGATGGGGACGTTTGCTAATGCGGATAGCAATGCACAGCCTTCGCTCACAGTAGCACTATCGCCATCGATTTGTGCGTAGCTTTGCTCGAACGCCAGTGAGGCACTAAAATTCAGTGCATGATGCTGACTAAATAACGCTCGCAAATAGCTGGTCATAATCAGCATGCCTTTGGCGTGTAAACTACCGCCCAAGTCTACATCACGCTCAATATCAAGAATTTCACCTGTGCCAATATTGGGCTGAATGACCGCAGTAAGCCGTGCTGGCATGCCAAACTCACTATCGGCATAACTGACCACGGTTAATGCATTAACTTGTCCGATAGCGTCGCCTTGCGTTTGGATCAGCTGTTGGCCGTTTTTCAGCTCATCCCAGTACAGATCGCGCAAATATCCTGAACGCTCATCCATATCATCGATTGCTTGAGTGACATGATCTGCCGTTACCATATCATCGCTATTTAAACGCGCGTGACGGTTTGATTCATGCAATAGTTTAATCAATAAGTCACTGTGTAGGCTCAAACGGTCTTGCTCTTCAGCTTGCAAGCTTAAATGCTCAAGTAGCGTGGCCTGCGCACTACTATCAAACGGGTAAAGGTTGGCGTAGTCAATGATATCGGCCATTTTTGCGACCAGTGCCAATTCATGCTCAATGGTACGAGGCACATCGTCATGAAAATCAGCTCGGACTTTGAATACTGCATCAAATTCAGGCTCAAGCTCTAGCAGCTCGTAATATAAATCTGCTTCCCCTAACAAGATAACCTTGATATCTAAATCAATAGGCGCTGGTGAGAGAGATAGGCTACCTGTTAGCGTCAGCATTTGCTCTAGACTAGACAGTTTGATTTTTCGTGATTGTAAAGCGCGCTTTAAGCCTTGCCATGCATAAGGATGTTCAAGTACGTGGCTGGCTTCTAACAGTAAATAGCCGCCATTAGCGCGGTGTAGAGCACCTGCACGAATCATACTTACATCAGTGGTTACTGTGCCTAATTGAGTGATTTGCTCGACATGACCTAACAAATTGAGATGAGTTGGCAAATCCTCAAAGACCACAGGCGCGCCACTGTCAGGTGTATGACTGACAATAACATTGACCGCATAACGACTGGGCGTCGTAGCCAACACGGCTGTCACAAACTCCTCATCATCGCCATTGACGATACGCTCTACGTGAGTGACCATGTCATCAAATACAGCCTTGAGATATGCCACGACAAGTGGATGAGTCGCAAACTGCTCATAGATAGGGGTAAATAATGGCTGTAAAGCACGTTGGGCAATACTACGATGTAATGCCTCTATTTCATCATTGGCTTCGTCTTCTAGTTGCTCTAAGGCGATAGTCAATTGACTCAGGCGCTTTTGCATATGGTTCTTCTGCACGAAGTTATTCAGCTCAGCTTCGTATTCATTATTGCCATATGTAGAGTCTTTATTTTCTTTACTCTCATTATCTTTATTGCTCAAGATATTAACTTTTTCGCTATCATTGAGCCTTTCTGAATCTTTATGATTGCTAGGTATTTTTATTTGCTTGTCATCATCGCTGTTGCTTTCTGTAGGCAGCTGACTAGGATGAACAAATACTGCTTTATTATCGAACGAGCGAAACGTCAATGCTAGGTCATATTGTTTGCCTTCAGCATTAAGCGCGTCATAGGCATGACTTTCTTTTTGATGGGTACTGTTTTTGATGGCTTCGATTTTGCTCTGGTATTGATCACTACGAAAGCGTTGGCTTAAACGCTTTTTTGCTTGCTGCCATAAGTTATTAACTTGCTGCTGTAATAGCGAGGCTTGACCAGCTGGTAGACGCAGCGCCAATGGTGTGCGTGGATCGGTGAAATTATGCACATATACCCAATCATCTGGCGTTGGTGCGTCGGCGGCAATACGCGTCAAAAGACGACTAATCACAGTACGTTTGCCCAAACCGTTTTCACCAGCGGCAAACACATGGTAACCACTGGCTTTAATATCCAGCGCTGTATGCAATGCTTTAAGCGCGCGTTGTTGGCCGAAACCAACATCTAAGTCAGGCGCAGTACGTGTATCTGTAGGTAACTCATCAGGGTCGCTATAGCGTTTTAATTGCTCAGCGGAAATGCGACAATTTTGCTGAACTTCTATGAAGATAGGGTTTGGGGTATCAGGTGCTGTTTGCTTAGTGTTTTTTGTATCGGTAGCAGGTACTACCATATTGTTAGCGTCTTTTGATACTTGCGATATAGGGGTGTAGGGTTGTTCTGTCATAGGCGTTTGAAAAATCATCTTAAAAAGTATTAAAGGAATATGAGAAGTGATTGGTTTTATCTAGTCATGCGTATTCTGAGTTTTTTATAATCAATCATGACATCTTACAAGATATAGTCACCTATTAGCGAAGTCATTAAGCGCAGTTTTGTATCATATTTAGGCAAATGCTTGAGTAAAACTAGTAAAAAACGAATGACTTAATCAGCGAATTGGAGGCAATCAAAGCAGAATAACGCCTCATGATAAGCGTAGATAGTATAAGATGTCCCACATTGGCGCAATCTGCAACTATTCAATGGGCAGACTGCATGATAAAATAAACGGTTCACAAGTCAAAACTGGATAACTCGTTGTATGTCAGCTTCCGCTAAAAACTCTTCATCGTCTGCTAGTATGGGTACTATCAATATTGATCCGACTGGTTTCGTAAAGCTTGGTGCGCAACTGCCAAAGCTGGCCAATATCTTAGCGCAAGCGATAAATGAGCTGGGTCTGCCGTTAAGTGAAACGCAGCAGCGCACGTTATTATTGTACTTAGACCAGCTTTTACTATGGAATAAAGCGTATAATCTGACCGCCATCACTGATCCAGAAGAAGCGCTGATCAAGCATGTGATAGATTGTCTGTCTATTATAACGCATTTACCCGCCGGATCGTTGCTAGATATCGGCACGGGAGCAGGGTTGCCAGCAGTGATTATTGCCATTTGTCAGCCTGAGCGCCAGTGTACTGCGCTTGATAGCAATCAGAAGAAAATTCGCTTTATTAAGCAAATCAGCAGCGAGCTCGGTTTGAGTAATATGCAGCCGATTGCATCGCGTATTGAAGCGCATGAAGCAAGCTATGCAGTGGTGACATCACGAGCGTTTGCCAGTTTGATAGATTTTGTAGAAGTAGCGCAGCCGAGATTGGCAGATGGCGGCTTCTTATGTGCTATGAAAGGTAAAGTACCGAATAAAGAAGAGCTGCAAGCACTTGATAGTGATTGGCATATCAAAACCATTAAACTGACGGTGCCACGTTTGCACGACAGTCGTCATTTAATTGAAATGTCTGCTAAAGATAGCTAAGGCATAAACACTTCGCAGTCATGAAACAGGCACTGTTTTTTGTGAAACACAGTTTACGTCTGTATCTAAATGACATAGTATTTAAAAGCATTTAAAATGCTCGACCACAAACTGAACATTTTAGACCATGAATTGCTTATTTTTAGATACTGAGCGAGTGTCGCTGTGTAAGATTGAATAAAAAAATAATCGTACCAACCGAGTCAAAAGTAATAGACCCTAATAAAATTGAGTGAGTGTATGGAAATCATAGCAATTGCGAATCAAAAAGGCGGTGTGGGTAAAACCACAACGGCAGTAAATTTGACCGCCAGCTTGGCCGCTAAACGCAAGCATGTACTGCTGATTGACTTAGACCCACAAGGTAATGCGACCAGTGGTACAGGTGTTGACAAAAACGAGTTGGATCTTACCATAGCGGACGTTTTGCTAGATGGTGTCGCGTTGTCTGAAGCAATTGTTACTAGTCCTGCAGGGTTCGATGTCATCGGTGCCAATCGCGATTTGGCTGGCATGGACATTACCTTAATGAGCAAGACCGATAGTCATGAGCTGTTTAAAACCGCCATGGCTGAATTGGTTAACGATCAGATATCCACACAAAAACAGCCATACGATTATGTGATTATCGATTGTGCGCCTAGTTTGAATCTACTGACGATTAATGCGTTGGTGGCTACGGATAGTGTGATTATCCCTATGCAGTGTGAGTACTATGCACTAGAAGGGTTGGCTGACTTATCACAAACGATTGAACGTCTTACAGAGTTGAACCCTAAGCTATATATACGCGGTGTGGTCAGAACGCTATTTGATGCGCGTAACACGCTTGCCCGTGATGTATCTACTGAGTTAGAAGCGCATTTTGGCGATATCATGTACAAAACCCATATTCCGAGAAATATTCGCTTGGCAGAAGCCCCTGCGCATGGCTTACCAGTTATTGCGTATGAGAGGTGGTCAAAAGGCGCGCGCGCGTATCAAAAGTTGGCCGCTGAAGTGATGAAGCAAAGCAGCTAGTTTTTATCTAAAGTCTCTCACAAAGGATTTTTAGATAAAAAGTGTCACTGATCAAGACAGTAAATGAATAGCATAAGCATAGAGCACTTAACATTGTATTTAGTAAGCCGCATCAGTAATCAATTGGCTTTTATTTTAGCGTTAGAGGATAGGTAATCATGGCGAAGAAAAGAGGGTTGGCTGCTAATCGGGGCTTAGATGCCTTATTAGGGTCAATCAAAAAAGAAAAGCAAATTACCGCCTCTGCCTTGCAAGACGACATGGTGGCGCGTGAAAATGCTGCGCCAGATATTAATGTGCCTGTAGATACTAATGCGCCTATAGATACTGTATCCACAGACATAGCGCCTGATATCACTCCGACAAAAGCCAGTAAAAAATCATCTGCGAAGACTACTGATAACGATGCTGCTAGTGAGAGTAGTACTCGCGCGCCACGTTCATCTCGTACTACTAGCAAGACGCCGCTCAACAAATCGCGTGGCAATAGTGCAGATACGAGCACAACCGAAGACCAGATTAGCCTTGTCCAGATCGATGTCACACGTTTGCAAGCAGGTAAGTATCAGCCTCGTCGTGATATGAGTGAGACAGCACTTGCAGAATTGGCGTCTTCTATCGAGCAGCATGGCGTGATGCAGCCTATCGTTATCCGTCCGCTACTGGCAAACGAAGATAAAAGTGAAGCATTTGTCACTCATGAAATTATCGCTGGTGAACGCCGTTGGCGCGCAGCAAAAATGGCAGGAAAAGCAGTTATCCCTGCGATTGAGCGCGCCTTATCTGATGAGTTGGCAATTGCATTAGCACTGATTGAAAATATTCAGCGCGAAGACTTATCAGTGATTGAGCAGGCGGCAGCATTGCAGCGCTTTCATACGGAATTTGGTATGAGTCATGCCATGATCGCTGAAGTCGTCGGCAAGGCGCGTACGACAGTATCGAATCTACTCCGCTTAAATCAGCTGCATGATACAGTAAAAGACCATTTAGCCAACAGTGCGCTAGATATGGGTCATGCTCGTACACTTTTAGCATTGTCCTCTGAACAACAACCTATCATCGCGCAAAAGATTATCGATGGCGGTATGACCGTGCGAGAAGCAGAAAAATTGGTCAAATCCATCTTGCAGCCAGCGCCCAAAATCAATCGTGCTGAACAAGCGCAATCTCGTGATGTAGAGCGTTTAACCCAGAGATTAACAGACATGCTTGGTGCTGAAGTCAAACTAAAGCATAAAAAAGATGGTCAAGGTAGTGTTGAGATATTTTTCCACAATCAAGACCAATTAGCTGCGTTGATCAAACATATAGAAGCTCAGGCTTAATAACGTTTGCGAGTTAGCTGTATCTATCCAAACGCTAAGTCGCCTCTGAACAACTATTTTTGCAAAAATACGGAAGAGAGTAGATATGTGGGAGTTGGTAAAAGCAGGTGGCTGGCTAATGACACCTATCGTGGTCTGTTCTATATTGGCATTAGTTATCATTATTGAACGTAGCCATACGCTACAGTTTAACAAAGTTGCTCCTAGCAGGTTGCGCGAACAGCTAATAACTCGTTTACGTGAAAATGGCGATATTGGCCGCACACAATTGATGAATGTAAAAGAAAAGACGGCGCTTGGCGATATCTTGGCAACGGGTTTGCTTTACCGTCAGTACGGGCTAGAGTCGATGACGATGCACATGCAAAATCGTGCCAGTGTACAAGTTCATCAATTAGAAAAAAACATCAATATGTTGGGTACAATTGGTGCCATTGCGCCGTTACTTGGCCTATTAGGTACGGTACTAGGGATCATATCGTCATTTTTGGCGATTACCGATGGCGCCATGCAAGATCCGACGATGCTAGCCGCTGGTGTATCACAGGCACTAATCACTACCGCTGCTGGTATGATTGTTGCTATCCCTGCGCTGGTTGCTTATCGTTATTTTCAGCGCCGTATCATTGATATTAATGCTCAGTTTGAGACTCAAGCAGGTCTTATGATTCAAGAGCTGTATGATTATCACTTGCTTGCTAGTACGCAGCCATCTACATCTTCTAGCCGTACGTCAATAGAAGATAGTATTGTGCAAGAGCGTTCATTCGGTGCGTTGGATTCGGATAAGACTAGCATAGCGGCAGTGTAGTCAATGCGGTTTTAAAGAATAGATGTCTTGAGCCTATAAATGGTAGCTGAATTAAAGAGATTGATATGCGTTTTAGAAAACCAACGGTTGAACCGCTTGAAATTAATCTGACACCGATGATTGATTGTTTACTGTTTTTAATTGTTTTTTTATTACTTGCTACCTCATTCAATCACTTTAGTCGTTTAAATATTATCCTTCCTGAAGCGGAAGGTGTCGCACTGACAGATCAAAACAACAGTATCGAAGTAGCTGTGCAAGAAGATGGTAGCTATTTGGTCAACGGCATTACACTTGCTAGTAGCAATGAGGCTGAACTGACCAGTATGTTGCAGCAAGAGGCGGGCAGCAATCGCGATATGTTATTTTTCATTGCAGCGGATGCCAATGCGACCCATCAGTCTGTGGTACGAGTAATGGATATCGCTGGAAAGCTCGGATTTTTGAATTTAAACATCAGTACAGTGGTACCCCTTGGTCAAACTCTACCACATTGACATATATAGCCTTACTACCATAAAACTGTGTTCCACACGGTCCATTCATATTATATTACCCAAATTGAGGCTTTTATGAGCCATTCCAAAACAAAAAAATTATCTAGCAATGCACAGTCATTATCAACTCCTAAACTTAGTACATTATTACGTCTTTTGAGCTATTTAAAGCCTTATTGGTGGGCGTTACTATTAGTAATAGTGGGGTTTGCAATTAATGCAGGGACAGAGATCTGGATTGCCAAGTTATTACAATATATTACTGATGCTATTAATCAAAATGACCGTAGTAAACAAGCTTTATTTCCACTGTTAATTATTGCATTGTTCTTTGTACGCGGTGTTGGTAGCTTTCTGGGTAACTACTATTCTGCTCTGGTCTCAAGAAATCTAGTTTATAAACTGCGAGTGGAAGTTTTTAATAAGCTTTTACGCTTGCCAAGTTCTTTTTACTTGGCCAACTCCTCTGGAACTATTTCATCGAAGCTTATCTTTGATGTAGAGCAGGTAACAGCGGCCAGTACCGATTCAATGAAAACCTTAGTGCGTGATGGTTTGACAGTTATAGCGTTAATAGGGTTTTTACTTTATACCAATTGGCGATTGACCTTGATTTTGTTTTTAGTCTTGCCGCCCATTTTATGGTTGGTTAGAGTGGCTTCCAAACGATATATTAAACTTTCCAAAGGTATCCAAGAAACCATGGGTGGTGTTAGTCATATCACGAATGAGGTAGTTGGTGGTTATCAAGTGGTAAAAAACTATGGTGGTCAACCTTATGAAGCACGCCGTTTCGACGAAGTATCGAAAAAGAACTTGCGTCAAGGTATGAAAATCGTGGTTACCAATAGTATTAACACCCCAGCCGTACAGCTATTGATGGCGATGGCCATGTCTGTAGTAGTATGGCTAGCACTACAGCCATCAATAATCGATAATATCACAGCGGGCGAATTCATATCTTATATTGCCGCCGCTGGCTTGCTCAGCAAACCAGTACGCTCGCTCACTGATGTCAACCAAAAGCTACAAAGAGGCATTGCCGCTGGTGAGTCGATTTTTGCGTTAATTGATGAGACTGAAGAAGTTGATACAGGCATACAAAGCCCTTCTTTATCAGGTGAGGTCAATCTGAATAATGTTGGTTTAACCTATCCTGACTCAACCATCGCTTTACGTGATTTTAGTTTGGATATCCGAGCAGGCGAAACAGTAGCGTTGGTCGGACGAAGTGGAGCAGGCAAGTCGTCACTGGTTAATTTATTGACACGTACGCTCACCACGACCTCAGGTCAGATTACACTGGATGGCATACCAATTGAAGACATTAAATTAGAGAGTTTGCGCGCCCAAATCGCTATGGTAAACCAACAAGTTGTACTGTTCAATACCACGGTATTAAACAATATTGCTTATGGAAGTCTGGCTAATAAGACTCAAGCTGAAGTTGAACGAGCAGCGAAAGAAGCTTTTGCTCATGACTTTATTATGAAAATGCCAAACGGTTATCAGAGTGAAATTGGTGCTGAAGGATTACAGTTATCAGGCGGACAGCGTCAGCGTTTATCTATTGCTCGCGCACTACTAAAGGATGCACCGATTCTAATTTTAGATGAAGCCACTAGCGCACTTGATAATGAGTCTGAGTATTACATTCAGCAAGCGCTCGATAATGTGATGAAAGACCGCACCACACTGGTCATTGCCCATCGATTGACGACTATCGAATCAGCGGATCGTATTGCTGTGATGGATGGCGGCCAGATTGTTGAGTTAGGAACACATAATGAGCTAATGCAGCTGCAAGGCCACTATGCGCAAATGTATGCTCGAGATTTCGAGTAGCCAGTTTAGAAGTTTTTAGCCAATTTTCACGCAGCCATGAACCAATAAGATAAGCGATATTGATTAATGAGTATTGAGACGACAGTCACCCGCGCATGGCAACGTCAAGCTGTTTGGTTGTGGTTGTTGCTGCCTATCAGCTGGTTGTACGGTTTCATCACTTTATTGCGTCGTCAAGCTTATAAGGCTGGCCTATTATCAAGCTATCGAGCACCTATTCCTGTGATGGTCATTGGTAATATCAGTGTGGGTGGTAGTGGTAAGACGCCGCTGATTATTGCTCTGGTCAGCTACTTACAAAAAAAAGGCATAAAATTAGGGGTAATCAGTCGCGGGTATGGCGGTGATACGAGTCAAATGCCAGCATTGGTTAGTGCTACCAGCTTACCCCATGTAGTAGGGGATGAGCCTTGTTTGATTGCTCATACGACAGGCGCTGCTATGGCAGTGTGCCCCAATCGTCAGCAAGCGATTGCCACTCTATTAAAGGCAGAGCCTAATTTGCAATTGATTATTGCAGATGATGGTTTGCAGCATTATGCACTACAGCGCGATATCGAATGGATTGTGGTAGATGCCGCCCGTGGGTTTGGTAACAAGCAACTATTGCCAACGGGCTTTTTGCGTGAGCCAATGTCACGATTAGAGGGTGCCAATGTTATTTATCATGAAAAGCCAAGTACAGATTTAACTCGGACTTCTAGAAGTGGTAATAAGATACAGTCTACTGATCGTTTGACCATGCATTTGCAAGCTGCTGAGTTACAGCGCCTATGGGATCCTACATCGAGTGTAGCTCAAGTAAATAGTGTGAAGCCTCCTAATAATAGCCGAGTTCATGCTGTTAGTGGTATCGGCTATCCGCAGCGGTTTTTTGATACCTTAGAATCTATTGGCTTTGAGGTCATGGGGCATCCTTACCCTGACCATTATGATTTTAGTTTGGCTGAGCTTTTACAATATGATGATTATCCTATCATCGTAACCAGTAAAGATGCGGTAAAAATCAGCGTATTGTTGGCAGACTATACAGCGACACAAGCACTCAGTGATGAGTATATAGAGCTTGTCAGTAGACTATGGGTGTTGCCAGTGACGGCTGTATTATCAGAGAGTATTTATCATAATCTAGATGCGCAGCTAAAGACGCTAGGGATTCGTATCGACCATGATATGAACACGTCAGCCTCATTATAAATATCAGCTAATATTTTAAGTCGCCGTATAATTTTTATAGGAATACGCCATGTCGTTCGCCACCATACCTGCCAAAACCCATATCGTGATTCCTGCACGTTTTAAGAGTACACGGCTACCTGGTAAGCCATTGTTAACTATTCATGGTAAGCCGATGATACTTTGGGTAGCAGAAAAAGCGCAGACAGCAAGTTTTGCTGATGACATGTGTATAGCGACTGATGATGAGCAAATTGCAAAAGTTTGCACCGATGCAGGTTTTGATGTGGTTATGACCAGTAGTGAGCATGCTTCAGGGACGGATCGCTTGGCAGAGGTAGCAGCTATCAAAGGTTGGGCTGACCACGATATTGTGGTGAATATGCAAGGCGATGAACCCCTTGTACCACCATTGCTTTTGGAACAAGTACAGGCGCTCTTGGTAGCGGATGAGGATAGCGTGATGGCCACACTCTGTGAGCCTATCGATGACTATGATACGTTCCAGCGGCCATCGGTAGTAAAAGTGGTCAGTCAATTTGCTAATAACGTACAGCGTGCGCTCTATTTTAGCCGCGCACCGATTCCTTGTGATCGTGATGTTGTATTGGCTGATAATAACCAGATGCAACCACCGAATAACGCCTATCGCCATTTGGGTTTATATGCTTATCGTGTCAGTCTATTACAGCAGTTCGTAAACTGGCCACAAACACCACTTGAGATACTCGAAAGCTTAGAGCAATTACGTGTTTTAGAAAATGGTCAGCATATCGCAATCGCAGAAGCTGCCTGTCAGCTACCAGCTGGCGTCGATACACAAGAAGATTTAGACCGTCTAAATGCGATGAGCTTAGATAACTTTCAGAACTCTACTAAGTAATAGTCTGAGCAAAGTTGCGTACGATTCTAAGCTTCATACAACGCTAAAGTATTGTTATCTTGGCTATACCTGAAATACCTAATCAATGTGATAGAGCCATAACCATGAATAATTTGACAGGAAATATGGACGCACTAGATAACACAGACCGTATGTATTTTGCGCCACTACTGCCATGGCAAAAAGTACTGTGGTTACAGTTGACTGAGCGCGTACTTAAGCAGCAGTCTTTGCCGCATGCATTGCTCGCTGCTGGTATGCAAGGTATGGGCAAACGCGCCTTTGTATGGCGATTGGTCGCTTGGCTATTATGCCGTGAGCGTGGTACACACCCACTAGGTGCTTGTGAAGTATGTGAGAGTTGTCAGTGGCTCAAGTCGGGAACTCATCCGAGCTTGCAAGTATTACCACTCGTTAGTATGCCGATCAGTGCCGAAAGCGATGCGCTTCAAGAAAAATCAAGCAGTACAAAAGATAAAAAAGGCGCTAAAGCTACTAGCAATAGCGCACTTAAGATCAAAGTAGATGATATTCGTGCTTTGCAGCCTTTTATTTATCAAGGCGGGCAAGGGATGCGCATCTGTGTATTAGATCACGCTGAAAAAATGACGGTGGCCGCTGCTAATGCGCTGCTTAAGACATTGGAAGAACCGCAAGCGCAGGTGCATCTGTTTTTGATTAGTGATACGCCTGCTCAACTATTGCCAACGATTAAGAGTCGTGTGCAACAGTTAGCATTACAGACAATTGAGCCGACTGTTGCTGTCGATTATGTGACGCAGGCGCTAGGTCATACGATTAACCGCGAAGCCGTCGGTACCGCTGCGATTGAGCAGTTGATACAACTGGCCAATGGTGCGCCGTTAGCTGCTATCGCTTTGGCGCAAGCACCATGGTATAGCAAGCGCAGCTTATGGTTAACCACATGGCAGGCGCTACGTAGCGGTAAACGTAGTGGTGTGGCGGCAAGTGATTATTGGCAAGGTCAGCTCAATATTAAAGAGTTTATACAGCTGTCTGAGCTGATGCTCCTTGATATACGCCGTGTCTGTTTGGGCCTTGTTGAACTGCAAAAGGATGTCAATCTATCAACGATATTGGCTACTTATCAACCTACTGATAGCGGGTTAGAGGCATTTGCCAACAGCGTGCAGCAGACCAAAATCGCACTACAACAAAATGTGCAAGAAAAATTTGCCTATGATAAGCTAATGCAAGAGTTAGCAAGCTTATAGAGCCATGCTTGAGTGCTTAATTATTGTTCAAAAATTTGCAATTGTTTTTAACTATATACTATCAATTATTTATATAAATATATTAAACCCAGTTGATGAAGGAAGCTGACTATGGCAATGCCAGGACGTGGCGGGATTTTAACCTGTCATTATGAAAGTATCGAAATGTTATATGCCAGCTATTTGTCATTTGTCAGTAATGGCGCTTTGTTTGTACCGTCTGATAAAGCTCAGCAATTGGGTGATGAGGTGTTTATTGCTATCACGCTACCCAACTCTAGTGAACGTCTACCAATGAATGGTAAGATTGTTTGGATTAACTCTAAGAGTCAAGGCAGTCGACCTGCAGGGTTTGCTGTGCAAATTGGTAGTGATGTCTCTGGCCAAAGAATTAAGAATGAAGTTGAGCGCCTACTAGCGGGAAAAATCGATAGTTTGCAATCGACTTATACTATGTAGTATCTATGTAATAACTGGGTAGTATCTAGAAAACATATCTGTATCTCTAATGAGTTTGGCTGTAGTTTTGAACTTATTAATATAAAAAAGCAGCCTTATTATTTAGTAAGGCTGCTTTTTAGATCAGTTTTCTTTAATTTTTTATAGTAGTAGGCGCTAGTCGCTTAATAACGAGGCGGTACATACATATCATCGGGAATAGGTTCGCGGTAGTACTCATCATCGCGTTTGCGATTGGGTAACTCAATTTCGTCACGAGGGACTTCTTTGTAAGGGATTTGGTCGAGCAAATGGGCAATACAGTTCAGCCTAGCCCGCTTCTTGTTATTGCCTTCGACAACCCACCAAGGTGCTTCAGGAATATGAGTACGCTCAAACATGGTTTCTTTTGCTTTGGTGTAATCTTCCCAGCGTCTGCGCGACTGTAGGTCCATTGGTGAGAGTTTCCACTGCTTAAGCGGATCATATATTCGGCTCATAAATCGTGCATGTTGCTCATCATCAGTGATAGAAAACCAGTATTTTACTAAGCGAATGCCTGAGCGTACGAGCATACGCTCAAACTCTGGTACTGATTGAAAAAATTCCTCATATTGCGCGTCAGTACAAAACCCCATAACACGCTCAACGCCTCCGCGGTTGTACCAACTACGGTCAAACAATACGATTTCGCCTGCTGCAGGCAAGTGGGCCACGTAACGTTGGAAGTACCACTGTGTTTGCTCACGCTCAGTGGGAGCAGGCAGGGCAGCTACCCTGCACACGCGTGGGTTTAATCGTTGGGTAATGCGTTTAATGGCACCACCTTTACCAGCAGAATCCCGCCCTTCAAAAATAACGACAATACGCTCACCGCGATCAACTACCCAATCTTGTAGTTTTATCAGTTCTCGCTGTAGTCGTACCAACTCTTGAAAGTAGGTACGTCGATCCAGTTTTTCTTGCTCGCTCATCTCACGTCCGTTAAAACGAAAGTCACGTGCATAGTCATCTATTTCATTTTCTAGTTCTTCATCATATGTATCGATTAAGTCTTGGTGCATTTTTCGACGTAAATCATCATCAAGAATGTCTTTTTCGATGCGTTCAGTAAGAATGGCTTGTTCCTGATGGTACCGATCTACATCCTCCTCAGTCGTTAGAGATTGAAAATCAGCGGTTGTAAGCGGTTCTGTCATCATCAGTTTTTCAGAGCCAAAAATAACTTGCCTCATTTTTCTTAATAAAATTTTTGTCTTACCCATAAATATTACCTTTGTTTTGCGTATCGGCTTTTTTAAGAGGCTACTATCTAGGTCGTTTCTATCATAGCAAAGTACAGACAATAAAAAATGCCCTTTAAATAAATTAAAGGGCATTTTTTATTGATAGATATGTACTGATTAAACTAATAAGTCAGCGTATCTTGTTCACTTAAAAGTGACCAAGCTTATTTTTCTAGGATACAAGTCACGCCTTGACCACCTGCTGCGCAGATAGAGATAAGTGCACGACCTGAACCTTTTTGATCCAATAATTTAGCAGCAGTAGCTAGAATACGACCACCAGTTGCCGCAAATGGATGACCTGCCGCTAGTGATGAACCGTTTACGTTTAATTTGCTGCGATCGATAGAACCTAGTGGTGCATCTAAGCCTAAGCGCTCTTCACAGAATTTCTCATCTTCCCAAGCAGCTAAGGTTGATAGTACTTGTGAAGCGAAGGCTTCATGAATCTCATAAAAGTCAAAGTCTTGTAGAGTCAGACCAGCGCGCTCAAGCATACGTGGTACCGCATAAGCTGGTGCCATTAGTAAGCCTTCTGTGGTGCCAGATTTACCGATGAAGTCTACCGCTGCGGTTTCTTGATGGACGATATAAGCAAGTGGTTTTAGGCCGTGCTCTTTTGCCCACTCATCAGTACCTAGTAGTACACAAGAAGCACCATCAGTAAGCGGCGTAGAGTTGGCAGCTGTCATCGTTGGATTGGCATTTTTTCTACCAAATACTGGCTTTAATTTGCCCAGTTTTTCTAATGTAGTATCTGGACGCAAGTTGTTATCACGAGTTAGGCCTTTGTATGGCGTGATCAAGTCGTCAAAGAAACCTTCGTCATAAGCGCGTGCTAGGTTTTGATGGCTGTTAAATGCAAGCTCATCCTGCGCTTCACGGCTGATATTCCACTCAAGCGTGGTAATCGCTTGATGATCGCCCATTGATAGGCCAGTACGTGGCTCACCGTTTTGTGGTGAATCGATTAAGTCTTTTGGATTGAGACCCATTAGTGCTTTTAGACGTTGTTTGTTGTCTTTTGCTGCACCAAGTTTGATCAGTACTTTGCGCAAGCCATCGCCGACAGCGATAGGAGCATCAGAAGTAGTATCTACACCGCCAGTAATCGCCGAATCAATCAGACCAAGTGCAATCTTGTTAGCAGAAGCAAAGGTCGCTTGTAAGCCAGTACCGCAAGCTTGTGAGATATCATAAGTTGGCGTATGTGGGTTCAGCGCGGTATTCAATGTGGCTTCACGAGTAAGGTTGATATCACGGCTAAGTTTCATGACTGCGCCAGATACCACTTCACCTACGGTTTCGCCTTGCAGGTTATAACGCTCAACCAAGCCGTCCAATGCAGCGGTTAGCATGTCTGTGTTGCTAACATCAGCGTATGATCCGTTCGAGCGAGCGAATGGAATACGGTTACCACCTAAGATCGCAACACGGTTTAGGTTTGAAGCTGGTTTGGTCGCGCTAGTTTTTTTAGCTGGAGCAGGTTTTTTGGCAGCAGTGGTTTCCACTTTTTCATCGACCGCTTTTTTGCTAGCAGTTTCTTTAGCGCTAGTGTCTTTAGTCGAGGTGTTTTTTGCAGCAGATTCTTTTTTTGCTGTATCTGATTTTGTATCCGTTGCTTTAACAACTGTACTTTCAACAACAGGGCTATCTGGATGATTGTTTTTATTACTCATAAT
>NZ_PJAT01000066.1 GCF_002836715.1 Psychrobacter sp. 4Dc
ACTCTGTGGCTTAATATATTCACTTTTTAAGGGTAAATATAGATTCTTTCAAACATTCCATAAAAGGGTCTTTTAGAGAAATTTTATGCTCAAAAAATTTAAAGAAAAATCAGCGTCTCAAAAGTTCGATACGTTTCTAAATGTCTCGTTTATATCTTTTTTCATTGCACTCAATTTTTTGGAATGGCAGGGTAGAGACTTTCCGCAGGAGTCGGAGCTACAATACAGTGAAGGCATTATCACTGATACGGGATTTAGTATAGCCTTGCAATCTATCAAAAATCCTAAACAAATAACGCTTTATGGCTGTAGCTATAATGTATTTGGCTTTATTAATACTGGGTCATGTATGGGTCCTACATACCTTGAACCTAGGCTTGGCAAGTACGCAAGAGTTGGTTGGTACTATCAGCCCAATTTTTTAGGCGTATCGAATAATTTACCGCAATTAGTCAGCTTAGACATTAGAGAATCAGAGGAAGATCTGCAAATAACTTACGAAGATACCAAAAACCTAATGTTCGATCAAAACATGATAAGAGTGCTCACTACGTCAATCTTTGGTTTTGGTTTTATCTTTTTTATGACAAAACTTAATAATCTAATTAATCGGCCTATTCTGTATAAAGAAAAATGATCTTCTCTAAAAGCTCAGCTATTTCTGCCACTGCATCAAGCATTTATATCCTAAGCTTAAAGCAGTGCTTTACCACACTCAAAACCAAGCCACCGACACAAAAAAGGTCTTGCTGACTAGATAGCTAGTCCACAAGACCTTTTACATATACTGGTATCTATTCAATAATAATACGCTATAACCTAATTTTTATTGAACCTTGGCACGTATTACCACGGTTTTGGCCGCATTAGCATCAAAGTTCACCAAGTTCCATTTTAGACCAGAGTAGTTTTCTTGGACAACCACCGTGTTGCCAACTTGCTGAATGGTTTGATAGCTGTCTCCGCCAGTGGTAGCAAGTGTCGGCAGAGGACTATTCAACGAGACTAACTGGACGCCACTTGGTAATGAGATCATGGCGTTGATGTCATTGACCGGCTGTGCTGAGGTGTTGGTATAAGTGGTGTGATACTCAATCACATCGCCAGGGGCAATATGATTGGCAGGAACGGCAACTTCACGTCCATCAGCATTTTTTAGAATTTTCATGACTTTGGTATTTGCATTGACCACGCCAGGCGTACTAAAGGTAGGAGTCAGTTGCAACGTATCCAAAGTTGTCGTCGTGGTCGTTACTTGATTGGTCACTGGCTGCTGCATAATCACTGGCGGGGTGACATTGGTTGCGACAGGTAGTACTTGCGTCACGCTGCTGGCAGGCGTGGTAATCACATCTACTTTAGTGACCTTATTGGTAATAGAGTTAGTCACTGGTACGCTAGTAACGGTCGTCGTACCTTGGACAATAGGAGACTGACGCACGACATAGCGTGGCACAGTGGTCACCTGAGTTACCGCGTACGGCATGCCATCTTGCATGGTGATACCGTTTGGCGTTGCCGTAATAGTAGCAGTTTTGCCATCAGAGTATTGCTCGACCACCGTGGTGCTACCGCTCGCAGATGAGCTAATGGCAATCTCAGGGGCAGCATTGGCTGATGATGCGGCCAACATGATACCTGCTAGTAATGCAGACATAGCTGCATTTTTTGCCATAGTTGTTTTAGCAGTTGATGCTTGAAAACCATCGTTCATAATCATAAAAGACTCCTCAAAAATAATAATAAGTAATACAACAATAGATAATGCTTAGATAAACAAAACCCCCGCTAAATGACACCGAAAAATATGCCAAATAACGAGGGTAGTAGTGCTGATATTAGCCTATGTTTGCGATCAGACCATCATTATTTTTAGTAAAAGCGCCGCAATACTCACTTGTATAAAAGCTATTCAATCTTAAATATTTCTTATTGAATAAACTTAATATTAAAGCTGTGGTGCACTCAAACTCAAATAATTATGCGCCAAAACAAATCATGGATAAAAGCAGCATTGTGTAACCGAAACGGTATAAATGCTATCTATGTGTAGTACAGCTTTCATCTATGGAGTCGCATAACAAAGTAGCCAGTCGCAATCATTGTCATCGAAGCTGCTATCTAAAAGTCATTTCTCAAACTGTCTATCTTTGAGAATATCAAATTTATAGATTAGAACGCAATGTAGCTATTAGTCGTAGATAACTTTCATGACTTCATATTCAACCACGCCTTTTGGCGTTTCGATGCGCACTTCGTCGCCTTCGAACTTACCAATCAGACCACGAGCAATTGGTGAGTTGACTGAGATTTTGCCAGCTTTAAAGTCAGCCTCATCATCGCCGACGATTTTGTACTGTTTTTCTTCTTCGGTGTCCATGTTTTCGATCACGACGCTGACGCCAAACACGATACGGCCTTCTTTTGGCAGTGTCGAAGGATCGATGACTTGAGCGCCACCAAGTTTGGCTTCGATGTCACGAATACGTGCTTCACAAAAACCTTGTTGCTCGCGGGCAGCATGGTATTCAGCATTTTCTTTCAAATCGCCGTGTTCGCGTGCTTCAGCAATCGATGCTGTGATACGTGGACGGTCGACACTTTTTAGCTGTTTTAATTCGGCTTCTAGAGCCGCGTGTCCTTGCGGAGTCATTGGGTAACGTTGCATGTTTTTTCCTTAAACCAATAACACCACACCACCTCATAATGAGATGGTGTCAGTGTTGTTGCAATGGATATAAAATATAAAAGAGTGATAATTAAGACGATGTAATGAATAAGTTGGCTATCATTTATGAGTGTATCTCACCTCAATTCAAGCATAGGCGCACTTAAGCTTACGTAATAAAAAGCATAGTCGCAATTTAGCCACTATGCTTTTTAGGTCTATCACGGTAAAGGTATCGTTCCTCAAGCATGGTTGGCTATATTTAAAGCAAACAACGATACTTGAGTGAGCTTTTAGGCAAGCCTAACGGTTATGCTTAATCTACTGAAATTATTCAGCCACGTCAATAGACTTTGCTTGCTCATGCAAATCTTGTAACTTATAGACATCAAACGGTAAGTCAATCGCGTAAGATTTGCAGACGGCATCAGCGGCACCTAACGTGGTGACGTAGAATACTTTGCCCTGTAGCGCACTGCGGCGAATAGAGAACGAATCCTCTTGAGCTTGCTTACCTTCAGTTGTATTGATGATAAGGTCGATTTTGCCATTTTTCAAGGCATCAACGATATGCGGGCGACCTTCAGTAACCTTGTTGATTTGCTGACTTTCGATACCAGCCTCGCTTAGTACTTTTTGCGTGCCAGTGGTCGAGACAATCTTAAAGCCAAAGTCTGCAAGCTGACGAGCAATCGGAGCAATTTGGGCTTTGTCGCTGTCACGAACTGAGATAAAGACGGTTTTTGTCTCGCCTTCAGTTGGTAGACCTGGCAGACGCTCATTACTACCGATAATGGCCTTGTAGAATGCTTCGCCAAAGGTTTTGCCCACGCCCATAACTTCGCCCGTTGATTTCATCTCAGGACTCAAGATTGGGTCAACACCTGGAAACTTAGCGAATGGGAATACCGCTTCTTTGACCGCATAGAATGCTGGAACAATCTCAGTGGTAAAGCCTTGATCTTTAAGCGAAGTACCAGCCATACAGCGCGCAGCAACCTGTGCTAAAGAAGTACCGATACACTTAGAGACGAACGGTACTGTACGTGCAGCACGTGGGTTCACTTCTAGGATATATACGGTTTCGCCTTTTACTGCGAACTGTACGTTCATTAGACCGATAACGCCTAGCTCTTTTGCCATAGCAACTGTCTGTGCGCGCATCACGTCACATAACTCTTTAGACAGTGAGTATGGTGGCAGTGAGCATGCTGAGTCACCTGAGTGAACGCCAGCCTGTTCAATATGTTGCATGATACCGCCGATAACGACATCAGTACCATCACATACACAGTCTACGTCAACTTCGATAGCATCATCTAAGAAACGATCTAGTAGGACAGGTGCTTCATTCGATGCTTGTACCGCAGTACGTAGATAGTGTCTTAGCTCGTCTTCGTTATAGACGATTTCCATCGCGCGGCCACCTAATACATAAGATGGACGTACAACCAATGGATAGCCTACGTCTTTTGCTTTAACCAAACCGTCTTCTAAGCTGGTTGCTAGAGCGTTTGATGGCTGTACTAGGTTTAGCTGCTGAATCATATGCTGGAAGCGCTCACGGTCTTCGGCACGGTCGATTGCATCTGGGCTAGTACCGATGATTTTGACGCCTGCTGACTCTAGTGCACGAGCAAGTTTCAATGGCGTTTGACCACCGAACTGTACAATCACGCCATCAGGATTTTCGATACGAACAATCTCTAGCACGTCTTCTAACGTGATTGGCTCAAAGTATAAACGGTCAGAAGTATCATAATCGGTTGAAACCGTTTCAGGGTTACAGTTGACCATGATGGTCTCGTAACCATCTTCACGCATGGCAAGCGCTGCGTGTACACAGCAGTAATCAAACTCGATACCTTGGCCGATACGGTTAGGACCGCCACCGATAACCATGATCTTCTTTTTGTCTGTTGGGTTCGCTTCACATTCGCTATCGTACGTCGAGTACATATAAGCCGTACTAGTAGCAAACTCTGCGGCACAGGTATCGACACGCTTATAGACTGGATAGACGTTTAGATCCCAACGCTTTTTACGAAGTTGCTTTTGTGAGATGCCAAGCAATTTAGCCAAACGCAAATCTGATAAACCTTTACGTTTAAAGCTGCGTAGATTTTTCTCGTTCAATCCGCCAAAACCCAGTGATTTTACGGTAGCTTCTGTTTTAACGATATCTTCGATCTGTACCAAGAACCATGGGTCAATCTTGGTAAAATTAAACACTTCATCGACACTCATACCGACGCGGAAGGCATCAGCAACGTAGTAGATACGCTCAGGTGTTGGAATGGTTAGGCGGTTGATGATTTCGCTACGCGCTTTTTCGGCACTTACTTTTGACAAGTCAATTTGCTCGTCAAAGCCATCCGCACCTGTTTCCATACCGCGCAATGCTTTTTGCATAGACTCTTGGAAGTTACGACCAATCGCCATCACTTCACCGACCGATTTCATCTGAGTCGATAGGATGTTGTCTGCTTGTGGGAATTTTTCGAAGTTAAAACGAGGTATCTTGGTCACGACATAATCAAGTGCAGGCTCAAAACTGGCTGGCGTTTTGCCACCAGTGATGTCGTTTTGCAATTCGTCTAGCGTGTAACCAATGGCCAGTTTCGCTGCGATTTTGGCAATCGGGAAGCCAGTGGCTTTTGAGGCAAGGGCAGACGAGCGTGACACGCGTGGGTTCATCTCGATGACGACCATGCGACCAGTATCAGGGTTGATACCGAACTGTACGTTTGAGCCGCCAGTTTCTACACCGATCTCACGCAGTACTGCTAATGACGCATTACGCATGATTTGGTATTCTTTGTCCGTCAAGGTCTGTGCTGGCGCAACGGTGATTGAGTCACCGGTATGCACGCCCATTGGGTCAAAGTTTTCGATAGCGCAGATGATGATGCAGTTGTCGTTTTTGTCACGAACCACTTCCATCTCGTATTCTTTCCAACCAATCAATGATTCATCGATCAATAATTGATGGTTTGGAGACAAATCAAAACCGCGCTCACAGATTTCAATGAACTCATCGCGGTTATAGGCGATACCGCCGCCTGAACCACCCATCGTGAATGATGGACGAATAATACACGGATAGCCCATTTTTTCTTGAGTCGCAAAGGCTTCTTCCATGGTTTCAGCCGTTTCAGCGCGAGGGCACTCAAGGCCAATACGCTTCATGGCTTTATCAAACAAGTTGCGGTCTTCTGCCATCTCGATTGAGTCTTTGGTCGCGCCAATCAATTCACAGTTATACTTAGTCAATACACCGTGCTTGTCCAGCTCTAGCGCACAGTTTAGTGCTGTCTGTCCGCCCATTGTTGGCAAGATTGCATCTGGACGTTCTTTGGCAATGATTTGCTCAACGGTTTGCCAAGTAATCGGCTCGATATAGGTCGCGTCAGCCATGACAGGGTCGGTCATGATGGTCGCAGGGTTTGAGTTGACCAAGATGACGCGGTAGCCTTCTTCTTTTAGCGCTTTACACGCCTGCGCGCCTGAATAGTCAAACTCACATGCTTGGCCGATGACGATAGGGCCTGCGCCAATGATAAGAATGCTTTTTATGTCGGTACGTTTTGGCATAGTTAGAGCTACCTTCGTTTGGGTGATAATTTGAGTAATCTTTATTTTTGATAACGCTCATGGCGTTTTATGCTTGCAGTGCTTTAGTTAGTGTCGCTTGAACCGCTATGGACGATTCAAGCGTTTACTTATTATGTAGTTATAATCAACCGTTTACGCTTGGGCAGTTTTAGACGCTTCCATCATATCCGCAAACTTATCAAACAATGGCGCGCAGTCATGTGGACCAGGGCTGGCTTCTGGGTGACCTTGGAAGCTAAATACAGGCTTATCGGTTAGCTCGATACCTTGGTTAGTACCATCAAACAGTGAGCGATGAGTAGATTTAACGTTGTCAGGTAACGTGTCTTCATCAACCGCAAAACCATGGTTCTGACTGGTAATCATAACCGTACCAGTCGCTAAGTCTTGTACTGGATGGTTGGCACCATGATGGCCAGTTTTCATTTTGATGGTATTTGCGCCGCTTGCTAGACCAATCAGCTGATGGCCTAAGCAGATGCCAAACGTTGGGACGTCAGTTTGTTCAATGATGTGACGTACCGCATCGATAGCGTAATCACAAGCTGCAGGATCACCAGGGCCGTTTGATAAGAAGATGCCATCTGGATTCATCGCTAGCACGTCTGCGATAGGGGTCTGTGCTGGTACAACCGTCACGTGACAACCGCGGTCGACGAGCATGCGCAGGATGTTTGTTTTGCTACCGAAGTCATAAGCAACGACGTTGTATTTAGAATCGATATGAGTGCCAAGTTGCTTAAAGAAGCCGCCAGTACCGCTATCATGACTACCATGAATATCACGGTTGAGTAGGGTGTCTGATAGATCCCATGTGCCTGCTGTCCACTCGAAGTTCTCTTTAGTACAGCATTCTTTTGCCAAGTCCATGCCTTTTAGACCTGCAAAGCCTTTTGCTAACTCAATCGCTTTTTGCTCATCGTCGCTACTGATAGTCTCGCCGTTTGAGGCAGTCATGATACAGCCGTTCTGTGCACCTTTATCACGTAATAGACGTGTTAGCTGACGGGTATCAATTTCAGCGATAGCCACTGTTTCGTTACGTTGTAGATAGTCGCTAAGTGACTCTGAGTTACGGAAGTTAGAGGTTGCCATGGTGGCATCACGGATGATAAGACCGTCTGCCCATATTTTGTGACCATTGCCAGATTCTGTGTCCTCGCTATTGGTGCCTGTATTACCGATGTGAGGGTAAGTCAAAGTCACCAGCTGGCGGGCATAACTTGGATCGGTTAGGATTTCTTGATACCCTGTCATGGCTGTGTTAAATACCACTTCACCAATACGATGACCTAGGCTGCCGATACTGACACCGCGAAAGATTGTACCGTCTGCTAGTGCCAAAATTGCTTGTATTTCTGCCGATGAATTCAAGGATTGCCTCCGCTGTTATTGGTGAGTGCCATCGTGTTTTGTTGGTCTAAAATTGCTCCGTATCCTTTTATTTACGGCATTTGACTGTTGTCATATAAAAGTAAAAAAAGGGCGATACACAAAAATTTTCCACAAAAAAGCGAGAAGACATTATTGATGAAAACTACAAAACCCACTAGATAGTGAATAGGTAACTTGCATCATGTCCGCTCGCTTAGGCACAGATTTTGCGTATTATATACAAAATAGACGGTTATAGCTAGCCGATTTACTGGGTTAATAGTCATTTCATGGCTAATAATGAGGACTTCATAAAGATATTGACTTTATAAAATAGCCTAAGCGGATATTAACTCCTTTCTCTTTTATCGAATTCGACATCCAGCGTATATTAATAGCGCTGGATTTTCGCAGTTGGCTTTGCCACAATGGACGGCGCAGCCCTAGACCTAATTTTTATAATCGTTTGTTATGACAATAATGAAGATGACAAGGAGTCGTTATGATTTATCAGTATTTAGACAAAACCCCAGAGTTTGCCGCACCATTCAATGGCTGGGTAGCAGACTCGGCGCAAGTGATGGGCGATGTGTATTTAGGTCATCAGGCCAATATTTGGTTCGGTGCAGTGATACGCGGTGACAACGATCGTATCCATATCGGTGACTATAGTAATGTGCAGGAAAACAGTGTGATTCACACCGATGCGGGTATTGAGGTGAAAATCGGTAATTACGTGACTATCGGTCATCTGGCTATGTTACATGGCTGTGAAGTCGGTGATAATAGCTTGATTGGCATTGGCGCTGTGGTACTTAACAATGTCAAAATCGGTAAAAACTGTCTGATAGGGGCGAAAGCCTTAATTACTGAAGGTCAGGTTATTCCTGATAACTCGCTAGTGATGGGCGCGCCTGCAAAAGTGGTCAAGACGCTGACAGATGAGCAAGCAGCGATGCTAAAAATGTCAGCGCTACATTATGCTGAGCGTTGCCAAAAGTTTAAAACAGGCTTAACAGAAATAGCGATGCCTGACTAAAGGTAAATGGTTTAAGCAATTCTAAAAAGATAAATTACAAGGTATAAGCTTATGTCATTTACATGCTGTTTAAGTGATACGGTCAGCCTTAATGCATAACGTACCCAATTTTATTAAACGATTCATATTTTTTCGCAACCAACGATAAGGTCTCACCATGCAGGCAAATCAAGCACAAATACAACAAAAACAACTGGCATTATTTGATTTAGATCATACATTACTTGATGTCGATAGCGATTATCTCTGGGGCGAGTATATCGTAAAGCATGACCTTGTCGATGAGGCGCAGTACCGCACTGCCAATCAGAAGTTTTATAATGACTATATCGAAGGTACGCTAGACGCGACAGAGTACAATGAATTCGTTGCGCAGTTTTTAAGCAGTCTGCCGCTTGATAGACTTGATGAGCTAAGAGAAGACTATATCAAAAGCGAAATCGAGCCACATATTCGCCCAAAAGCGATGGAAGCATTGTGTCAGCATATTGAGCAAGGGCACGATGTGGTGATTATTTCTGCGACCAATGATTTTGTGGTATCGGCTATTGCCAAGCGTTTTGGCGTGGAAGAAGCCAATGTATTGGCAACGCCATTAGAGATCAAAGACAATCGCTATACAGGTAAGCTAACTGACAGACCAAACTTCCAAGCGGGCAAAATATACCATTTAGATAAATGGCTAAATAAACAGCAAGCCTCTGGCATCACCTTTGAAAAAACTTACGCGTATTCAGATTCTAAGAACGACATCCCATTGCTCGAATGGGCAGATGTGGCCGTTTGCGTGTCACCTGATGACGCGCTTCATGCGCATGCTCTGGCGCATCGCTGGGCAGTAGAAGATTGGTCAATATAAGCTGTCCAATCCAGTAATAGTAGCAACATTAGCAATAGCGATAATTAGCGAACCATTTAGCCTCAATCTCATTTAAAATAGCGCCACATGCGTTATTTATTTTATTAGAAAAACAGGAACATTTATGGAAATCAATCCGTATCAAGAGCAAATTAAAGATTTATCAGAGCGTGGGCAGGATTTGCGGAGGTATCTTTGACTTCGATGGTAAGCAAGAACGCTTAGAAGAAGTTAATTTAGAGTTAGAAAACCCCGAGCTATGGAATGATCCAGAGCGCGCGACCAAGATTAATAAAGAAAAAAGTCACCTTGATGGTGTCATCGATGTGGTAGTGTCACTTGAGACGACATTAGAAGATGCGTCTGCCATGCTAGAGTTGGCAGTCGAAGCAGAAGATGAGTCATTGCTAGCCGATGTGCAGAGCGAGCTAGATAGCGCTGAGAAACGTGTTGCTGATTTAGAATTCCGCCGAATGTTTAGCGGTGAGATGGATCCAAATAACTGCTACTTGGATATTCAGTCAGGCAGTGGCGGTACTGAAGCGCAAGATTGGGCTGAAATGCTGCTGCGCATGTATACACGCTGGGCAGAAGCACATGGCTTCAAAGTAGATGTGATTGAAGTGTCATCAGGTAGCGTGGCTGGTATTAAGTCGGCAACCATTGAGATCAAAGGCGATTATGCGTTTGGTTGGTTGCGTACTGAGATTGGTGTTCACCGTTTGGTACGTAAGTCACCATTTGATAGTAACAATGGTCGTCATACCTCGTTTGCAGCGGTATTTGTCTCACCTGAAATCGATGACAACGTCGAGATTGATATCAATCCAGCTGACTTGCGTATCGATACCTATCGTTCATCTGGGGCGGGTGGTCAGCACGTAAACACGACAGATTCTGCGGTACGTATTACCCATGAGCCATCAGGTGTGGTAGTGACCTGTCAGAATGAGCGTAGTCAACATGGTAACAAAGCCACGGCGATGAAAATGCTACGTGCTAAGCTCTATGAGCTGGAAATGCAAAAACGTATGGAATCGCAGCAAGCGGTAGAAGATGGCAAGTCTGACGTCGGCTGGGGCAGTCAAATTCGCTCATACGTGCTCGATGACTCACGTATCAAAGACTTGCGTACGGGCGTTGAAACTTTTAACACTGGTGCGGTGCTAGATGGTGACCTCGATCAGTTCATCGAAGCGAGTCTAAAAGCAGGACTGTAAAAGGCTGTTTTAAATAAGCAGCCGTTTTAAAATAGTAACTAATTGAAATAGTAATCAATATTTAATTAAGGAAAATTATGCCAAGCGTTAATAATTATTTTGATGATAAAGTGACTTCTATTGCTTTTCAAACGGCTACCAAGCCTGCGACTGTCGGCGTCATGGAAATTGGTGAGTATGAGTTTGGCACCAGTGAATTTGAAACCATGAGCGTGGTGAGCGGTGCATTGACCGTAAAATTACCAGAGAGTGATGAGTGGCAAACGTTTAATGCTGGCGAGCAGTTCACCGTTGAAGCTAACCAAAAGTTTCAGGTAAAAGTAGACGTCGAAACCGCTTACTTATGTGTATACGGTAAATAACGACTTCTAAGTTATAGCAGTATCAAAACGAAAAACGCCAAGTATTTTATGCTTGGCGTTTTTTATTTCTGAACTATAAAAAACTATAAGTTTTTACGGTACTGCACCATGTCCGTTAAGCTTGCGACTTTGTCATACAGTTGGCGTGCATCAGCATTACTTTCTTGAGTTTTCCAATAAACGTGATTACAGCCTTTTTCATCAGCAAAGTTGTATACCGCTTCAATTAATACCCGTCCGATACCCTTTCCACGTACAGACTCATTGACATAGAGATCTTGTAGATAACAACATGCCGTACTACTCCAAGTCGTTAGATGTATTACTACATGAGTAAAACCTACCAAAATATCATCCTTCCACGCCCCAATTCCATAGGTAGCGACGTCATTATTTATCAAGTTGCGCCATGTTGTATCAATCGTGCTCATTGGCAAACTGGTCTCATAAAATGTTAGATAGTCTTGCCACAATATCAACCAAAAGTCATAGTCGGCTTTAGAGAGTGGTGCTATTGTGATAGAAGTGTTTTTAATTGTGTTTTACTCAACTTAAGTTTTGATAGCCATTAAATTATGACCTAAAATTCAATGGTTGAGAACCCTGCCATTCGCTTACTTTTACACAGCATTACACTTTGTCTGTGCCAAATAAACAGCAAAAACTACCGTCATTAATTATGCTAAAACCATGAATTCTCAAAGGTATACAGGTTTATGACAAAGGCAAAATTACAGACTAGCCAGCAGACAATGACCAAAGATGTGCGTCATGATTACGAGCATCTCGCACGCCGCGCTAATTTGCGTTATGTGAGTGACAATGAACCAGGCTACGAGCGTAGACGTTGGGGTCGCGGCTTTACTTATCGTGATGCAACGGGTAACACGGTAAAAGACAGAGCATTGCGTCAGCGTTTTGATGCGTTGGTGATACCGCCCATGTGGTCAGAGGTGTGGATATGCAAAGACGAAAGAGGCCATCTACAATCAACAGGGCGAGACGAAAAATCTCGCAAGCAGTATCTGTATCATCCGTCATGGAACAATATTCGTGACCAAGCAAAGTTTGATGCGATGATAGGGTTTGCAGAGGCGCTGCCCAATTTACGCGCGCAGGTCGAGACAGATTTGGAAGCAGAATCGTTGTCACGCACCAATGTGCTTGCTGCCGTTGTTAAATTGCTAGAGACCACTTTGATTCGTATTGGCAATAGCCGCTACGCTAAGCAAAATAAAAGCTATGGTCTGAGTACGCTACGCAGCAAGCATGTTAGTGAAACCGACAATGGACTGGCGTTTGATTTCGTCGGAAAAAGCGCAAAAGAACACCACATTGAGCTGCAAGATGAGCGATTGATTGACATCGTACAAGCCTGCTCTGAACTACCAGGCTATCAGATATTCAAATATTTAGATGACGATGGACATAAGCAAGTCGTCGACAGTAGCGATATCAATGACTACTTACGGATGCATACGTGCGGCATGGACTGCGAAAGTAAGCTGTACAGTGCAAAGGATTTTCGTACATGGATGGCCAGTGTACTCGCAGCAAGCTACCTATATGATGAGCTACAAACGACTGCAGGCGCTAGCATACTAGCCAGTGCGCCAGAAAGCGCTGAGCGACAGCAATTAGTCACTGATATGGTGAAAAGCGTGGCAGCAGAGCTAGGCAACACACCAACCGTCTGCCGTGCCTCTTATATTCATCCCATTGTCATTGAGCGTTTTTTGGAAGGGCAGTTCTTTGAGACTTACAAACAAGCACGTCGTGGTCGAACCAAAAAATACCAAAGCTGTGAAGAAAAAGCCTTATTAGGGTTTTTAAGAGCTGATGTTTAAGTTGAGGTTGTAGATAATAATATTGAGGTGTTAATTCTTTAATAGGAAATTGAAAATATGTGGCAGTACTTTGGCTATTGATTGTAGGTGTCTTCGCGGACTTATAGCGAATTAATGATAATTAGTTATAGATTATCTTTATTTCTATAAAATAAAAATGATACGTTATGTATTGAAATAAACGTAGAAATGCGTTATAGTCAGTTCAAAATAAAATTGTTATGGTTAGGACAAACATCATAAAACAACTTGGATAAGTCGTTTTCCAACCAGCCTTGGCGTAGAAACTTTACTTGTGCCCATTTTTTTTCAATAGGGTTCAAGTCAGGGCTGTACGGTGGCAGCCATAGAATACGATGACCATGCCTGTTCAGTAGCTTTTGAATGCGCTTCTTCTTATGAAATCTGGCATTATCCATCACAATCACGCATTTTGTTTTAAGACTTGGGATCAGCTTGTGTTTGCACCATTCGTAGAATATGCGGCTGTTAATGTTGTGCTTAAAGTAATCTAGTGCAAACAGCATCTTTTCATAGAGAGCACCGATAACGTTGGTTCGCTTTTTACCTTGCCAGTTGTAGCTATCGATACAGGGTTTACCAATCGGTGCATAACCATGAGAGCGAATGGTCTCGTGCTCAAAGCCACTTTCATCCATATAAACGATGGGATAGCCTTGTTGTTTAAAAGTATCAAGCTTACTGTGATATATCGCTCTTTTGATTGGACAGGCTTTTGGATGTTCTAAGGTCTTTTTTTTGACTGATGCCTAGGCGCTTTAGGGCATGATAAATGCCTGTTTTACTACAGTTTAGACGACGAGCTCGCTCATACTGGTAATCATCGGGATACTCTTTGACATCATTAAGTAGCACATCATCTGGTATTTTATAGGGCTTGGTTTGCCTGGTTGTTTTACTATGAACACGCCGCTTCCAGTTCTGTATGGTGGTTGGGCTCAGATTATAAAACTCAGCCGCCTCGGCAAAGGTCATACCCTCGTCTAAGCTTTTTAGTACCTGTTTGCGAAAATCTAGTGAGTAAGTCATGGTCTTTATAATAACAATTGGATTTGATAATTAATTTATAACACTTTTAGGTGGAATTGACTATACTAATAGAGCATGATAAATACGAAGATATTAAACGGTCTATAGGATGTGACCGTTTTACAATCATAACCACCATTTTACCAGTTATCTGCTATTGCTAAAGGATTAGCTTATGAACACCGCCTTTCAAACTCCTACGATCGTTGATGTAGACGCTACCATCACACCAAAAAACTATACCGATTATTATAATAACTTCGACATGAATGCGCTGCTGTCAGAAATCTTTGGCACGCAGGTAGACGATCGGTTGAATGCCTATATGGCATGCTGTGGTCGTCATGTACGTGACGGTCGCGATGATAACATTGCGCTAGTGCATGAAGATACCTCCGGCAACGTGACTCGTATGAGCTTTGCTGAGCTAGATGCGGCGAGTGCGCAAGTCGCTAACTTACTATTGTCTTATGGCGTACAAGTCGGTGACCAAGTCGCGACCATGCTACCGCGTACACCTGAATTACTCACCGTTGTACTAGCAACTTGGCGGATTGGCGCAGTTTATCAGCCGCTATTTACTGCCTTTGGTTATGATTCGATTAAGTATCGAATGGACAAGGCTAATACCAGAGTTGTTTTTACTAATTTAGAAAATCGCGGCAAGTTTGAAGATTTGGCTGAGCAAACCAAAATGGTATTGGTCGGCAGTGTGGAAGATGCCCAGACATGGGGTGACGATCACTATAGCCAGTCTATGGCAGCACAGTCGCAAACGCTCGAACCCGTGATCCTCGATACGGATGCGCCATTTTTGCAAATGTTTACCTCTGGTACGGTTGGTAAATCAAAAGGCGTCAGCGTTCCATTGGCTGCGTTACCTGCCTTTTACTTATATATGCGTTACGCCATTGACCTACGTGAAGATGATCAGTATTGGAACATGGCAGATCCAGGCTGGGCGTATGGCTTGTACTATGCCATCACAGGGCCTTTGCTACTGGGTATCACCACTTATTTTAATGAAGCAGGATTTGACGCGACCAATACCCGTGAGTTTATGGTGCGTCACAAAATTACCAATTTGGCCTCTTCACCAACGGCATTTCGAATGATGAAATCTAGTGGTGTGTTTGATAGTGTTAATGAAGAGACTCATGACGATGTCAAGCTGTCTTTACGCTGTGCCAACTCAGCAGGGGAGACATTGAACACTGAAGTGGTCAACTGGGTTGAAACCTATCTAGCATGCCAAGTCAAAGACCAATATGGGCAAACAGAAACGGGCATGACTTGCTGTGCACATCATGCACTGGTACATGAGAGTCCCGTTGGCTCGATGGGTATGGCGCTACCGGGGCATACGCTTGTCGTATTAGATGATGACATGCAAGTATTGCCTGATGGTGAGCAAGGGCAGTTAGCGGTCGTGGTCAGTCAGTCACCTGCGTTTTATTTCCGTGGTTATAGCTGGAATGAAAAACAAGCCTTTGTGGATGATTACTATCTGACAGGCGACGTGGTCGAGCGTCATAGTGACGGCAGCTACTGGTTCTCAGGCCGTGATGATGACATTATTATTACCGCAGGTTACCGCGTAGGGCCTACTGATGTCGAAAATACTGTCTTAGAGCATGAAGCAGTGGCAGAGTCTGCGGCAGTAGGCGTGCCAGACGAAGTGCGCGGTCACACTATTAAGTCTTATGTGGTACTAAAAGATGGTATCGAAGGCAGTGAGCAAATCGCCAAAGAAATCCAAGAGCTGGTACGCAAACGCCTATCCACTCATGCGTATCCGCGTGAGGTCGAGTTTGTGACAGAACTGCCGAAAACGCCGAGTGGAAAGATTCAACGCTTTTTGTTGCGTAGTCTGTCTGCTGCATAAGTGAATTGGTAAAGTGTCTATAAATTTAATAGAAAATATCTAGGGCGTGTCCTCATTTTAAAAATGGTGATAAAAATGAGATAAATCGCAGTCAAACAAGGAAAATAGCGCAGATAATATCGAGATATTAGTCAGCTATTTGACGCTGTTTGGCAAGATTTAGCCATTTGTAACCCATTTAGATGACTATCGATTGAATTGAGGACACGCCCTAATAAGAAGCAAAAATTTAAAGGAATAATCATGCAAGTTAAAGAAAACAGCTTTTTAGTCACAGGCGGTGCATCAGGTTTGGGCGAATCAGTGGCTCGGGCGATTGTAGGTCAAGGTGGCAACGTCGTTATCGCTGATTTAAATGAAACTGCTGGACAAGCTCTGGTCGCCGAGTTAGGTGATAGTGCGCGCTTTGTACGCTGTGATATCACTAACGGTGATGAAGTGCAATCAGCGGTCGAAATGGCAGAAT
The DNA here is from genome assembly GCF_002836715.1 of Psychrobacter sp. 4Dc. Taxonomy (GTDB): domain Bacteria; phylum Pseudomonadota; class Gammaproteobacteria; order Pseudomonadales; family Moraxellaceae; genus Psychrobacter. The sequence continues at coordinate 16,386 of NZ_PJAT01000066.1, forward strand.
CAGCTTTCGGTGGCCTGCAAGGATCAATCAACTGTGCTGGTATCGTAGTGGTACAAAAGCTACTGGATCGTGATAACAATCCGGCAGACCTTGAGGCATTTAGCCGTGGGGTCAATATCAATCTGGTCGGCTCATTTAACGTTGCCCGTTTGGTCGCTGCTAGCATTGCCAAGCGCATAGCGAGTGATGGTAGTGCAGGCGACCATGTAGAGAAGAATGTAGATCAAGGTATTATTATTAATACAGCCTCTATCGCTGCCTTTGACGGTCAAGTAGGTCAAGCCAGCTATTCTTCGTCCAAGGCAGGCGTGGTTGGTCTGACCTTGCCACTTGCTCGCGAGCTGGCACGTCATGGCATCCGCGTGATGACTATCGCACCAGGTGTCTTTGCTACGCCGATGATGGACAGTATTCCTGAAAAGGCACGCGAACAGTTAGAAGCAGGCGTGCCATATCCTAAACGTTTGGGCGATCCCAATGAGTTTGCCAAATTGGTGACTCATATCATCGATAATGCTTATCTAAATGGTGAAGTTATTCGCTTAGATGGTGCGATTCGCATGGTGTAACAGTCTCGTGAGTGATTCATCACTTTTGCACAAAACGTATCTACAGAATCTGGCATAGTACTTTGATACATATGATTAATGACAAAAAATTAATTATGGGAATCAAAGCCTATGCTATTTTTTTATAAAAAATCTTACTCATCAAATGAGCAGCGTATGCCTTGGCTGCCTATTACTATTGTTCTTAGTCTTGCTGCCATTGTCAGCACCAGCGCTATTGCTTATGTCAAAAGCACCTCAAAACCCAAAAACCTCATTCCTGCGTCGTCAGTCATTGATCGAGTCTTTGTCGACAAATCAGATCGTATCTTAAAACTGATGAGCGATGGTAAAGTTATTAGGTCGTATCGTATTGCGCTAGGGAGCAGTCCAACAGGTCATAAGCAACAAGAAGGTGATCAGCGTACGCCAGTTGGGGTTTATACATTAGATTATAAGAATGAAAATTCCATTGCGTATCGCTCTATTCATATTAGCTATCCCAATGATGAAGACAAGGCGCGAGCGCAGTCATTAGGGGTCAATCCGGGTGGCGATATCATGATTCATGGCCAAATGAATGGCTTTGGGTATTTGGCATTATTTAATCAACGACGTGATTGGACAGATGGTTGTATCGCTGTTGCCAATGATGAGATGGATGGAATTATGGATGCGGTGATACTTGGTACTCCTATCGAAATCGTGGAGTAGAACAGTCGGATTATTATCTAATTTATACTAAGTAAGTGCATTATTTTTATACTAAGTAAGTGCATTATTTTTATACTAAGTAAGTGCATTATTCATTAACGTATTTAATGGAGGTTTATCTTTCATTTGCAC
>NZ_PJAT01000067.1 GCF_002836715.1 Psychrobacter sp. 4Dc
CGACCTTGTTTTTGATTTCACAAGTTTGCCACCTCTCTCGTTTACTCTATTTTTAGACAGACTTGTTTCTCTGAAAAACTTCACACATATAGCGACTCGTTGACAAAACTCATGCATCTTCTTACGTATTTCCCATCATATTGTCTGTAGTTCTTCGTAAAATAAACCTATAGAGATGAAGAACGGCTAAACAATAGAAAAGATGACTATTGAAGTTCAGATTTGTGTGTTGAACTTAATTACCTTCGCACTCATATCAAGAAGTATAGAACATTTGATACATATACCGAGCACGGCCTAATACAGATGCTATTAAGGATACAACGACGACAATGACTCAGTCTTTTGATAAAAAATACGCTCAATCCTTTAATCGTGACGCTCATTCTGGGGTGTTATCTTATGGGGCACAAAAAGATCAACCTAAAAAGCGTGTTGGCATTTTGGGCGGCGGTACTGCGGGATCAACGATTGCGATTCGACTTGCTGCATTAGGATTAGAGACCTACTTATTTGAGAAGAAAAAATCCCTCATTGATGGACCACCTATGTGTCATTTGCATGCAGGTGGTAACTTGTACCGTGAAATACCGGACGAGGATTGCGTAGCGCTGCTTAAGCAATGTATCGATATTTTGCGTTTATATCCGCACACTATTGACGTTCGTCCTACTGTGTTTGCCGTACCGACACGTGACGAAGGATTGCCTGAAGACTTACTGCCGCGTTTAGATATTCTGACTGATGCTTATCAAGAACTGATTGAGCAAGATGCTAATAATAAAGTATTGGGCGAGCCTGAAGATTATTATCAGCTTTATAGCCGTGAGCAATTGATTGAGCTGTCTGAACGTGAGCAAGTCGCTGTACCAAGTACGGTTGATGAGTGGATGATTCCAGTCGCTAGATACTTGGATTTGAACAAGGTTAAATTTCCGTTAATTGTTGTTCAAGAATACGGTTGGAACATTTTTCGTTTAGCCGCTTCTGCCAAGCTTGCACTTGAAGAGTACGACAATGCGCATGTATTTACCGAAACCGCTGTGCAAAAAGTCGTGCCGGTAGATTGTGAGAACTGTACCAACGCTGACCATCATGTCACCAAATGGCGTATCGACTATCAACAAATCCATAGTCAAGAGCACGCCTCTCAGCCTGAGTCTATCGAAGTTGATTATCTAGTCAATGCTTGCGGATTCCGTACAGGTGTTATTGACGATATGGTCGGTGTCGAAGTCACACGTATGGTCGAGTTCAAATCGTCTTATGTGACCCATTGGGGTGATGCTGGTGGACAGATACCAGAGATTATCGTTTATGGTCAACGAGGAACGCCAGAAGGCATGGCGCAGCTTACCCCCTACCCTGGCGGATATTTTCAGATCCACGGTATGAGCAAAGCCATTACTCTGTTTGATGATGGTCTTGTCGCATCAAGTGAAGACAGTGCGCAGCCCAAACTGCCACAGCAATATGTGCACTATATTGAAGATGGTTGGGATAAAGCGCCCCTACAGGCACGTAGTCAGCAAGCGATTGAGTATGTGGCGGAGTTTGTACCGACATTTAACAGCGCACGTACTGTTGGTAACGCGCTATACGGTGGGCAGCAGATTCCTGGACAAGATGATACGCTGCGAGTAGCTGATGTGAGTTTATACTCTAATATACGCTATGCCCGTGCAGAAAACGTCAAAGCATCTTCGACTTTGATTGCCGCTGATCAAATCGTTAATGAGCTGACAGATCTAGGCTTGATAGAGAACGATACACCTCTGAATCGTAGTCGCTATGATCATGAGTGGTCGTACCTTGTCCATAACGATAGTCTCGCTGTCGATGAGGTTGCACGTGAGCTCGCTGAACAGCGTGGATTCCCAATAGCGATGGCTCATGTCAATCATAGTATTCGTGAAGTAGCATTGGACGATCTCACGCCTGCTGATGCTTAGTAGACATGATTCGCTGATAGGTCGTTAATACATATAAAAAAGGAGCAGATCACCGAAATTTGGTTATCTGCTCCTTTTTTCGTCATAGCTTTTAATATTTAAGTATTTGCTGTGTATGAATAGCGATACGGCTTAACTATTACTACCAGCCATTTTCTCCGTATCCACAGCATCATCTATGGTCACTACTGTCTGTAGCATATCGATCGCTTCGCTGATGGTATTGCACACCACTAGACGATCTAAATCTTCCTGCTTCATAAAGCCTTGCTCAGTGGTATATTTCAAATGCTCAATCATACGGTCATAGAAACCATTGATATTTAGAATAATCATTGGTTTTTCGTGTTGGTACAATTGACGCCACGTAGCAATTTCCATAATCTCTTCTAATGTTCCTAGCCCGCCTGGTAGCGTGATAAAGGCATCGGCATACTCTGCCATAACGGTCTTACGCGTGTGCATAGTGTCAGTCAAATGCAAGCGAGTCAGCTGCTCATGAGCGATTTCGTGCTTGAGCATAAAGGTTGGAATCACGCCCACTGCTTGCGCGCCGCCATTAATTACTTCATCCGCAACTGCGCCCATTAGTCCTATACTAGCGCCACCATATACTAGCCCCATGCCATTGTTTGCTAATGCACTGCCGAGCTCGCGTGCTGCCTGTTCATACACGTCACCGTTGCCCAAGCGTGAACCGCAATACACAGCCACGAGCGGCATTGATAGAGCAGACTTGTCGACTGCTTTTTCAATATTTGTAATGTCTTTGCTTGTGATTACATCATAAGTATCATCGTTAATTTTCATTTGCATATAGCTTCCTTAATTACCTGTCAGTTTTTATTGAGTGCTTGTTATTAGTGAAGGCTGCATACCGACACCTATCATTTATATTGTCATGCACATGATTCATAAGACAAACTCAGCCAAGCTATATAAAACTTGGAAGTCATATTTGAGCAACTGTTTTGCCAGTATTTATCTTAACATAAGCAATGCTACCACATAGTCACAACGATTTATCACTACGCAACGACTACACTTTCAAGATGCGCATTTATTGTTCATCATAGTTCGATATTCATTATCTACTAATAAAAATACTAAGGTATACCCATGGATAATCACAACACCTCTCCTACTGCCGAGCTATCAAGCTCTGTAATTAATAGCAATCTCACTAGTAAAAGCAATACGAATGACGCGAGCAATATTGATACTTACTCATTAAGCATCATGACCGATCGCAACCAAGCATTGGCAGCCACGGTCTATCGCCCTAAAGATGCGACAAAAAAAGCCGTCATGATGGCACCTGCCACAGGTATTAAGCGCCACTTTTATCATAATTTTGCGACCTATCTAGCAGAAAGCGGCTTTGGGGTACTAACATTTGATAATGAAGGAATTGGTGAGTCACTATCGACCGAGCTGGCAAAATGTAGCGCTTCCTTGATCAGTTGGGGTCGCCATGACATGCCAGCTGTACTTGATGCCTTACAAGATGAGTTTCCTAATGCTTCCTATCATCTCATCGGTCATAGCGCAGGTGGTCAGCTCATCGGCTTGATGCCCAACTATCAGGCGATTGGCTCAGTGTTCAATGTCGCTTGCTCGTCAGGACGTATCAAAAATATGGGCATGCCATATAAGCTCAAAGCCATGGGCTTTATGGATGCGTTTATTCCACTCACTAACTTAACTTTGGGCTATACGCCGTCAGACAAAATCGGTATGGGTGAGCCGCTGCCACGCGGCGTGGCTCGTCAATGGCGTGAATGGTGCAATGGCGCAGGCTATATCAAAACCGCATTTGGCAAAAGCATACACACGCATTTCTACGATGAGCTCAGCATGCCAGCATTGTGGCTTGGCTTTAGCGATGATGATATCGCCAATAGTGAAAACATGGACGATATGATAAGGGTGTTTACAAAAATGCCCGTAGAAAAGCGTTTCTTGGACCCTGAGGATTTTGGTCTAAATCATATCGGTCATATGCGCTATTTTAGCAGTAAGACCAATATCAAAGCGCCGCAGCTATGGCAGATGGCGGTGACATGGTTGCACGACCAACCATAAGCTTAGCACCATGTCGCACCATACATGGTAGACCCTCGATAATACAGGTTACTTTTTTGCATTTTCTGCTTCTTCCAGTTTTAAGCGTTTAGTCAGTGCCGAATACAGGGACGGCTGCATATTATGAATATTGCCTATCATCCATTTAACATAGCTGATGGGCACGTCTTTGATCGGTTTGCCTTTATGCTTACCAAACGGCATCTTGCTCACAGGGGTCGCTTTATTAGAGATAGCATGTGCCGCTGCAAAGTCTGTCGGCGCAATCTCTAGACGCTCGCAGCATGCCTGATACAGCAAATAGCACATTCGAGCATCGCCAAGCGCGTCATGAGCGGCAATCGTCATTGCACTCGCTTCACCCTTGCCCAATAACTGCTCGATACACTTAGACTGACTGTAAGCACGCCATTCTGGAAAGGCTGCCCGCGCAAGCCTCACCGTACAAATAAGCTTAGCAGAAGGACTGCCAATCACTCGCCAATCAAAACGTACGTTATGACCAATCAAGTACTCTGGTAATTCAAACTGCTCCAACTCAAAGCGCTCAAGTCCAGCCACATCATCATCGGTAATACCATGCACCTTTATGACAATGGGTGAGATAGATCGACCACTGTTAAAGTATTTCATCCATTCAAAGCCAGTTGCTACATTGATAGTAGCAACTTGGATAGGTCTAGGATCACTGCCCTGATCTGTTTCAGTATCGATAACCAGCGCTGTTTCGCGCGTGGCAGAAATATCAGTAGGCTTAAAAGCATCATTCATAAAGTATTAACCATCAGTAGCAACTGTCTATGCTCAGCAGAAATGTTAAGTAGATAAAACTATATTTGCTGTCTATATTCTTAACCATAAGAATATCTATGGGGGTAAAAACGATAGATAACAATGCGATACATACGTTGTTAGACGAAGCTTTTATAATCAAAACTCAAATGACATCAAATATATATGAGACATCAATGCTAGCAGATGGAAATAACCAGCCTCCCAGACCTTCTTTTTTTAGTCGTTTAATAAGCCTATTGATTAAGGCTATCGTATTGCTAGCACTGTTATTTGTCTTTGATAAGCTACTACCCAGTATCAGTCAACAAACGCAGTCATTTGTGGTTGCCAAATGGCAGCAATTGAGTCTATTGCAACAAGAACTGCCGACAGAAAACAGCTTACCCAGTCCACTACCAGAACGAAACCTGACAGACACTTGGGGCGCGGCACGTAGTCAAGGCCGCTCCCACGAAGGTATCGATATCTTTGCGCCGCGCAATACTCCCGTACAGTCGACCACGCAAGGTGTGGTAAGCAAAGTTGGTGAGAACACATTGGGTGGACGCGTGGTCGTGGTGGTAGGGCCTGGTGGCGCAGGACATTACTACGCTCATCTAGAAGACTATGCTGACATCTCCCCCAATGACTGGGTCAATCAGGGCGATGTGATAGGTTATGTGGGTGATAGCGGTAACACAAAAGGAACACCAACACATGTACATTATGGTATCTATATTAATGGCAGTGCGGTCAACCCTTATCCACTTTTGCAAAAGGATTAACGAATACAGAAAAGTATGTCGTTAACCTAATTTAAAATAATGATAAGTTTGTATTACTCAAAAATACTTAAGCCTAAAAATCAGCGCCAATATAAGCCAGAAATTGTATTAATTGGCTGTGACGGATCTGACGTAATTTGAGGGGAATACCACACTAAATGTCGACCCTTCCCCTTCTACTGAATCGATTTGCAATTGCGCTTCGTGCTGATGCAATACGTGTTTTACAATCGCTAGTCCCAACCCTGTACCACCTGTTGCACGGCTGCGACCTTTGTCGATACGATAGAAACGTTCTGTTAAACGGGCGATATGCTCTGACGCAATACCGATCCCATCATCTTCGACCGCGAAACGGCAGCCATCAGACGTTCTTGTCCAGCTGATAGTGATATTGCCACCCTTTGGCGTATATTTGATTGCATTGATTACTAGATTGGATAGCGCACTATTCAAGTACATCTCTGACCCGTATAGCCCATCATACGTATCTATATGCAAATGAATGATGTGTTTGTACGCTTGGTTGTAGGCCTGTGCATCGTCGTAGATATTAGTTAGTAGCTTAGTCATATCTATGTAATGCAGCTCGTGTGATTCTTCAATTTCAATCTTAGACAGTAGCAGTAAGTCGTTCACGATTCTGTTCATACGGGCAGTTTGCTGCGTCATCAGCTCAAAACCGCGACGCCATTGCGGCGGCATATCTGGCTGATCGGAAAAATTCTCCAGATAGCCCATCATTACCGTCAATGGTGTCCTAAGCTCATGCGAGACATTCGCCACAAAATCCTGACGCATTTGCTCTAAGTGCCGCAGGCGGGTCACGTCATATACAAACAGCAATTTTTCATCACCGAAAGGAGTCAGTTCGCACTTTAAGTAGCGACTAGGATCTCGCCACGATTCTATATGGACGCCATCGTTAGGTATCGTTGTACCTTCATAGTACTGGCGGAACTCAGGTACGGTAATAAAGTCAAAGATATTTTGACCTTTATCTTCTGGCTGTAGCAGCAATAAATCTTGCGCCGCCTGATTCCACCATTCTAGGCCATCATTATTATTGAGCAAAATCACTGCATCACGCAGGGCTCGTAGTGCACTGCCGATTTTTTTGAGTTGCTCTGCTGTACTTTGAGTAGATATTTGCTCTAGTAGAGCTGATTGCTCACTTTGTACTGGCGCTATCTTGTCCATTTTTTATCCTTACCACTATCCGCGGCCTTTATATTGCTGCGGCATTATTTGTACAAGATTAACTTGGCTCAATCAGGCTAGAAAATCGGTAGCCTGTACCGCGCACCGTTTGTATCAATGTATCACAATCATAAGGGCGCAATAGTTTACGTAGACGCTTGATATGTACATCAATGGTTCGATCTTCGATATAAACGTTACCGCCCCAAACCTGATCGAGCAGCTGCGTTCTTGTATAGGCACGCTCTGGGTGACTCATAAAAAATGCTAATAAGCGATATTCTGTTGGGCCGACCTCAATGACTTTTCCTGCGGCTGTCACACGCTGACTCTTGGTATCTAAACTTAACTGCCCAATTTCGATAGGTTTGTCGCTACTCATCGCGCTACTGCGGCGTAGTACGGCTTTGATTCTAGAAATCAGCTCACGAGTCGAAAAAGGCTTGGTCATATAATCATCTGCCCCTGCATCTAGACCATGCACCTTACTGTCTTCTTCGCTTTTTGCCGTTAGCATAATGACTGGTATTTCAGAGAGTAGCTCATCGTTTTTGAGCATACGACAAAAATCCACACCGCTCTTGTCACCCGGCAACATCCAGTCTAACAGTATCAGTGATGGTCTATGATCGACCACTTGCTGATGCGCCTCTGACACGTCAGCCGCTTGCAAGCTATCAAACCCAGCCATCTCTAGCGTCATGACAACCATTTCACGAATCGCAGGCTCATCTTCAACAATCAAAATTTGCTCATTATACATAGGACATTCTCGGTGTTAGCGGACAAAATCTAGCATGTAAAAAGGCGATATATACTCACCAGTCTCTACCCATTAAACGGATTAATTATGACAGCTTGATGACACTCTAAAATCAGATTTCTAGTAAAAAATTGAGCGGCCCATTATTGACGCTCGACACTTGCATATCCGCACCAAACTGACCAGTTGCCACATTTGGGTGCTTAGTTTTGGCATAATCGACCAGTTGTTCAAATAACACTTGCGCCGCAGCAGGTGCCATCGCACCACCAAAGTCTGGTCGGCGACCTTTGTCTGTTTTTGCCATTAAGGTAAATTGTGAAACTAATAATAGCCCACCACCGACCTGCTGAACGTTTTTATCCAGTTTACCAAATTTGGCAGGATCCTCATCATTTTCAAAAATGCGATAGGTCAGTATTTTGTCAATCATACGCTGGGCAGCGGCAAAATCGTCTTCATGCCCCAAGCCAATATATGCCAATACCCCATGCCCAATCTCGCCAATACACTGTTGATCGACGACCACACTAGCCTGCTTCACCCGTTGTATGAGTGCTTTCATTTACTAATTCCTTAACAGATTATGGCCATACAATAATATACTGTCCATGATAAAATACCGTCATTAACTTGACTATTATTTCTTATATTACACCTTATTTTGGTAGCCTTATTATGAATGTATTTACCACCTTACAACAGCTTGTGCCGCAGCAAAAGCTCAGTAAAGTCGCTGGACGTTTGGCCGCCAGTCGCCACCCTTATGTCAAACGCACCTTTATCCGTAGCTTTGCCAAAGCTTATAATATCAGCTTAGACGAGTACGAACGCCAAAGCCTTAACGCTTATGAAAGTTTTAATGACTTTTTTACCCGCGAGTTAAAAGAAGACGCTCGTACTATTGACGCCACTGCAAATGGTATCGTAAGTCCTGCGGACGGTATTATCTCTCAGCTAGGACAAATCGAAGACCATAAACTACTACAGGCAAAAGGTCGTCACTATGATGTCGGCCAACTACTTGCTGATAGTGAAGATGGCAGTTATTTCGCTGATGGTAGTTTTGCGACTATCTACTTAGCACCTAGCAATTATCACCGTGTGCATATGCCGTTTACTGGCACATTGACCAAGACTCGCTATGTACCTGGTACACTGTTTTCGGTCAACAATACTACGGCGGCTAACGTGCCAGACTTGTTTGCGCGTAATGAACGTCTGGTCTGTATGTTTGATACCAAGTATGGCAAAGCAGCTGTTGTGATGGTTGGTGCTATGATTGTCGCTGGTATCGAAACCGTCGCGACAGGCAAGATTGCTCGTACTGACGACATATTCGAGTCTGATCATGACATGCAGTTTGCAGCAGGCGAAGAGCTCGGACGCTTCTATCTAGGCTCAACGGCTATCGTAGTATTACCAAAAGCAGCAAAGGCTGACTGGCTAGATGGTATGCAAGCCAATAGCGTCGTGCAAATGGGTCAATTGCTAGGAATGGCAAACGCTTAATAACATGCTTGTATAAAAGCACTTAAAGTATCAGCCCAGTTAAGCGTAAATTATCATGCTTAATTGGGCTTTTTTATGCCTGCTACTTATGCAGATTTACGCATCAATCAGCCAGCCTTGCTGAGTTGCATACTCAATATTATGTGAGAGCCAATCATGAATAGGAGGAAAGCTGTCTTTGATAAATGCATGCGCACCCGCTACTTGCGATCGCGTAACACCAAGCTCAATCCACGTTTTACCGTTGGTATTTAGATTGAGTAGGAATGGCAATAAGCGATCGACCACTCTGAGTAACTGACTTTCTTTGCTATTTCCTGTTTCTTGCGCTTCCCAAACCTCACTCAAATCACTAATGCCATTGCCTCGCTCACGTTGCAATCTGACAATGCCTGCACGCTCTTCGACGTGTGCATCAGTACGCGTATCGGCATACAAAAAAGTATCGCCCGCATCAATCTCACCCAAATCATGAACCAGTGCCATCTTTAGCAATTTTTCATGATTGACATCTAGCGCAAATAATTCAGCAATCGACCAACAGGCCATCGCTAAATGCCAAGAGTGTTCGGCAGAGTTTTCTTTACGAATGGTCTGTGTCACATAGCTGCGGCGATTCACGAGTTTGAGCGCATCTAACTCTAATAAGAAATGAGTGACATCATCGATTTCGATATGTGAAGTAGATTCGGAATTAGTTGATGATATAGAGCTGACTTGCGACATTGATTTTCTCTGGTTGTCTCTAGTTATTGGTTTTCAATACTTATGAGTTCTGGCGATTTTAAGTTTCATTTCTCAAGGTATTATAGTTAGTTTGATATCTAGCAATGGTTAAAAGACTATTACCGTTGTCAAAAAAATAGCGCTTATTTTACCAAGCGCTATCTATTATAAATTAGAAAATAAATGGTCAAATTGAATCCCTATTTATCCAAGTCTTTAAGCAACTAAAGCTTAACCACCTACTTAATCAAATTAATAATGGTTTTAAACGCAGGATCTTCGCTGCTACGGCACAGCTCAAACAAGATTGATTCGACAGTACTGATCACCCCACCTGCACGGCGAATACGGCGAATTGCTTGCTTTTTATCATAAGGAAAACGAGAACCCACCGCATCCCCAATAATGACAGGCTGCATACCATTGTCCAATAAATCCAGTGCCGTCTGCATAATACAGACATGAGCTTCAGCACCAAAAAGCAACACGGTACTACGGTTCTGCTGCGCTAAATGGTGCCATGAATCGTTGTTATCACAGGCACTAAAGGTGACCTTTTCAAAGCTCTTGGCATTGTCTCCTTCGAGTACATCGCGCAGCTCTGGTAAGGTATCGCCCAAGCCCTTTTTATATTGTTCATTGAGCATGATTGGAATATTGAGCGCTTGCAGCCCTTTAATCAAGGTAACGGTTTTTTTGACAATGTTTTCGTGATCGTAGATATGCGGCGTTAAGCGCTCTTGCACATCGACAATCATTGCTTGGGTATTCTCACGAGCGATGCGATAGGTGCGATCATTAATCATAGTAGACATAGTACACTCCTTGTACGGCTGACAGTTGCAACTAAAAACTATTTTAGAATTATCATAAACAGTGCCATGGTTCATCTTCCTCTTATTTAGTCATAGTTTCATGAATGCGTCAATGGAGATAATTTTTAATCGCTGTAATACCGTGTTTTTCGACTCCGTGATTTATTAGTTTACCAAACATCAGTTTTACTCATAAAAAAACCTCCAGCCGTTATGACTAGAGGTTTTTCGTTAGCGAGTAGCTACTTGTTGAGTGTTCAAATAATCTTGTTTATACAAATAAGATTAAACACGCTCAATAATAGTAGCAATACCTTGGCCAAGACCGATACACATCGTCGCTAGACCAATTTCAGTATCTGACTGCTCCATTGCGTTTAGCAATGTCACTGTGATACGAGCGCCTGAACATCCTAGTGGATGACCTAGAGCAATGGCACCACCGTTGATGTTAACGATATCTTGCTTATCAGACAGGTTCAGACCTTTTAATACCGATAGACCTTGAGCAGCAAATGCTTCGTTTAGCTCGATGGTCTGCATGTCAGCAATGCTCATGCCAGCACGCTTCAATGCTTTTTGGGTAGCAGGTACAGGACCATAGCCCATGATAGCGGCATCACAACCAGCCACAGCCATACTACGGATACGGGCGCGTGGCTTTAGACCTAGATCTTTAGCTTTTTGTGCGCTCATGACTAGCATCGCTGACGCACCGTCAGATAATGCAGATGAGGTTGCCGCTGTTACTGTACCGCCTTTTGGATCAAACGCTGGACGTAGCTTTTGCATTTGCTCCATCGTTGCGTCTGGACGAATTACTTCATCAACCGTACATAGTTGCAGACGTCCAGCAGCATCATGACCTTCGATACCGATGATTTCATTGTCGAAACGACCTTCAGTGGTTGCAGCCCATGCACGGCGATGTGACTCAAGACCAAACGCGTCTTGCTCTTCGCGCGTGATATTGTTCATACGACCTAGCATTTCAGCAGTCAAGCCCATCATGTTTGACGCTTTTGCATAATGCTTAGAAGCAGCAGGGTTCAAATCAACACCGTGCATCATGCCTACGTGACCCATGTGCTCAACACCACCGATGATGAATACATCACCTTGGTTGGTCATGATTTGTGCAGCAGCAGTATGTAGCGCCTGCATAGAAGAACCACATAGACGGTTAACCGTTTGGCCACCAGCAGTCTTTGGAATACCAGCTAGCAAACCGATGTTGCGACCGATGTTCAAGCCTTGCTCTAGCGTCTGGTTGACACAACCCCAGATAATGTCTTCGATATCATTAGTATCAAAGTCATTACGTTCTACTAGCGCACGTACTAGTTCCGCTGACATGCTATCAGCACGTACATGACGGAACATACCGTTTTTGGTCTTGCCCATTGCCGAGCGTACGCCATCTACGATGACCACATCTTTTGGACTTAAAGTTGTCATACCATATTCCTTTTCAATTTTTATTGTCAGTGTAGTCAACCCAATTTACGACTATTACCTTGTTAATCCCACTCAAAGTACAATAGGTACATTTGCGCTTGATTTACTCGTAATAGTCTTAAACTGAATCAACTATGATCGTACGTTCGCTATTGGAGACGATTCATGTCTCAATTGCTTTCATGCAAAATAGCAAACGTACTGCACTTCATCCTAGTAATGACTGACTATTACGCTGTTGCGTAAAAAGTCTCGCCTGCGGCTGCCATGTCGCGAATTTTTTGTGGCGCTTCATAAGCTTTGCCAAGATGTGCGTATTTTTCACATAGTGCCAAGTAGTTATCTAGACCCATTTGGTCCACATAACGGCAAGGGCCACCACGGAATGGAGGGAAACCTACGCCCATAATCATCGCCATGTCGGCCTCGCTTGGTGTGCTTACGATGTTGTCTTCTAGGCAGCGAACGGTTTCGTTGCAGAAGGCAATCATAGTGCGATCAATGATTGCTTGATCGTCAAACGTTTGCTTTTCGCTGTCAGTCGTGGCTTTTAGCAACTCGTAAGTGGCTTCATCAGCAACTTTCTTTGGCTTACCGCGCTTGTCCATTTCGTACTTATAGAAACCGATACCGTTTTTCTGACCCAGACGCTCATTGTCATATAGATGCTGGATAGCACCTTTATAATCAGGCTTCATGCGATCAGGGAAACCATCAGCCATCACTGCTGCGCCATGTACACCAGTATCTAGACCAACCACGTCAATTAGATAAGCAGGACCCATTGGCCAGCCGAATTTTTCCATCACTTTATCGACATGAGCAAAATCAGCACCTTGCTTAAGTAGCAAGTCAAACGCGCCAAAGTATGGGAACAATACACGGTTTACGAGGAAACCTGGGCAGTCGTTAACTACTACAGGCACTTTACCCATTTTAGAAGCGAGTGCAACGGTAGTCGCGATGGCTTCTTCAGATGATTTCTCACCGCGGATAACTTCTACCAATGGCATACGATGTACTGGGTTGAAGAAATGCATACCAACGAAGTTTTCTGGACGCTCAAGCGCTTCTGCTAGGAACGTAATAGAGATAGTCGAGGTGTTTGACGCTAGGATACAATCGTCTTTTACTAGACCTTCTACTTCTTTTAGTACCGCACGCTTCACGTTTGGATTTTCTACGACAGCTTCGATAACGATATCAGTCTCAGCAAAATCACCGTAGTTCAAAGTAGGACGGATACGGCTTAAGGTTTCACCCATTTTTGCTGGGGTCATCTTGCCGCGTTCTACCATTTTACCAAGCAGTTTGCTCGCTTCGCCCATACCAAGGTCTAATTGCTCAGACTTGATATCTTTCATGATGATTGGCAAGCCTTTGCTGGCTGCTTGATAAGCAATACCGCCACCCATGATACCAGCGCCTAGTACAGCGGCTTCACTGATGTCATGTGCTTGTTTGCTGTGCTGTTTTGCTAATTTTTTGACCAATTGATCGTTTAAGAATAGACCAACCAAGCTTTCTGCTTGTGGGGTTTTAGCCGCTTTAGCAAAACCAGCCGCTTCTACTTCGATTGCTTTGTCACGTGATAAATTAACGTGCTTTTCAATCGTTTCGATAGCGATTGCTGGTGCTGGGTATTGCTTAGGATTGGCTTTAGCGAAAATAGCACCTTTGGCACTGTTGAACGCCATCGCTTGCTCAAGCTGGTTTAGCTTAACTGGCGCCAGTTTTTCTTCACGTTTTGCTTTCCAATCAAGCTCACCTGAGATACATTTTTTAACTAGGTCAATTGCTGCATCTTGCAAGTCATCAGCAGGTACAGTCGCATCAACCAAGCCTAGTTTTAGTGCTGCTAGTGCTTTCTTTGGGCTACCAGTCGCGATCAGCTCAAGTGCGTTATCGATACCGATGATACGCGTACTACGAACTGTACCGCCGAAACCTGGGAAGATACCTAGCTGAGTTTCTGGTAGACCGATGATCGCTTTGTCACTCATGACACGGTATTCACAAACCAAAGTCATTTCACAACCGCCGCCCATCGCCGCGCCATTGATAGCCGCAACTTTAGGGAATGGTAGGTCTTCAAAACGATTGAAAGCGTCATTAACATGAACGACCCAATCTTTGATCTCGCTTTCTGATTTTTTGAAAGAACCGACGAATTCTGTGATATCAGCACCAGCGATAAACACGCCTTTGGCTGAAGTAACGATAAGACCTTTTACGTTGTCGGCTTTTTCTAACGCACTAACTGCTTCACCAAACTGCTTGTTGGTTTCGGCATCAAATTTGTTCACGCTCTCATTTTCGGCGTTGTACTGCATGTTGGCGATGCCATCCTCTAGCATTGTCACCGTAATGCGATTTCCTTGGTATACCATTTGAAACTCCTTTCTATATAACGAAAGCTACGTTTTGAATTAAAATAAATAGCCAGTTACTGTTAGTAAAATGGGTAATAGCACTGTGCGCTTGTCATGTTATAAAGACAAACATATAACCAGCTCACAAGTGAAGATGTCTTTATTATCCAGCGTTCATCATGATGCACGCATTTTGCGTCTCTTGCATGACATCATATGACGCTTCATTTATATACTGCTGTTGCAGGTACTGATGTTCAAAATATTGACTGAGACTTGGTCTAACACTCGGTATCGACGATTGAACATCCTGAGAAAAAACCCAGTAGGGTCACCATCAGACCATTTTCACGTCAATTAGTGTAGGGGATTATGCCCCTAACTGTCACAAGCTAATACCATACTCGCAAGTCACTCTTAAATCACTTGCAGGCATTTACCTTACGCTAAAAGCGTTTTAGTGAATAAATGTATACTGAATTGTTAATTTAGATTTATTTCGTGTTGTTGACTTCATTTATGCCACTACTTAAGTACCAGTTTGTCAGCGCTACTTATTCAGTACCATTTTTCTACTGTAATAAAATTAATGTGCCAGCCTAGCTTGCTCTTTTATCAGAACATATTCAACCAGAGAGTGACATCATCCATCGGTAACGAAATCTTGTCGTTATATTGCAGCTAAGATTGCTCTACTTTCGAATAGACTTTGGTAGAAAAATGCAAAAAATAATCAATTGATACCGTGTGTCACATAAGCGATATGACCTATCATGCTACACTAATAGCGTTTTTTCCTTATCCCTAATAAGTTTTATTGTACCCCTGATAAATGGTTGGATTATGACTGTTTCCCTTACTTCTAGCACTACCTCTACTGGCGTTATTCCTTTTGACTTCGTCTCTTTTCAAAGCACTGAGCAGTTTCATGGTGCTATGCGCGAGCAATTGGCGCAAGACATCGAGGTGTTGTTTGCTTATGCCAAGCTGCCTAGCCCGCTGTTAGATGCTTGCCGCTATGTGATGACGGGTCAAGGCAAACTGGTACGCCCACTGATGGTTGCCAGCGCTTTTGCCAGTATTAATAGCAGTAATAATGCACGTACAGACGAGCGTAATGATGATATCGATACTCTCGATGCTGATCTGGACGCGCTACTAGAAAACGACTCAGACTACGATATGTCGCGCCGTGCTGCATTGGCCGTAGAGCTACTGCATACCTACTCACTGGTACATGATGACCTGCCGTGTATGGACGATGATGAGCTGCGCCGTGGGCAACCGACTGCGCATATTGCCTTTGATGAAGCGACGGCTCTGCTGGCAGGAGATGTATTGCAGACACTAGCGTTTGAAGTATTAACCGCGGAGATGCCAACCTTTGCGCCGTTTGATGCAAATATCGCAAGTCAGCTCATGGCAATATTTGCGCCGCGCGCTAGACGCATGGTGTCAGGTCAAATGCTAGACCTCAATGCCGAAGCCAGTACCAATATCGCGCAGGATGATTTAGAAGCTATCCACCGTGATAAGACAGGGGCGTTGATAGAAGCGGCGCTGCTCATGGGCGGCGTCTGTGCTGGTGCAACGGCTCCACAGCGCATGGCATTGCAAGAGTGCGCGCAATATATCGGTCTGGCGTTTCAAGTCCAAGATGATGTACTAGACGTCACAATGACGACAGATACGCTTGGTAAGCCTGCGGGTAGTGATGAAAAACTAGACAAATCTACCTATGTAAAACTAATGGGTGTCGATGACGCGACCAGCTATGCGCAATCGCTATTTAATGACGGGCGTGCAGCCATTTCTCATGAACTACATAGTCGTGAGCTTAGCGACAATGAAGATACCGTTGGCACAGCTAATGATGCACTACTGGCACTGATTGAATGGCTCTGGTCGCGTAAAAAGTAGCTTGTCAAATAGCAGTCGAAAGTAGATATCTTAGTAAATTTTATTATTCAAAACGGCAGTGAGTGGTCAACATGGACAGTTCCCCTACCCCGCGCGTTTACCTCGGCACTGGCGGCTATAGCGACACCGACTTGCTCGGTACGCTGTATCCCACCGGCACCAGAAAAACCGATTTCTTACGTGAATATGCCAAGCAATATGGCGCAGTCGAAATCAATAGCACTTTCTATGCACTCATCGGGCAAAAAGCCTTTGCTGGGATGGTCGATAAAGCTTATGTACAAGCAGACAGTCAGTTGAAGTTCGCCGTCAAACTGCATCAAGACTTTACTCATGCACGCAAAGGCACACCCGAGCATGCACAGGCATTTCTAAACGCCTTATCTCCGCTTATCGAAGCAAATGCTTTAGCGCCTTTACTATTACAGTTTCCGCATGGCTTTGATCGTACTCGTGAGCATCGACTCTATCTGGCCAATCTCGTCAGTTGGTTTCAGGACTATCCACTCGCCATTGAGTTTCGTCATAACGGCTGGCACACCCCGCAAGTGGTCGATAGTTTCCAGCAGCAAGGTCTCATTTGGTGTAGCGTCGATTATCCCAAAGTCAGTGGGTTGCCACCATCACGATTGATATTTACTGAACGCACTGGCTATCTGCGTATGCACGGCAATAATCTAAACTGGTGGGATGCGATGAGCGCAGCTGACCGTCATGACTATCGTTATAGCGAAGCTGAGATGCAGGACTGGGCGCAAGCGATTGCCAATCAGCGTCAGCATTTCGATACGCTCTATATTTTCTTTCAGAACACCGTCAATGCACATGCTTATTATAATATTGCAATGTTGCGTGAAGCGTTGGGCAAGTTTGGGTTTGAGGTGTTATAGGCCTAATAATACAATAATATATAGTTGAAACATTAGTCTAAGGATTGAGAAAAAATGCCCCATTTACATGATATGGAAGAATTGATAAGTAGCATCGAAGACAATCAAGTTAAAGACTACATGAAAGAAGCTATGTCTTGTTATATGGCTAACGCATATAGAGCTTGTATTGTA
>NZ_PJAT01000068.1 GCF_002836715.1 Psychrobacter sp. 4Dc
GGCTGGAATTCAACTGATGATATAGGCAATGCGATTGCAAGTGATAAAGCTTCGTTCGAAAATTCAGATGGAACCGAAAGCGAACCCCTATACAAAATTCAAAGAGTGAGTTGTTAAATATGAATATTTTTTCTTATAAAGTTGAGCATGATTTAGGTCTAGCACCTAACCCTTTCCATAACTTTTGTACATTAGCTGTCTGTAAGTCTTCTATCAGACGCAATAGAAACCTGTCTATCGGTGATTGGGTTATAGGTACTGGAAGTGAAGCTCTAGGTAATACTAACCATCTTATTTATGCGATGAAAGTGGAGGAAAAGCTCACATTTAATGAGTATTGGGAAGATGAAAGATTTGAAAGTAAAAAGCCTATAATTGAAGGTAGTCTAGTTAAAATATATGGCGATAATATATACCACCAAGACGCTAATAACGAAGAATGGATTCAGGAAGATTCTGCTCATTCATTAGATCAGGGATTAACTAACGAAGATCATTTGAAAAGAGATACAGGTGGAAAGTATGTACTTGTTTCCCAAGAATTTTATTACTTCGGTGAAAATGCTCCTAAAGTACCAGAAGATCTTATAGAACTTTGTCCTAAAAGTCGTGATATGGAGTACTTAAATAGGTCACAGGGTGTTGTAGAAGCTTTTGTTAAATGGTTAAAAGATAATCATAAAACAGGCATACATGGCGATCCTATCAATTGGAAAGATCACTATTGATGTGTAGTTCAACAATATAGACGTGTGTGTTGAATGATAAAATTTCAGTAAATTATAACTCTGAAAATTATCATTAAAACGCATATATCAAGCTAAAATAGTATGACTAGAACATTCTAAATTCGTTTTCTTCCATTCTAGTCAAGTTTTCCATGCCAGCCATATCAGCTAATAAATTCGTATAATTGATTAATATTTTTTGCAGTTCAACCAAGTCCACTCGGAATTCTTGGCGAAGCTCTGAAGACAGTTCACAAGAAATAGTGTACTCGTGCCATTTCGCAGTGAATGGTCGTACACTTGGTTCAATACTACTATAGAGATTTTAGTAAGTTCTTTACATTGCCCTCCATTAGTTTTTAGAATGTCTCGTGTCGTTTGAAATAAAGAGTAGATATTCTTCAGAGCAGTTAATTCGTCTCCATGATTTTTTTATAATTGCTAGGTAGCAATACTTGTTAGTAATTCTACATATAACTCCCAAGCACGCTGTTTATCCTTTTAATTGGGTTGCCACTCCATACTTAGAAAACCTGTTGTAAGGCTTAACGAGCTAAGACTCCAACTATCAAGTAATTCACTTCATGTGATTATTCCTCTGTCTTTAATCATGCTTTGATATTGATATTTCATTATAATGTATTTCATTAAATTGCTTAACAAGTACATAAAAACACTGATAGTACAATAAGTAACAATATTTTTTACAGATTATTGATTTATAAATCTGGTTATTCCATTAGGTGATTACTCACTTATATTGTTGGTATATTTGTTGGTATAAGGAATTTATTTTCACATAATAACTTTTTATATCAATTACTTAAAAACAAAGAATGGTTGATACTGGGCCCACCATATTTAAGTTTTAATAAAAAAGGCCTTCAAGAGATTGGAGGTCTTTTTTATTGTCTGTTGTTTTTTTAGTAAATAACAACTATGTGTATAAGCATAGATATAGGCACTTTATTCAAGCCTCTTCGCTGACAACGGATAATTATTGATAATTTTGTAGTGCTGTGTTTTTCAGACCTTTTACGAACTGCTACAGCGTAATGTACTAGTTTTAGACCCGAAAAGCCTAACTATTAATATAGATAGGCTTTTCTTAGGTAAACAGGTTTTCTACATCCAAAAGTCAGTAACAGATCTATACACGTAATGACTATCTGTTCGTAGTAGACAGTTTGTATATAATCATTGAAGATGGCTGAATAAAATCCATGTACCGATTGCAATTAGCATCACACCACCAAATATTTCAGCTCTGTGACCGATTATGGAGCCCAACACCTTTCCTAACATCACCCCTAGAGTGACCATTATCGTAGTCGCTAGACCAATTAGACCTGCCGCCAGCAAAATATTGACCTTTACAAATGCTAGGCTCACACCGACAGCCATGGCATCGATGCTGGTACCAAATGCAGTCAAAGCAAGTTTGAAAAAAGAATGTCTCGATAGCACTTCTGCCGTTTCATCACTTGGCTTCAGTCCTTCATACAGCATGTGCAGACCGAGCGTAAAAAGTATGACAAACGCGACCCAATGATCCCATGCCTCAATAAAAGACGCATCTATAAAGGATGTGGCAGAGTGACCAATTAACCAACCAATAATCGGGGTGATCGCTTCAATGGTGCCAAAAATAACACCCATTCTGAAGGCTTCGGTAAAACGAGGGTTTTTAAGAATTGCTCCTTTACTGATTGCCACAGAAAAGGCATCCGTAGACATAGAAAAAGCAAGTAATAGAAGTGCGATAGGATTCATGTGATTTTCTCTGGTCGAGTATAGAGTCCACGACATAGCCACACCCCCGACCTGCAGTGTTGATATATCGATGGTCTCGCCAACCGAGAGGTGTTCGCACCATGGCATGTGGCCAAGTATGTTGATACGAACGCTTTCGCAGTACGAAAGCAGGCTACTCCCCAAAGAGTGCTTAGATTAGCATTGATACGCTATAAGTCAATCATAAAATACTAAAGAAGAATTTTACACCTGATAAAGCGTGAAGTTGGAAACGCTAGCAAATACTCTTGGAGCAGATGAATGATTTAGAGAGTTATGAACATTAAAAAACCCTTCACGCTAAATTTTCATAGCATGAAGGGTTTTTTAATGCGTGACGCTTTTTAGTAATCCACGGTATAGCTCAAGCCGTAAGTTGTCCCTGAAGCAGGTAAGCGGTTTAAATCGCCAAAGGTCGTTTGATGATACACGGTCTGATAGTCTTTGTTTAAGATATTATACACGCCGTAGCCCATACGTCCGACAGGTAATTTGACTTGCCCAAGCACATCAAAGGTCGCATAGCCTGTCAATGGCTGCGCACTCGCGTCTGGGTCGTTCTGTTGGTCTTTATAAGCCTTGTCGCTACCGCCGACTGCCAGCGCTTGCAAGCGAATGTTACTGCCTTCGCTAAAGTTATACTGCGCGTATGCCGTGCCTTTGAGTGGCGTCAGGCGTACTGCATCCAGCTCCAGCCAGTCGCCGTCTTTTTTGTATTGCCCGCGGGTATAAGCAACACTGCCGCCTACTTGCCAGTCTTTGTTTAAATCATGCGTGAGCGAGGCTTCAGCGCCGTAAATACGTTCGTCCGTATCGACGACTTCGACGGTATAGTCGTTGGTAAAGCGCACGGTTTTGTCTGAGTCGTTATAAAAACCGCTAACCTTTGCGCTGGTATCACCGCGCGTACCTGTCCAGCCCAGCTCGTAGTTATTGATAGAAATGGGCTGAATATTGTCTGAGTTGACCACAAATCCAGCGCGCACGTCACGTAAGGCGCGCTGCACGTCAGCCGTGGTAAAGCCTTGCGAGAAGTTAGCAAAGACTTGGTCGTCATCGGTCAACTGATAGCTGGTACCAAGGTTAAACAGCACTTTGTCGTGCTTACTGCTACCCGCCTCAACCGCGCCTGCTTCGTAATCAATACCGTAAGCGTCAGCAATATCACTGATGCCATTGGTCGCAAAATAATCCGCCAATAGCTGTTCATAAATGGGCACAAAACGGTCGGTATCCGATTTGATGTTTTGATAGCGCACGCCAGCGCTGGTGTGCCATTTGTCGGTCATATCCACATCGGCATTGACGAACGCGCCCCATTTATCGATAGTGGTTTTTGGTCCGCCGTTATAGCTCAGACCATTACTTGTTGAAGTCAAGCCATTACTTGCAAGGAAGGTAGTCAGGTCTTGGCCATAATAGGTCTGCTCACTCTCTTCACGTTCAAAGTCCGCGCCATAGCTGAACAAGGTATTTTTACCCATAACATCGGTTTCAGTCTGCATAGCGGCGCGCAATCCCATCACTTCAATGTCCGCTTCTGATTGAGTAACCACAGCCGATGCAGCCAATAATTTTCCTAAGGTTGTTTCATCCGTCAAGCCATTATTTACCCATACCTCTTGGGCTTGTTTGTTAAAAAGCTTTCCTGACGGATAAAAGCGCGCCTTTTCGTCACGGTAATAGCCTGTCAGACTTAAGTTAGAACCCAAAAAGTCGCTGTCATTGTAGTTTAGGTTGACCGAGCTTTTGGTATTGTAGGGCTGGTTTTCGATATTGGCGCCATCGATAGCACGTAGTGACGGTATAGTACCTTTTACTAGCAGTACAGACAGATCATTGCCGTAATCGACGCCATAATCGGTATCTTGCTCGCTGTCATAATAAGTCGCCGCAAGATTCATGGTTTTGGTATCGCTAATATCAAAGCCAAGGTTGGCGTTGACGCTGATAGTATCGGTGTCTTGGTTGTCGGTTTGGTTGGCATCAGGGCTGATGCGGTCGCCATGACTGTCAAACTTACCACCTGTGGTCTCGTAGTCTACATCGACATTACCATACACGCGCTCGCCGCCGTAGCCGATGCTTTGTCCCACATGATAGCCGAGCGAGTCGGATTTAAACTCGCGGCTGCTGTTGATGCCAAGGCGCGTCTGTCTTGTCAAGCCATAGCCTGCCGTCGATTTGGTCACAATATTAATCAGACCGCCGGCTGCCCCCGCGCCATAGATGCTGGTCGCACCTGAGAGTACTTCGACGCGCTCAATTTGCTCAGGGTCGATGCTGTTTAGCTCGCGTGACAGACTGCGCGAGCCAGATAATGGCACGCCATTTAGCAAATACTGTACAGGACGCCCGTGCATGGTCGTGCCGTAGTTACTAACCGAGCCGCTGCTCACGCCAAGGCTGGGCACGAGCTGGGCTAAGATGTCCCCAACCGTGCGGTTACCTGTCGCCTGCGCCTGAATGTCCGCCTCATAAATCACTTGCGTGACAGCAGGCATTTCACTGATTTTCTGTGCCAGCGCTGTGCCTGTTTTGGCATTGGCACTAACTGTAATAGCATCTAAAGTCACACTAGGTACATCGCTTGATGATGCATTCGGGGTCGCCGCAGCGGTGGCCTGCACACCTGATGCACTTTGCACTGAATTGGTATTAGTTTGGGCGTATAACTGCTGGCTGATACAAAGGGTAAGAAGAGATAGAGCAACATGATGGTGGCTTTTCATAATTACTTCACTTAGGTTATTTCACTTAGTTGGATAGGTGGACAGTGATACGCGTTATATTTAGCAAATAATACTGTATGTACTAACTTTGTGAATGACATTCTAAATGATAATGATTTTTATTTCTATAAGTATTTACAAATAGGTTTTTATAAGTAGCGAGTGACCATGTTGACTGACTTACTGCAATTACCGTCCGTTTCTTTGGTAAATTTGGCGAAATGGTTAGACAGTGACATAAGCGGCTTGTCTCAAAGTTTGTTCAAATAAATAGATAAAAGGGATAAGCCTTCAAGCAGATCGTCATTGACACCGGTAATCTACATGCTGACCAACTATGAAGTTGATCGTTATGGCGCGCGGGGTAATTTGCAGGCAGAAGGAAGTGTGAACAATAGCATCAACGCGATTATCACCAGTATTTCTTGGATAGCGCTTGCTATGCCAACATCACTACCTGCGGCTAGTAGCTGCGCGCTTCGACTATGGATATAAAGGGTTGTCAACGTGATAACGATGGTAGAGATGATACGGCGACTGATATTATTGAGTGCAGCTCCCTCAGTGACCGAGTCTTTAGGTAAGCTACTAAAACCCACTGTGGTGGTTGGCAGATACGCCAAACCCACGCCGACACCGCGCACACTCATCGTCAATATGAGTAGCCAAAGTGTGGGCTGATACAAGCACCATGCCAGCATCAAGGTAGACAGCGCACTAATCGCAATTCCTACGATGCCAATCCCTCTGGCACCTTGCTTATCTACCATCTTGCCAGCGTAATGCGTGGTGATACTGGCCACGAGCGTCGCGACCATTAGGACAACGCCTGTCCATAAGGCACTCTCACCCATCACATCTTGTATCAACACGGGTAATAACAAGAGACACAGCATCAAACCGACTGTTTGGCTAATGCTAATGATATTACTGTGCAAATAGGTCTTATTATTGAACAAGCGCACGTTCAATAACGGATGACGCTGACGACGCTCATATGCCCACCAAGCCACGGCTGACAGCAAAAATAAAATAGACAATGCGCCTAATGCCACTATTTTTAACAAATCATCGCGCCTTGAGATACCGTGAGTAAAATCTATTTTGAGGGTGCTCAGCCAAATCATCATCGCCAGTAGCCAGATGATCAAACTGACAAACCCGATGATATCGAAAGGGGTTTCTTGATCATGTGAGCGCATGTCAGGTATTAGCCGCCATACCATCGCCATGACCGCCACACTAAGTGGCAACGTAATGGCAAACAGTGTCCACCACGCAAACTGCTCAACCAAGTAAGCACCGACCAAAGGGCCAAACGCTAGCGACATCATAATAACAATGCCCCATATCGCCATTACTCTGCCGTGCTGCTGCTGCGGATAAATCTGATACAGCATACCAATAGACAGTGGGATGATCAGACCGCCACTCAGTCCTTGTATGGCTCTGGCAATGATGACAAAGCTCATACTAGACGCCAGCATCCCAATGACTGAGCCCAGCATAAATCCAAAAATTGCCGCCAAATAAACATGCTTAAAAGGAAACTTTTTGTTTAAGTAGCCGCTTAGCATCAGCCCCACACTCATGGCCAATACATAAGCATTCAGCACCCAGCCGCCCATCACGATATCGACATCAAACACCGACATAAAAACAGGAATTGCTGGGTTAAGCGCACTATTACTAAAGCTGACGACCGTACCGCCGAGTAATAGTGTCAGTAATACCTGCTGTACTTGTTTGTCGGTAAAGCCATTACCACTACTATTCGAGGCTTCGTTTATAGGCGACTCAGTTGTAGATACCTTATCTATAGGTGCTTTATTTATAGGGGCGTTGCTCATTAAGCAGTGGCACTATAAAATTGAGTGATGGTCAGCATGACTTGCTCCTAGTTATTATTTTGCTAGCTTGCCGAGCACGTCATTCAATTTCGCTGAAACTTAGCATCGTTATTCTTATCAAATGGCTGCTCAAATAAGGTTAGATAAACCTCTGCTGAATGAAGACAAAATTGCCGGCTATTCAAATTCAATGCTTGCAGACATGAGCTATCTACTTGCTGAAGCTGGCACCTTACGAATGAGCCATAAGAAGTAGCCACCACCAATAATGGCCGCAATCGTGCCCGCTGGCAGCTCATAAGGGAAAATAACATAACGGCCAATCCAATCCGCTATCACCATCACCCCTGCCCCTAAGAGTGCAGCTAGTGGCAATTGCCGTTCAAGCTTCACAGCTCCCAGTGAAGTAGCCAAATGTGGCACCATCAAACCAATAAAGCTCAATGGGCCAACGGCAAGCGTACTGGCCGTGCTAAGCGCTGCTACTAATGCCAATAACGACAAAGTCACTGGTGTAACTGCCACACCTAGATTACGTGCCACACCTGTGCCTAAACCAAGGACACGCAAAGGCTTAATCAGCAGTAGACTGAGTGCAAATAAGATAGATGCAATACCAATGAGATACCATACTGTACTGGGCTGCGTGCTATAAGTTGTCCCTGACAGCCAGCTGAGCATCGCTTCTAGACGCGGATCTCCTGAAAGCTTGACCATATGCATCACCCCATCCATCATGGCGGCAATGCCTATACCTACTAACAATAAATAACCTGAGCTGACCCTGCGTGCTAGCCAAATAATCAATAGCAGCACGGCCATCGCCCCTGACAGTCCTGAAACCAGCAACGTCCCTGCTCCCGCAGATAGCCCTAAACTTGGTAATAATAAAAACCCTAAAATAACCCCCAATGCAGCGCCTGAACTGACACCTAGCACCTCAGGACTGGCCATAGGGTTACGCGTTAATGTTTGCAGTAGCACACCGGCGACTGCTAACATCAAGCCTGTGGCAGCAGCACTCAAACTACGAGGTAAGCGGTACTGCTGCGTGAGCGCCCAGTCCGTACTGAGCCCCCAACCATTGATATCTTGTACAAAAAGACAAGCCAGCATGATGATAGCGAGCACACCAATGCCCCATCGCCAAAAGGCAATGGATGTATGCTTACCTGTAAGCATCGGCGTCACTGTCTCTATCCGCTCGCGACGCTGACGTAGAATTAGCCAAATAATCAGCGGTGCACCCAAGATACCTGTCATGGCACCAGCTGGAATCTGCATATCCAGTATCGGCTCAAGCAGTAACGCGACATTGCTAGTCAATAATAACAGCAGCGCCCCCAACCCAAAGGCAGTGGCCAAACGCTTACCAATAGCAGAGATGCCCAGCGCATTGACCAAGCTTGCTGCACCAAGACCAATGAAACCAATCAAGCCAACTTCACTAATCACTAGAGCAGTCACAACGGCAACAACCAATACGACAAGTGCACGAATCCCATTAATAGGCACACCCAAACGTTTGGCCTGCGTGTCATCTAGACTCATTAGCGTTAATGGTTTCAATAGTGGCAGACATACGACCGCCATCAAAATAGCAGTGATGACTAGCGCGATACTGGTATGCCAGCTGGCTTGTGCCAAAAACCCAGCAGCCCACGACAGCATGCCATTACTACGCTCAGCAAAAAACAGTACTAGAACATTGGCTACTGCGGCTAGCAAAATATTGACGACCAAACCGGCCAATATCAAAATTAATGGATTGAATCGACTGGGTGCTGATAAGGCAAATACCAGACCCATACTAATGATAGCCCCCACAAAGGCCACGTAAATTCCGCCATAAATAGCCAAGCTTGGCAAAAATAACGTGACGATGAGCATCGCCAACTGTGCACCAACGCCCACCCCTAGCGTCGTATCTGATGCTAGTGGGTTTTTTACCAATTGCTGCAGTAAAATACTGACCACGCCTAATAACCCGCCAGCCAACAACGCCACTACGCTGGTTGCCACGATATGTAGCTGTATCGCCATACTGGCAATATCCAATTGCGAGCTTGGTATGAGCAAATCACGAAGTGGGCGCGTCCACTGCTGATCTAGCAGTGCCCAACTACTCCATAATGACAGAGCCGCTAATCCGATGAGCATGGCCCATAGTCGCCAAGACAAATTGGCAAACAAGGAAGTTTGAGAATTGGGTTGGTTCGGTGGCTGATTCAGTGGTGATGATGACTGTTTCAATGATTGCGACGATGATAACGTTGATGAAGGTTTTGAAACCGTTGCTGCTTGAGAGGCTAATGTCATCGTATGAGCACTGTTGTTATGAGAACTGTCGATGTGGTTATTGATATTATTGTTTTGGTTGTTGTGAGTATCTGCATTGGCGCTCATAGTACTTCCCCGCCTTTTAATGAAACTTCTGACAAGTTATTTGCTAAGCTGATCAATGATGACATCCCCCCATAAATCCATACTGGTGGTAGCTCGCCCACACAGCGGGTATTGCCATAACCTAGGCGCTGCCAAATCAAGCTGTCATCAATTTCAGCTCTAGTAATTGGGCTTAGTGGATCGATAATTAATAAACAAGTCTCATCATCTAATTGCGCCAAATCTCCCATTCGTATTGGCACAAACCCCCACTGATTGCCCTTTCCCAATACCACAAGCTCTCTGTCCATCTGCTCTAACGCAGGCTGAAATAAGCTGTTTGCCACATACATACGCATGTTATTAGCATCCGCAAACTGTACCACTGCGAATTTCTTGGCTTTTGGATAACGCTCCTTGAATTGCTGACTGGCCAGCTGTATGTTTTTCTGACTTTGTGCAATATAGTCCTCAGCCATCTTTGGGTTATCGATCAGTACGCCAAGCTCCCGCGTC
Organism: Psychrobacter sp. 4Dc; assembly: GCF_002836715.1. Taxonomy (GTDB): domain Bacteria; phylum Pseudomonadota; class Gammaproteobacteria; order Pseudomonadales; family Moraxellaceae; genus Psychrobacter. Next base: position 10,006 of record NZ_PJAT01000068.1, read on the forward strand.
GGCTCGGTATAGTCAGCCCAAGTTGCCGTCTCTCCTTTTGCCGCAGACATCACAGATTCCGCAGGGACATCGCCGTATAAGTTACGTGCATGCTCATAAAAGTAATTATCTATGACCATATCGACAGGCAGTTGAGCGATTAGCTCAGCGTTGGGCTGATAGCGTATACCTAAGTCTGTTATCGACGCTGGCAGTTTAGGGCTACCCACCCATCTGTCCCAAACCCTGACATCACCTGTTGCAATTGGCGCATGCCCCATCGCTGTCAAAGTCGCTGCATTACCCCAGTCAGGAGACACGATATTCATCCTATCGCTATGACTGTTTTCTGCTTCTGAGGTAGTGGATGTCTGACTATTACAGGCGGTCAATACCAAGCACAATGCGAGGGCGAACCATTTCAGTGTTGTCATTACTGATACTGACGTAACTATTGGCAGTTTCGATAATTTATCTATATAAAAAACGGGAGGCATAAAAGCGTATCTTTGTAGGCGAATTAAAAATAAGGAGCAGAAACCAGACGTTAAGCGACTGCGACAGGCTGTCCAGTAATAGGATGACTGAGTAGCTGCATATCGACATTAAAGATATCGTGTAGCACGGTAGGTTGCATGGTACTGGCGATATCGCCGTTGTGACATATTTGGCCATTTTTCAGCGCGATGACTCGATCGGCATATTGCGCGGCCAGATTAATATCATGGATAATAATTACCACGCTTAAGCCTTGCTCATCCACCAAACGACGAATGAGCTGAATGACCTCGATTTGATAATGCATATCAAGCGCAGCAAGTGGCTCATCGAGCAATAAGTAACGGGTATCCTGTGCCAGACACATCGCAAGCCAAGCACGAGCGCGCTCACCACCAGATAGCGTGGCAGTAATTCGATCAGCAAATGCTTCGGTTTGAGTCACTTTTAGTGCTTGCGCGACTTTGTCTTTATCTGTTTGAGTTGGCTTTTGCAGCCATTTTTGATGGGGATAGCGCCCTAGCATGACCAGCTCACGCACCGTGAATCCAGCAGCTTCTGGCAATTGCTGCGGCAGATATGCCATTTGCCGCGCCAATTCCTTACTGCCGTAGTCATTGATACTGTGCTCATCTAAAGTGGCATTGCCGCTACTACTTGCCATCTCACCTGCTAGCGCTTTGATCAAGGTCGACTTGCCAGACCCATTATGCCCAACCAAAGCCACCAGTTGATTGGTATCAATCTCACAATTCACGTTGTCTAATAGAGTATTTCCTTGACGGCTGATAGTCAGCTGGTTTGCACGTAGCATATAAGCACTCATTGTTGATAAAAGTAATATGTCATAAAAATGATGGTTTATCGGCCATCGGTTATAGACCGATTTTTGATGATCAAACCACAATAAAAATTGATTTTACTCGTAAATGATAACAAAAACAATTATCATTAACTATAAACTCATTCACTTTAATTTCAACGCTCTGTTGATTGCGAGTATTTATATGACTAATCTTCTTTTAGCTTCTACAGAAAACATCGATAACCAAAACAATCAACACACTCCCCTAAACGACCCTGAAATAGCAGGTGTGGTCGCTCATATTAATGAAGAGCACCTCGACGAACTGCTTGGATTTTTGAGTGTGTTTACTTCATTATCTACCACTGAATTGGATCTGGTCGATGCGCAGATAACTGATATTTATGCTGAAGGTATTGCTATACAGACTTTTCTAAAAAGCTCAGAGATTCAACCAGCTGGCGCTCACAACACCTCGCTTGATGACCAGACTTTCTTTATCGCTTTTGCCGCACCTATCTCCCAGCTTGATGACTTGCAAGCCCAATATATCTTGCTAAAACAAAGAGCAGATAAAAAGCTAGGCAAAAAAACAATCAAACTGACCAAGCAAGTATTTGAGGTGCAAGACAGTTATAGAGTTAGCAAAAATATGCTGCGCCTTGAATTGAGCATGCCGTCATTAAATAGTGATACGCCATTAAGTAATAGCGCGCAGTTAAGTAATACTAAGGGCGCAACAAGCTCGACGTCAGTACCTACCAACGAAGCGGGTTACGCTTACTTGTTTGATTTAGAGCACAATGCAATGACCGACGCATTGATGACTGACAGCACTGATGGCAATAAAGCTGGTGACTATAAAACTAATGGTAGCGATAAGGAGAACATACGCCCTGCTCGTCCTCACTGCTATTACACTTTAAGAAAAGCATGGCAAGCTGATGATGGAATACGAGCTTGGGTCGATGTTTTTTTACATGGAGATACGCCGGGCGGCAACTGGGCAGCAACACTCCAAGCAGGCGAGACCGTTGTCACAAAACGAGAGTTTCCGGAAAAAGTAGAGCACTTACGAGACGGTCAAGCGGTACTGATTGTCGATGAAACATCAATGCCAACGGCAGCACGACTGCTAGAGCTATGGAACAACCCTACACCACCATTGGTCATTTGCGTGACGCAAGATGCAGGCGATCAAAGTTATTTCGATACTGTAAAAATGCGCAGTTGCCTCAATTGCGATACTGAAAACAGTAGTCATAACTACTTTACCGTATTGCCTATAGTAACCAATCAACCAAACTCAGGAGCAGAGTTAGCCACGCTAATCGACAGTAAATTGGGTAATTATTTGACTGACAACCCTCTACAGATTGATAAAGTTTGGGGAGCGCTAGAAGCGAATACTGCCAAAGCATTGCGCCCGTTGCTGAAAGACCGACTCGATCTTAGTCGTACCGATGTCGTGGTAAAGGTCTACTGGCGTCACGATTAGTTTAGCCTTATAAAATGAAACTCAAAATCTATCCTATATATAGTGGATGCTACTGGCGCATCCACTATTAATGTTTGCAGCAACGAATGCATGTAGGGTATAGTTTTCATTTTGAACGTTTAATCAACATAGTATATCGGCAGATAGTTTTATCGCTAGGATTACCAGTGATAGTCGAGTAGCACTTAGAGACTCATTTTTAATAGACTGTCTAACACCTGTGCCAGAATGCACTGTTATTTTTCTAACCCAAGGATGATGTATGAAAAAACTTAGGACACCTGACTCGTGTTTTGCTAACTTGCAAGATTACGATTTTGAACCGAACTATTTGATGGTCGATGATACAGAAGGTGGCGAGCTGCGCGTACACTACCTTGATGAAGGTCCAAGCGACGCTGATCCTATCTTATTATTACATGGTGAGCCTTCTTGGTCTTATCTGTACCGCAAAGTCATTCCCATACTAACAGCAGCAGGACACCGTGTTATCGCGCCAGACCTTCCTGGGTTTGGACGTTCAGATAAACCTGCATCGCGTACTTACTACACTTATCAGCGCCATGTCGATTGGATGCAATCGGTGCTTGATCAATTAGATTTAAAAAATATAACACTGTTTTGTCAAGATTGGGGCGGTTTAATCGGTCTACGTTTAGTAGCAGCGCATCCTGATAAATTCGATCGCGTCGCAGCAGGTAATACAATGCTACCGACTGGGGATCACGATCCGGGCGAAGGCTTTCGTAAGTGGCAGAAGTTTTCTCAAGAGACGCCGCAATTTAATGTAGCAGGCACCATCAAAAGCGGTACCACAACAACACTGCCTCAAGCCGTACTGGATGCTTACGATGCACCCTTCCCTGATGAGTCCTATAAAGAAGGCGCCAGACAGTTTCCTATCCTAGTGCCCACGACACCAGATGATCCTGCTTCAGAAAACAACCGAGCAGCTTGGGTCGTGCTAAGCAAATGGAGCAAGCCATTTATTACACTGTTTAGTGATTCCGACCCCGTAACTGGTGGCGGCGATCGCATCATGCAAAAGCTAATTCCGGGTACCAAAGGCCAAAATCATACGACTATCACTAACGGTGGTCATTTCCTGCAAGAAGACCAAGGCGAAACGCTGGCTGAGCTTCTACTGAAATTCATCAATGACAATCCGAAAGCACAGTAATAGATAACAAAAACCCTGACTGCTAATGTACTAGCCATCAGGGTTTTTAGTAATACTATAATGATTGGTCAATGATAAAGTGCGCGAGCTGTTAAAACCAAATCATTGGTATTTAATCAAATTGTATTTTATCAAGTAGCATCTTATAAAAAGCAACAGCGTGATCGACACTAAAAAATCTGCTTTTTATCCAGCCCTGCTATACGATATTTTTAAAAATATCATCGATATATTTCTCTACTGCATCATTGTCGTTAGTGACCTGCGCATAAGTCCTGAGACCTATAATTTGAATTTGGAAATAACGCGCCAGCTCAACTGGATCTTTTTCTGCGCTAATTTCACCGCTATCAATGGCTTGTCCAAAGAGCACGGCAAATGACGCCTCTATACCTTCTAAGATATTCGTTGCATGTGCGAGCAAATCTGGACTATCGTTTTGAGTAAGCTCAGCGACTGTTTTGACGATCATGCACATACCACTAGGCGCAGTGGCGCTATTACAGACAATCACCGTATGGATAAAATATTTTAAGCCATCCAACACTGTGTCTTTTTGCTCAATACAGTCGGCCAATCTCTTGGCACCATCTGCGGCATAGCGATTCAGTGACTCTGTAAATAGTTTATCTTTACTACCAAAAGCTGCATAAATACTACCTGGATGCATATTTACCACATCTTGCAAATTGCGCATTGATGTCGCGTGATAGCCTTTCTCCCAATAGAGATTTTTTGCTTTTTCGATCACATCCTCACGATTGAACTTTATCGGAGCACTCATAATTTTCACCTTAATATCTTTGCCATGAACTATCCACTACCTTGCTTATAGGTAGAGGTTTCTTAGGTAACGCTCTTACTTAATACGCTATTCTGTATCAGCGGTTAAGCGAATTTACTAAGCTAACCCTATCGCACCGACAGTTTTTGATTGTTTAACCAATATCAATCCTTGATTTAAGATATTGATGCTGGCATTGATGTCTCGATCATGGGTCTGCAGACACCTTGGGCAGTCCCATAATCTATCGCTGAGTTTAAGGTCATCTTTGCCAAGGACATAATCACAGCCTGAGCATGTTTTAGATGACGGGTACCATTGGTCTATTCTCACAAGCGCTTTGTCATACCATTCTGCTTTATAAGCAAGCATAATTGTAAAGACTGACCATGAACTATCGTTAATAGCTTTGGCAAGCTTTCTGTTTTTAACCATCCCTTTAATGTTCAAGTCCTCTATAGCAATGACATCGTGGTTTTTGATGATATTGAATGAGAGTTTATGTAAAAAATCAAGACGCTGGTTGGTTATTTTTTCGTAAATCTTCGCGACTTTAGCTTTTTGCTTTTGATAATTACGACTGTCTGACAGCTTACGCTGCTGAGCTTTAGCAACCTCTCTACGTTTGGCTAAAATCTTTTGCTCACGCGCAAGCTTGTCTTTCAGCTTCGATAGAAACCTAGGATTAGCAACTTTAGTACTGTCTGATAAGACAATAAAGTTGGTCAATCCTAAATCAATGCCTATATTAGAATAAGTCTTTGGTAGCGGCTCCACTACTGTTTCAACCAATAGGCTGACAAAGTACTTACCAGATGGAGTTCCGCTGATAGTGGCACTTTTAATAAGCCCATTAATGCGGCGATGTACTTTTGCTTTGATATGACCAATTTTGGGGAGTTTGACACTGTTATATGTGAGTGCAACCGTCCCTTTTTGGTTATTAGTGGTGTAGCTGTCTTTGATACCTTTTTTCTTGAATTTAGGGAAGCCTGTGCCTTGTTCGAAAAACTTTTTATAGGCGCTGCGAAGGTTCTGCTGCACGTTAGCTAACGCTAAGCTATCTACTTCTTTGAGCCATTCAAACTCTTTTTTATACTGAGCAGGGGTGTTGTTTAGAATCGTTTTATTTGCTTTATAATGATTAACCTTATCAGCTAACATCTTATTCCAAATAAAGCGGGTACATCCAAATGATTTAGCAAAGAATACTTGCTGTTCGTCATTTGGATATAATCTCACTTTATAAGCTTTTAAGATTTGTTTGGGCATAAGGTATGATAACATCCTAAGCTATACTAAAAAATAATGATATACTCATCCCTCTACTTTAAAGGTAGAGGAATTCTGCACATAGTCATTAAAATCTATTTTAAGGCAAAGTTTGTAGAATCAACCTTAGTTACTGGTTTTAATCACTTTTTATATTATAAAACTTATTAAGTCTCTTTGCTTCGATTAACTGTTTTTATCAAAGTTTTGCGGATAAAGCGCGCGTGCAGCAACGTCATCAAACTCAGTTTTGAAATCAATATCTTTAGGAATGTCACGGGCTTTTTGTACCGCTGGACGAGCATTAATGCTATCAAACCAGCGCTTTAGATTCGGATAATTATCCAAGCCGCCTTCGCCTAGCACAACTGTCGCCTTATCAATCCAGCCCCAAGTAGAAATATCAGCGATTGAGTAGCTATCACCAACCATATATTCACGGCCTTCTAGATGTGTATCTAGCACTTCATAATGACGCTCGGCCTCACGAAGGTAGCGATTAATTGCATATGGGATTTTTTCTGGTGCTTTATGTCTAAAGTGAGCAGACTGACCAGAAAAAGGGCCCAATCCAGATGCCACAAACATTAGCCATGACAGCATCTCGCTACGATCTTCTGGCTGTCCTTGCCAGCTTGCCTGTTTTTTCAGAAAGATACATCAAGATTGCCGTAGAATCAAACACGCGTTTACCATCATCTTCTAGAGCAGGTGTTTTGCCGTTTGGGTTGATAGCACGGTACTCAGGTGTATGCTGCTCACCTTTTAGAGTATCTACTGCCACAAGCTCATAAGATAGCCCAGTTTCTTCAAGAAACAATGCTACTTT
>NZ_PJAT01000069.1 GCF_002836715.1 Psychrobacter sp. 4Dc
AGGGTATATTTCCTTTGAGTTTCAAGGCGCAAATTTTGATCGCCCATGCTTAGGAATTAAATTTAATTCTAGAAAAGAAGTTAAAAATTGTATCGAAGCCAGCAATATGAAAGCTGTTTTGAATAGAGAGTTAATTAAAAATAATATTGGTGCTTCGCCACTTTGGCCTGCATATTACTACTTTGATCCTCAAAACTGGAAGAGCTCTACTAAGGCATGGTCAATGATAAATGAAGGAACGATGGCCGATAAAATTTTGGAAGAAATGGACACGGTGTTTCAGGTTTTAAATGATAACCATCTATTGAACGAAAAGCTCTAATTATAAGTGAGTATAATCATGAAATATCAGCTCGACAACTCGCAAATAGATGATACCCCCTGTGCCGCTTTATATCGATCAAACATAGAGTGTTTTCCACCAGCTATCATTGGTTGTTTGGTTATGAACGATGAATGGAATGAGCAGGCACTATTTGAGCTAAAACAGAAAATAAGGGCTGATATTTTGGTAGGCGTACAAACAGATAATCATGATCATGACCATGGAAGCTTAGATATCGTAGAGGCAGTTATTAAGTGTCAGCCTGATGAAATAAAAGATGTCGTTGAACTGCTTGATGTAAATGCGGCAAGTACTATTATCGGCATAGATGTGGTAGATGTTATAAACTTACTTGAGTGTGGCAATTCATTCCAGTTTGTTCACGCAAGCGCTACGGGTGATACTGAATTAGATATGGTGAAAACAGCTACACACAAGCTAACTAGCCAACTTAAAAAAGCCCATGATACTAAAGGGATATTTGTTGGTATGCAGAGCGAGCAAAGCTTACCAATAGAAGCTTTTGCTTACATAGGAGATGCTGTCGAAGGACTATTATCTAATACTGGTGAGTATATATATTATCGATCAAGTATGACTGATGAGCCTAACTCGTTTCATTTAAAAGCGATATATATTGAGGATTGAATAGGCTATGTGATATCACGACATAAATGGAAATATATTTGGTTATACAGATGCCTTGTTGACTGATGATAAAGTCAACGAAAACCAAATCGTCATGAATACGAATAGAGTTAGTGTTTTAAGTGAGAGGGATTGATTATGGCAGATAAAAATATCAGTTTTTTAGCTGAAAGTAGGAGCCCATCTCAGATTCTGTGTAACTGCCATTTAGATTAAATGCCTGCTTATACGATCATCAAACATAATCATAAAGCGATTCAAAGCAGACGTCCAGTTACGAATGGGCATCGACCACTTTTTGGATGCCTGCTGGGTGGCTAAGTAAACCACTTTGAATGCTGCCTGATCAGATGGGAACACCTTACGCTTATTCACCGCTGTTCGAATCACGCTGTTCAATGACTCAATAGCATTGGTGGTATAGATGGCTTTTCTGATGTCTTTAGGGTAATTAAAGAACACCGTTAAGCCCTCCCAGTTATTGCGCCAAGACTTAACCACATGCGGATACTTATCACCCCACACCTCATCAAAGTGCTCAAGATTAGCCTCAGCTATCTCAAGCGTATCAGCGCCGTAGATGGCCTTTAAATCAGCCGCTACGGCCTTTTTGTCCGTCCATGGCACAAACTTCATTGAATAGCGCACCATGTGTACGATACACAGCTGAACCTGTGCCTTTGGATAGACGGTGTTAATGGCATCAGGGAAGCCCTTTAGACCGTCAACACAAGCGATTAAGATGTCTTGTACGCCACGGTTTTGAAGCTCGGTAAGAACACCTAGCCAGAACTTAGCGCCTTCATTCTCTGAGAGCCACATACCAAGCAGCTCTTTTTTACCGTTAAGGTTAACGCCTAGGGCTAAGTAAATGGCTTTGTTGATGATCTGCTTATCTTGACGTATCTTCACGACGATGCAGTCCAAATAGACGATAGGATAAACACTATTCAATGGCCTGTTCTGCCAAGCGGTGATGTCCTCTAATATGTTATCGGTGACTCTTGAGACAAGAGAGCTTGAGATGTCGACATCGTAGAGCTCTTTAATGCTCTCTACGATCTCAGTGGTGGTTTGACCCTTGGCGTAAAGGAATATGATTTTATCATCGAGACCTGAGATACGGGTTTGATGCTTACTAACGAGCACAGGCTCAAAGCTGCCACCGCGGTCTCTTGGGGTAGAGATTTCAAGATCGCCTGTATCACTGCGGACGGTCTTTTTAGTGTGCCCGTTACGCTTATTAGGTTTATCTGCTTTCTCATGCTTGGGGTAGCCGAGATGGTCTTCCATCTCAGCCTCTAAGGCAGTATCGATAAAGGATTGCATGAGCTGCTTTTGGAAGTCTTTGATATCATCAAAGCTGTTCATGCTACCAGCCATTTGCTCGGCCAGTTTCTTAATGTCAGATTGAGTCGTCATTGCTTATTCTCCTGTTAGTGGATTATAAGCAGTTACACAGTTTTTAGGAAACTCCCGAAAGTAGCTTTGATTATTTACTTGCTAATAAAGTCACTTCTCCACATAGCATGCTCACATACTGCACAAAACCAACTCTCTTTTGCCTGCATATAGGCGATATCAGCAGGTACTTCAATTGGACAGGCGCTCCCACAATATTCACAGCAAACATCATCTAAGCAAGTATAGCATTGGCTTACAGTTTCAAATAATATTTGCGAGCTAATATTGTATTTTTGACAGAGCATACGCACATAATCTGCATAGCTGATTTTATGATTATAGGCCCAATAATCCTCACAGACCCGTTTATCCCATGCATTTTGTATCATGCTCCATTCAATCTTGACGCCCACGATATACTCCTTTTTACTGGCAGAATGACTGTGATTAGTGTCACATTTTTATAGTTACTATATCTATCGAACAAGTCGTACCCATCACAGTTAGCCAGCTATTGAGCAGCAAGATGAGTCTATGACATAATAGAGCGTTAGTCAGCAGAAAATAGTTTTTGACGGAAACTTAGTTATTGCCAACGAGTATTATTTTAACAGAAAAGTAGTCACTGGCAAGTATTTTTTACTTACCAATAAGGATTTTATTGTGATTTCATGTAATCTACCAGTGCTTTTAGCGGAAAGAAGATTGCGAGTTGCAGATTTAGTAAGAATGACAGATATCAGTAAGTCAACGCTTCATAGAATTTATAATGATGAGACAACTCGCATAGAATTCGATACCCTGAGTAAGTTGTGCCAAGTATTAAAAGTCACCCCAGGAGATGTTTTAAAGTATGTTCCCGATGATAACGAAGAGAACTAAGCTTGATAGGAAGGTCGACTGATATAAGACGTTAACCTCCTCACCCAACTAAAATTGAAATTTTAAAATACTCTTTAGCCTTTATTTATCATGGGTTAGAGAGTATTTTTTTTGTCTAAAAAATAGTTATGAATCAGTATTTTATTTATCCAAAGATAAAAATATAACAGCAATATCAAAGGCTTTACAATCGATAGGTTATAACATATCATAATTAGTATAATTCACTATTAATAGTATTAAAATGAATAGTATTCATCTAAAGCCTACTCAGAAGTTCATAACTTTTAGTAAATATAATTTGGTTGTTCATCAAGATGCGCAAAAGGCATTGCTAATATGGCATCAATTTAGGCCAAGAATGAGAGGTATAAATATAGGTGGCTTGGATGACTATTATCGCCCACCGCTACGATTGGTCATTGGTAAAGATTCGACCTATTATTTTTTTAATGAGTTTAGAAGGTTTGATGAAATTCTAATAGACGAGATGAGTTTACGTCAGCCTTGTCTAGTTGCCGCTGAAAGCTTCAGAGATATTAAGCGTTTGGCTTGGAGTGAGGTTGTCGAGCTGGCCTTCTCACGGGGAATTAATCACCCTGATTTTTTAAAAGCATTAAGCTCCAGTGCACCAAAAAGTATTATTTGCGAACTCATGAATATTGAGCGTCTGACGGTAGACAATTATTGTAGGTTTGCTGGTATCAGCCAAAGTGCTTATGAGTATCAGCAGTGTAAGGTAGCCAATGATGAGGCGATGCTGGGGCTGCCCAAAAACCTGAATTGGATGGATATATCTTATGGGTCACACTAAATTATTTAATGATGTGACCGACAGGCGAGTGTTGGATAAGCTTATTCCAGTAGGTTCACCACATCACATACAAATGTCTCAGCTAGTGATTGATGTGATTAATTTAGTGCCAGATAATGATACTGATTTACTGCCGTTGACACCAGAGTCTAATTTTGCAGACTTTACTGGCATAGACTGTGAAGATGTGATTAAAGAAATCATTCGGGAAGGTAAAACTGGAGAGTGGGCGGTCAGCTATATGCTAATTGTCTTTTATCAGACGTATGGCGAAGTTGATATCAATAATAATGCTTGGCGGTTTATGAGTGGCTACTTAAAGGTTATGGTTACGATCACAGTGCGCCATGACAAGCACTTTGCTAAAATAGATAAGCTTGGTGTGCGTGTTCGTATGGCGCTAAGACATTCTGATCCACAACGTGGCATTCTCGACCAGTTAATTAGCATTCACGCCCAGTGCGACAGCTTGTTCTCATGTTTACTTTATATCAGACAATATGAAGTAAGCGTCAAACAGGAAGAGGCAACAGGTGAAATAGCCAACCAATATCTTGGTAGTAAAATTGGTCAAATTAGGTTGGCTTATGAAGTAGCGATTGATAATAAGGCTTTTATTGGTAAAACCTATACTGAAAATATTAAATGCATAAAGTCGGCTCAAGCAGTCACTAAGACAGTGATGCATATCGATGGTGAGCCGCTACAAAGAATAATGTTTGGTACGAAACAATTAAAAAAACACAGTAACGTGGCAATCGCTGAAAATATTGCCGATGACGATGAAATACCATTACTAGACAATGACTTTAAGCCCGCCACACAAATTGCTAAATCCTCTGAGATGCAGCAATGGCGATTAAAGAACAACCATCAACATGCCCGCCGTAATCAATTTCATTTCCCAACCAATCATCGTCAGCTAAGCATTACCGGCTACCAGATGTTATTTGCCACGCTTTGGCAACGTTTTATGGATGTTGATAAAGAGAGTGGCACTGGATATGTGGTACTACTGCTATCACTGTTAAGCGGTCTTAGTATTGATAGTATCATTGCTGATTGGCAATGCAGTCGCAGTCAACGGCAGTATTTCATTTATGATCGTGTCCGTGAAATCATTAGCATTGGCATCACGATTGATGTGACGACCAATACTCGAAGTCATCTGCTTGCCCACAGACAAAGCTACGGCAGTACCTTTTATTGCGCACTGCCTGAAGCTTTGCAAATCATGCTTGAGGATAAGATTGCCGTTTCATCCGATACTGTTAAAGCCGCTATCTCTTACGCTAAAGATATACTTAACCTGCCAGCACTGAGTCCCCAGTATATTGAAGCAGGCTTATTTATCCTGATAAAAAATGAGCTTAATAAGCCATTATATGCTGATCTGATCACAGGCGTTGATGTACGGCATAGCTCTGCGCTGTATTACCTTAGCACTAAAACGGTAGAGCTAGAGCAAACTTATATAAAAGCGGTAGAGCTGATAACTGAATACTGTAATGATGAGCAAAAAGCACTTTTAATAGATGAGTGTAGCGTACCGATGAACGGGCATAGAAGCCACATTGGTAGTGATATGGCACTAAAGACCACAATGTGCCAGCAGTTCTTTAATCAACTGGCTGTCAGTGCCGAGAGCTTTAATGGCAAGCTAAAGTCCCACATGGATCGCTATATTGCGCAGTTTAATAGCTATAGTATTTGGTTGTGGCATATTGTCATGATCCAAACGGGTATCCGCCCAGTTAAGCACGCACCAGGCTTGCTACACCAGTTTGACTTTCATCGGTGCATGTTATGGGTATCTGACAAAGAAGAGCGTCATGCGCAGTCTGATGGTAGGCTCATTCCTCTTAGCAAATTTTTGATAACGGCTATTCAAAACTACATTATTTATATTAAGCAGTTTGCTGCCATCTATAATTCATTATGTCCAGCAGCGCCTTATCCCATCAATGAAATCTTGCAATCAGAACAACCCCTCATTCAAATTTACCAAAAAAATCCAAAACGCTTTGCCAGTATTACGCCAAGCCGAGTCCGCTATCAGTTGCAAGACTTTTTTAGCCATCAGGATAACTGGCTGCGTCATCAGCTGAGATCCATGCTTACAGGGCGTGTGCCTGACTATCTGATTTGCGCGCTTTACGGTCATGAGCATCCTGATCAGGAATTTATGCATCCGATGTCATCAAGCTTCATAAATCAACTGCATACGCTCAGTCCCCATTTAGATGCGATTGCTACAGATCTGCACTTAAAACAAATTGAGGTTCGTCTATATGAATAATATTAGCGCTCATAAACTGCGACAGCTGAATAGAGAAGAAGCTAAAAAAAGTATTAAGCGTGATGCTAAAGTCCTGATTAAAGAATATATTAATCAAAAACCTATGCATCCGCCTTGTGAGCTGCGGCATCATTATGAAGCGATTAACCACTTACTAGAAGAGAGTTTTGATACCGCCCAAAACTTTCAATTGGCGCGGCGCGGATTTTTAGAGTTTGTTCGTGATTATAATAAAACTCACCAGATATATCTTAATGAGCCTGTGGTGCCGATACTGGCAACTCGTGAGCGCTTGACCATTAACTATGATTGGTTTGTTAATGGACGTGCTGTGGCAGACAGTAGCGCCACAATGATAGAGGTTTGGCAACGAAAGCGGCGTTTTTCAGTCAATGACTTGGTTGAGGGGTTCCTGTATTGCAGCATCATGTATGGCGGTATTAACGACATTGAGGTGCTAAGAGCGTTATACGATTGGCTGTTTGGTGAGCGTCAGATTTATCAGATTGACATGCCAGCGACTGATGAAAAAAGCAGAGTAGAATGTTTGGCTATAATACCGCTTAGAGTGCGTGATGATAATTATGGAACTACGCTAGATGACAGCGAAAGCTTACACCGTTTTGTTGATTATGTCCCCGATGATATGAGCCTGTGTTTTTTATATGCTCTAAAAAATAAAGAGTTAAACACTGCCAAGATAAAGCCATTTAATACCATAATCAACGATATCTCACAAACGCTTAAACTCACCAATAAAGATAGTGAGCGCCCGCAGCACTCACTGCTCATTAAATATGCCAACTATCACTGGCGACAGCTAGAGGGTAGCCTGATTGATGGTGCGCTTTCCGTGGTGAAGCAAGGTGATATTAAAACCACGGGGCTGCCGACTGAGAAACTTATTCATTATAACCGAGAGCCCATTAAGCCAAGTCCTGAGCCACTCGAGTGGTCTGAGCTGTTTGATGCCAGTTATCAGACGGCAGGAAAATCACAAGACAAGAGAAATGCTACAGCTTATCCAAGCTTTAGTAAAAATTTGATCAAAGAGCTACAAGATGCACTCAAACTGACTAGAAACGCCGCTATTTCTACTATCACAACATTAAAAATAGACGCTAGCCAGCCCAATGCACAGCGCTTGCTTAGTTGGACTCTGTCGTTGCTCGGTGATACTAGCATTAGACTAAATACTATCAGTAAGTATGTAGGCTGCATTGGCCGCGACTGGCTGATGCTAACGATGGATGAGGACGTTGATCAGTGGGAAGGCAGTGACTTTGAGGAAGTTTATGAGCAGATTATTCAGAGTAAGGTAAAAGATGGCCGCAGGGTATCTGTGCTTAGCAAATCATCAGAGTTTGATGATACGTCTAGTGGTATAGATAATGATAACAATGCTACTGGTCAACAGCTATCTCATCTTGACCGCCTGAAAGACAGCCAGAAATTTACTTATGGGCGTCTGAAAGCATTTCATGATTATCAGCGTATGCACTTTGATGCGCCTTACGTTTATTTTCCATGGGGCAATAATCGGCAGGTAGTAAAATCTGAGATGGTGTCACCGCATGTGTATCATGCGATGAAAGATTATATTCAGTCATCAAATTTAGATTTTGAGCAAAAGCAATTATGCTTTGTGGTTCTAGCACTTGCTTATCGCACCGGTATGCGTATCAATGAAATCATTGGTACTAAGGTTAACGACATTACAGATATAGGGTTTATCAATGGCCAAGTGATTGAAGCGCCAAAAATAATTCTCAAACCCAACCGCTATCGTAGTCTTAAAAGCAGTAGTGCCAAACGAGTGATACCGATAGATAAGATTTTCAAGATTGATGAGTTGCAACCGTTCATCGCATTCTATTATCAACAAAAAAGGTTAAAGCGCCGCTATTTATTCTCACAAGGGTCAGGAGATCAACCACTACCATCTATGTTTTTCAGCAATATGATGAAAATAATATGGGATCGCTTATTAAATAATCATGACTTTACCTTTCATAGCTTTCGGCATACCGCCATTAGCCAATTGGCACTGGTGTTAAGCGGCTCACCACTTAAGCAGGTGATGACGGATTATGATAAAGATCATAGCGATGCTATCGTTGAAGCTATTCTTGCTAATAATAAAGAAAAGGGGATGTGGTTTGGGCTGGCTAGCCTTGCTGGACATCTAACGCCAGATACTACGTTTGAGTATTATATCCATACCGCTCATTTGCTGGCTGGGTGGCAGATGAGTAAGGCCAAACTTGTTATGCCTATAACTATATTTGAGATGGTGACAGGTATTGGTTACCAGACGGTGAATAGGCAAGACAGCAGGGCATATAATGCCAGTACTAAACAGGTGCATCTTGATAAGTTGCGTGGCTATTTAACCAACAAGATTGCGAGCAAAGATTCTCTATTTTCTTATAACAGCACACCAGCTAACATGGCTTGCCAGCAAAACACACAAAATGATGCAGTAGATACCCAGCTATCTATATTTATTCATCCTAAAGTTTACGATGTCATTGCGCTGTTAGAAGAGCTTCAAAAAATAAGCGTTGATAAAAGAGCAGATCAGTTGGCAGAAGTCGCACTTCGGCATGGTATTTCTGTCAATAAAGCTAGAAAGATTTACGATAAAGCTTGTCAGATTTTTACTGATGATAGGTTATTGCTGAGTGCGCCGAGTGGACATAAAAATCAAGAGGTTCTAGTTAAAGCACTTGATTGTGCGTATCAGATGTCAATTGATGAACCTGCTAGACTGAAATCGTTTGTGGAAATATTTACAGGTAAACAAAACTTAAACGTATCATCGATTCATTTTGGGATTAAAGAGACACAGCTTGAAATGCTACAGCAGTTCGTGACAATAGGTTGTCAACTTACCGATGCTGGACATTGGCAGATTAGGGCGCATAGCGAGCAAGCAGCACGTAATGTTAAAAAAGAGCTAGGGCTCGATAGCTCAATACGTGTGGGTGCTCGTGAGAATTTTCATGGTTATGAGGTTAGGGCAGTACAGAAAAAACGTAAGCGGTCTGATAAGAATTTGGCTATAACAGGCGATTATTATGCCTCATCGGGAGTAATGAAATATTTGGGCTATAATCTAATGATATTAGTTGAATAATAGTAGACTAAAGACGATATTCTAGATATACATCAGAAGTTTTTAAAGGTAGTAATTTATAGCATAACGATGTTTAATGAATTCAAATAAAAATATATCTTGTAGCGAGGTTTTGTCAGTTTTGTCAGTTTAATTTGAGGTGGTATATGAAAAAAAAGCACAAATCAATCTATGATTTGCTAGGTGTTAGCACTTCTTTGGGGATAAATAAAAAAGCTATCCAGAGCCTCAACAATTCACTTAAATATAGTTCTCCTAAAAATAAGAATGATAGTAACTATACAAAACTATACGATGATCTAGTCCTGTTTTTGAAGCAGTACTCTCCTGTAGATATTATTATAGCTATTAATACTATAGAGCTATGGCCGCCTAATATCTCATCACTTGTAAAACAGAGTATTTTAGTTAATGCATTTTTAAGTATTAAAGAAAATGACTTTAAATATAATAAAGCTATTAACAACTACGATGAATTTTGCAAGTTCTCTAGCTATTTAATAGACTTACTTCCCACATTTCCGATGTTGGAAGACTTTGTTCCTGAAATAGATTGGGGAGAAGTTAAGGTTAACGTCGACAATCAGTACTTTAATATATTCTATGGTGGCTGTATTGAAAGAGTGCCTGACTTTTTGCATTCTTTCTTAATTATTCATGGTGATAAGCCAGAAGCAATAGTCGACATTTTATATGCCTTAAAGTTGCAAGATCATATAATTAACCAACTTAAGCATGTCGTCGATCTACCTAAAGATGTTCAAAATGGGCATATTGAGATTCCAAATGTTGATTTTTGGATGGCTTGTCGACAGGTGATTACAAATACTAGTGACTATATTAGCGAGGATACCAATGGCATAGCTATAAGATTGGGCAAAGAGAGAACTTACTCAAGTCTTGACGAATTTACTAATGCATTTATGCAGTCACAGGTAAATCAAAATGTGTTTGTCGAAATTTCAAAAAAACTATTTCCTTTTTCAATTCGTAATAGTATCTCTGTTGTCATAGATAAGTGGGCCTCAAAGTCATCCGATCCTAAAGAAGTCTCATTTCGACTGCTTGACTTCATCAACCGTAGATTAGAAACACTCAGTGAATTACCATTACAATTATTTGATGCAGAAAAAATTTACTCTCCCATAATAACCTCTGTGTTTTACTTTGATGAAAAATTTTATTTTGTAGTGATTTTAGATGATGACGAAGACACAGCTGGAAAGCTTGAAACTGATTTGCAGAATGCGCTTCAAAGTGAGTACTGGGGTTTTAAAAAATTAAATTCTCCTTATGCTTTTAATGTTAAGGAGCGAATTGGAGACATGGTCTCAAGAGAACAGATAGAGATCTTATACGTTACAGGAGGTGCCGCTACCGCGGCAGGTTACTATTCACCTCCAAAATCTGGAATAGTCTTTCCTTTCCCTGAATTCATTTCAGTTTTTGATAGTATTGAAAATGCTGATGAGCTTGTAAAATTCTTAAGTTTTATAAAAAGACATGACCGTAAGATGCATTCCTCTGTTGTTTCGTTAGTAGACAAGTTTGCAACCTTCAAGGACTCAAATGGAATTTTAGAAAAAGGAGCCACTACCTATGACATTATAGCTTTAGACCCTCATAGTGGCTCTAACTGGCGCTATAAATATTTGGCTAATTATTGGCAAAATTTGATTGTAGACTTCCCTGATAAAATATCTAAGTGGACACCTAGTAGCTCTTACGATGATATCCAATTTTTAAGTGCTAATAATGGTACTAAGTATACTTGGTCAACTAAAGTGTCAAATACATCCATACATTTTTTGGTAGAAATTAATGAATTCATAAACTTACCTCAAATAAACGGTAGAATGCTTAATTTTTTTGCTGAGAGTACTGCAGATGCACTATCTCAAAGACGAAACATTATCTCGCAACTTATAGTTGTTAATCAGTATCAAACGATTATTTTCAAATGTTTACTTGATGAGAATTTCTTGATTGACGATAAAGGTAAAGTAGGACCTACTAGTAAAAACTTTTTTAATGATTTAGTTTGGTGGGTTGATCAAGATACAAGCAAATATGATAAATGTCTAGAAATCAGACTATCTGTAAATATCTTAGCTATGAAAACAGAGTTAGACAACTCGATCAACAGTGAGTTTCAAGGCAAGCTAGCAAAGAAAGTAATAAATATTATTTATGAAATAAATAAAAGCTTTATCTCGGATCAAACCATTGAACTTTTAGAAGAGTCGTACAAGAACCAAACCAGAGTATCTTTAGGTGCGATGAAGAGAACATTTGACTCTCTTGAAAGTTTTCATATTTTACCTAAACCTGAACATTATATAATTGCGAGGAAGGAATTAGCAGAAATAATAAGAAATAAGGGTTATGAGAAAAATCGATATGAGCTTGCTGTTGCTAAAGATCTAATTAACGATATTTCATCAGACTATCTAAGCACACTACTTAAGCTTCTTTCAAAGTTTGATAAAGTTCAGTTGCTGATAAGTTTGTTAGATAATTACGATGCTTACATTAACTTCAAATATCATCATAATCATCGTGCATTAAAAAGCTTAGAACATGAGGTTGCATTTAATAGAGAAGAGTCTGTTTATGACTTACAGAGCGAGTTTAACAAAAACAGTAATCATCATCGTTATATTATTGAAAGGCTAGTTGCTAATAAGTCTAGTGGTCGTGAAGAACCTTCTAAAGAAAATATTTTATTGATACTTGCTTACGTAGGTTGGTTAATGACGTTGTACTCTGCCAGCGATGTTATTCATCACGGCATTGAGGTTGGAGGAGTTGAGATTGACAGCGAATACATTCCACAGGTGTTTTTCTCAGAAAACTCTGGAAAATTTGATCATGAATTCGGAATTGAACAAGCAGGTACTAATCTGGGGGTAGGTGTTAATGAAAGTGACGAGGTTACAGGAGAAATTACTGAAAAAGTACTAAATCAAATCAATGTGGCATTTATGGCCGATTTAGGTTTTTCATTCACAACACTTATTATAACCCTAGATGTTCTACAAAGCTGGGCAAATATTAATCAAATCGACCTAGAAAATCATTATTGCGCTTTTTTCAGTGAATTAGTTTCTGTATGTGTTAGAGAGGTTTTAGAACTCCAGGATTCAAATAGAGTTGTTATAGAGCAAGAAATTAGAAAAGCCATCAATTTTTTAACTTTAGATGCAGATAGAGTGGTTAAAAAATTGGGTTCTGACAAAGTGGAATTTGATGTACCTGTATTAGAGTACAACAAAAGAGATCAACGCTTAAATATAAAACCTTTAATTAGAATAAGCAATGACAGCGTTTTATGGAGCGCAGGTTGTGCTTTTAGGACAAGGAAAATATGGCTAGCTCGAATAGCTGAGGGTTGCCTGCCTGCCAATTTTGCTTGGAAATCTGTTAATACGGTAGTTGATAGCATTAAAAAAGACATAGAAAAAAAACTTGAATTGGTTACCTTTGAAATATTTAACCGCTACTTTCATTCTAACTATTGTCATCATGGTATAGATTTTAAAAGAAAGTTTAAAAAAGAGGGTTTTGAAGATGTTGGTGATTATGATGTGCTGGTATACATTCCCCAATCAAATACTTGGGTTATGGTCGAATGTAAATACAACCAAACTCCATATTGCTTACAAGATATGAAGCGTCTCCGAAATAGGGTTTTCGATGAAGGTAGAAAAACTCATGTTCCTAAAATATTGAAGCGACATGATTTTCTTGTTCAAAACCATCATAGGATTTGTGAAATTTTAGGATACTCACTAAATACTGAAACTAACCCTAAAATAATTATGTTGTATATTGCTAGGCAAATTTATTGGATTCATAGAAACCCTCCGGTGCCAATTGAAATTGAGTTTATTCAAGTTGATAAGCTAGACAATTGGATTATTAAAAATAAAGATCAGTGGTTTGATTGAGGTATCTTAATAGAGATTTTTTATATAAGAAATCTCAATAAGAACCATAAGTAGTACTACTGACGAAACTATCATTCAAGCACAAAAAAAGGCGCTATTTTTCAATAGCGCTCTAATACTACACTGCCATAACTGCCATAACTGCCATAACTGCCATAACTGCCATAACTGCCATAACCTATATAAGCTCAGTTAATTTTGAGTTAATAGAGTAACGCTCTGTTGGTCTACCTCCTTGACCTGTACTTGGTACTTCCTGCCAGCTCAACCAGTTATGTTCGACTAATATTTCAAGCGCGTTCAATACGCCATCAGCATCATTCAGACCTTTCCAGCCTTTGCGGATTAGCTGCCTAGCGGTAAAGCCATGACTAATCCAGTCGGTTGTGTCAGTTTTGTCAGCTCCCTTTCTGACCATTTTCATTATTTTATCGGCTAAATAAGACGCTTTGATATTAGCGCTATCAGTGACAGTGCTATATATTCTCATCATGTGACTCTCTAACACATCACACCATGCCAGCGCTGCCTTGAGTGCATTTATATTGACTGCACCTAATGATGTGCCATGTTCGATGCAATCCACTAAATGAAAGATTAGTGCTAATGACGGCACTGTTTTAGCATATTTGAGAAGATGCTCAGCTATGATGCTATGTTCAGCTTCACCAGCTCTGAGTTTAAGCGCATCATACCAATTCATAAATTCTTGATAAGCTTCATCATTAAAGCGGTAGTAGGGACGCTTATGGTACTCATCAATCGGATTTGCACCGTAGCGCATGAAGTCGCCTAGCTGCATACTGTCGATGGTTTCAAACAAGTTATAGATAGCATCACGGCTTTCTTTATCAGGTGGCAAGTCACGCTCTTTACTGTTCGGTAGAGGATCAGGATAAACCATCAGTTGAAAGCGTTGGATAAGTCCGTCATTTCCTAGCCCTTTCATGGTTTTAGATAAGTAATACTCAAGCTTGTCAGGCTGAATGCCACCAATAACTGATAAACAGTGAGTGTCGATAAACACTGAGCCTCTGCCTATTCTATCGACTTGAAAGCTACCTAAGCCATTAAAGCCCTCAAGATAGAATGAGCGCGCTTGTTGATTGCTCTCATTCTCTAGTGAAGCAAGCCAACCTGTCAGCTCATCACGCTTAACCAGCATACCGTTTTTGTGTTTGCTCTCCAGCTCTCCGATACTCTCAATCGTACCGTCATCAGTAACGTAGCGTTTAATCTCAGGTATCAGATCATCACTCTGCTTGGCCTCTGCTAACTCTTGCGCTTTGGCTTTTAGGTCATCTTGGCTGATTTCAGTAGCATCATCGGCTTGGGTTGCTAGCTTTTTAGCAAGCTCACTGAGCTGTTTCTCAGCTGCCTTTGTCATGTGCTTGTTAAGCTCTTTTTGGGTGTCATGCTCGAGCTTGTCCTCATTGTACTTATTTTTAGCAAGTGCTACTAAATGCGATATGGGTTTTAAGCCCTCAGATAATGACGGTGATTTCTTACTCGATGGATCACCAACAATTGCACCATAACAGTTAGGTACTATTTCCCAATTATCGTACATTTTTGGGTAAATGCTCAGCCTAGTGCCTATTACGCTACCTAACGATACCATCAAGGGCATCAGTACATATTCGATAGGTGCGCTCAAGCGCTCAGCACAATTTGAAGCATAATCCCATATCATTTTTGGCATCATAGTGCTTGTAAGTGTCTTAACTGGTGGTAGCTTTTGACTGATAGGTTTAGGTTTTGGTTTGCCTAGTGCTTGCAAGTTTATAATCTCAGCATCGGCTATCAAGTCATCATAATCAGCACCAAACTCGAGCGCGTCATAAATAAGCGTATGTTCACAAATAATGGCTTCAACATTCACTCCTTTAAGTGGTGTTATGACTTTGGCTTTATACTGTGAGGTGGTCACGATAGTGACTTGATGCACCTCTGCAAAGTGCTTTACCGTCCGATTTAATAAACTCGGTATAAGGCAAGTGAGTACCGTTACGTCAATGCCTTGCTTGCGATAAGCGTTATAACATCGCACTGACTCAGCAAGATCAGCTACCACTATCCACTTACTATCACGACTCATTGAGCCAATGATAAAGGCGCTCGGTATGTCGGTATCGGATATAAAGATACGTCCGTTATCATCAAGCGGTATGCTAGCAAGATTAACTTGCTCAGCTTTGTTATTGAGCATAACTAAACCTAGCGTATTAGCAGTGTCCAGTTGTACTTGCCCTTCTAGTTGTCCAGAAAAAATGGTAATATCACAATGTAGTTTATAGATATCAGCATTTTCATGAGTATTGATAAGAGTTGCTAGAACTTCGTTATCTGCTACGTCTGCAAACGTAGCGAGTAAGAAATCAGCTAGATATTGAGATAAGCCCATGCCGTCAGCATGGGCTTTTTCTTTGATTATATTATTCATTAATAATCTCCTGTGCATTATTGACAGGATTACTATGATTTTCCAGCCACTCTATAACATCCGCATTTCGCCAAGCGACCATGGTTGGTGATAGTTTAATGCTGGCTGGGAATCTGCCATTTTGTGACCATTCGTGTAGCGTCGTGCGCCCAAACGGTAAGAATGGTAGGATGTCTTTAGCGCGTGACATGCCTTGATGTGGAAGATAGTTAGTTACTACATCACTATTTTCAATATGAGTATGTTCTGTGTCTTGAGAGGGTAACATTCTGTTTCTCCATATGAACCGTGACGGGGTGTCTCGGTATGGATAGAATGATACATTTTGAAATATTGAGATAGTTGAAGGTTCAATAATCAGATTGAACCTTCAGTTTTCCTTATTTTCTAAACCAAGGTCTGTAAAAAATCGTCAACATACTTTTTAATACGTTTATTAGAGGACTTAAGTCCATAACCACATTCAGAATTGATTTGTAAATCACAAACGAGGTTTTGGATTTCTTCGTTTATAGCTGACGCATTAGGTTTCTCACCAACTTTGAATTGTGAAGATTTTTTAGATAGAAGAATGGCCATCATTGCG
>NZ_PJAT01000070.1 GCF_002836715.1 Psychrobacter sp. 4Dc
AGTTATTTTAACGGCTGGCAATTTGGACAATAAACACTGGCTCTACCAGTAAGCTTAATGTTTTCTAGTGTCGTGCTGCAATGTAGACAACTTTCTCCTTGTCTACCGTACACATTTAAGGTTTGCTGAAAGTAACCAATTTGACCACTTGCTACTGTGAAATCTCGTAGTGTCGAACCGCCCAGTTTTATCGCTTTCTTTAAAATTTCTTTAATATGATTCACTAAAATGACAGTTTGTTCGTATGAAAGTTGATTGGCCGGCGTAGCAGGGTGGATGCCTGATAAGTACAGGCTTTCAGTCGCATAAATATTGCCAACACCGACCACGATTTCTTGTTCCATGATGACAGATTTAATCGCTCGGGTGATGGGTTTTAGTCGCTTATTCGTTTTAGTATCATCTGACGTTAACCCATTGCTATCTTGGCTAGATAAATCTATACGCTGGATTAAACTGTACAAATAGTCTGCGGTAAAATCTTTTGAAAGCGGCTCAGGACCTAGATGATCTAGTAGTTTATTGCCGTAATCTTCG
Source organism: Psychrobacter sp. 4Dc (assembly GCF_002836715.1). GTDB lineage: Bacteria > Pseudomonadota > Gammaproteobacteria > Pseudomonadales > Moraxellaceae > Psychrobacter. Next base: position 538 of record NZ_PJAT01000070.1, read on the forward strand.
TGCCATAGTACTGAACCAAAACGTCTCGGATCGTAATAGTGTAGCTGAGATTTTTTATTATCAGTATCATTAAAAACGACGACCAGATGGTCATGTTTACGCTTATCAGTACCATAGCTGTGCTGCTGTAAGCTACCTGACATTCCTAAGTGAATGAGAAGCTGACGTGGTTCAACTTTGCTGGCTGACATTGGAGCGTTATTCTGTGCATCTACTGGCAGAAAATTAAGAATCAGATACTTTGCTCGGCGCTCGACACTCTCTAATGTGTAATTAGCTAGCTCGTCCAAGTTATCTGGCATCATCCATCGCAGCTTTGGTTGAAATACTTTAACATCAACTACCTGTTGCCCCAACAATGGAGCAAGACTGGCTTTAGTGGTTTCTACTTCAGGTAATTCAGGCATAGTATTTTTTGACAACTCTATTGTGGAATAAACAACGACTGGCTTAAGGTTTTATTTACACGACTGCACGGCGTGCGTGCAAAATACCATGTTGCTGCTCTAATTTTGCGAGCAACTTAGATAGATGTGCTAAGCCTGAGACTTCAATATGGAACTTTAAAAAAGCAATATTGTCGTCATTACTTAACGTTTGAACTTGGCGAATATTGACGTTTTCTTTATCAATTATCTGTGTCAAATCACGTAGCAAACCGCGTCTGTCATATGCTTCGACATGAATATCAACAGGCTGATAACGACCAATCTGTACTTGCCAAGCGGCTTCTATCTTGCGCTCAGGATCACGCTCGACCAGACGTAAGTACTCTGGGCAGCCTCGATTATGCACGCTAACGCCACGCGATAAAGTGATGTAGCCAGCTATCGGTTCGCCATGCACAGGATGACAACAACCTGCCAAATTGATTTCGATATTATCCAAACCATCGATATGGATTTTATACGCATCGAGCTTACCTGTATCTCTGTTATCTACATGAGGTACAAAGCTCTCTGGTGGTATCTCAGGTTCAAGGTGTAGCTGACGAGAGATATGACTGGTTAACTGATTAAGGCCAATATCACCTGTCACCAGCCCTACAATAATATCGTCGGTCGTATTGACATGAAAATGCTGAATATAGTCGTTCAGATCAATACTATTAGGATGAACAGATAGGCGCTCAAGCTCTTTACTGAGCATTTGGCGACCTATTTCAATATTCTTATCACGGTCTTGCTTATTGAACCACTGGCGCAGTTTTGAACGGGCGCGATTGGTATGAATATAACCTAACGAGGCTACCAACCAATCACGATTGGGCTCACGCGATGCCTTAGTAATAATCTCAACTTGCTCACCTGTTTTCAACTGATAGGTCAGTGGCACATAACGCTGATTGACGCGGGCTGCCTGCGCACGGTTGCCAACTTGAGTATGCACATAGTAGGCAAAATCGAGAACGGTCGCGCCTTTTGGTAGCTCAGTAATATCACCGTCACGGCTAAAGATATAAATACGTTCTAGTTCATCAAAATCAACAAGTTGTTCTTCTTCGTCAAACTCGATATCGTCTATCTCTTCGCCCGCTACCACAGCTGAGCGTGGTTGATTGCGTGTTTCATTATTGATAGATAATAATTGGCGTAGTGAGCTGATTCTTTGATTCAGATAATTGTCTTTCTTATTCTTTAGCCCTTCTTTGTAATTAACGTGTGCACACATGCCAAGCTCGGCCTCAAAATGCATCTCATGAGTACGAATCTGGACTTCGAGTGATTTGTTTTCTGCAATTACAGCAGTATGTAGCGAGCGATAACCATTGGACTTAGGGTTAGTAATATAGTCATCAAACTGCTCAGGAATGTAACGCCATAATCCGTGTACTAATCCTAAAACGTGATAACAGTCAGAAGGACTATTAACCAGAACACGTAAAGCGCGAATGTCATAAAGCTGATCGAACGATAAGCCTTTAAGCTTCATTTTTCGATAAATAGAGTAGATATGTTTGACGCGACCAGATACTTCGCCTTCAATACTGGCATCTGCTAGTGATTCATTTAATTTGTCTTGTACACGCTGAATATAGGACTCGCGTTCGCTACGTTTTTCTGACAGCAGCTTAGCAATTTCTTTGTAGCGGTCAGGCGCAAGATAACGGAAAGCTAAATCTTCGAGCTCCCATTTTAACTGTGCAATACCTAAACGATGGGCTAATGGCGCATAAATAGTCATGACTTCACGTGCGACACGCGTTTGACGCTCTGGCCTAGAAAATGTCAATTCACGCATGGCGAAAGTACGTTCAGCCAGTTTTATCAGTACCACGCGCACATCGTTAGTAACAGAGATGAGCATGCTATAAATATTTGATAGCTGATCTCGCTGATTATTGACGAAATGGTCTTCTAAGCGCTTGTTACTCTCGATAATCTCCGACAGCTTACCCATTGCAAGGGTATCTTTAACAAGCGTCAAAATATCTGGACCAAAGTTTTTTTCCACTTCAGCGAGACTAATAATTGATTTGCGCGCACTGCGATACAGCATGGCCGCGACCAATGCGTCTTCATCTTGATAAAGATAGGTCAAAATATCAGTCATACCAATACCGGTCACATAAGCACCTGAACGCTCAGATTCACTGGTATTCATATGACTGCGAATAAACTCGCAAGCTGCACTTAGGTTGGGTACTGACTCTTGTCCAATACGCTTGGCCACATTATCTAGCCAAGTAGGTACGTCGATGTTGGCGTGGTGGTCTAAGTCGACCGCCTCAAGCTCATCGTTTGATAGCGCATTGGTATCATCCAAATACTCGTCTTCAGTGTGAGGGTCATGCAAATGATAAGTGTGTGCAGCTGAGCGATCAAAAGTAGTATGTAGCTTGTGGGTTGCCAACTGGTATTTGATGTCGAGGGGAATTTGGGCATAGCTATTGGCTGACTGGTGAGAGCGTTGGCTCGCCACCAGTTGTGCCGCAAGTGTTGCACTATCGGCCTGAGTGGTCTGTCCATCCACCAGCGGTAATCCTTCACGAATTTTTACCATAGCCGACTCCTCTTAGCTATTTTGAATTGATTATAACCTCATCTACTATGCACACACTCTGAATTAACGATCCATAAAGCGTCAGCTATAAACCAATACAACTGCTAAAAATGTTATTTTTAGCAGTTATAAAATGCGCGTAAAATATATAAAGCTATGAGTGCAAATGCTTGCTATGTAGCGATTGGAAACATCATCAAAAACATAGGAAGATTGTTTACTATTATCTCATTTTAAAGTGACAAATCAAGCGAGCCTCTGTACGGCTGTGGTCAATTACGCTAAATAATGACTATTTATTAGCACAAACTTATCAAAGCTTTGAGTTATCTTAGATAATTGTAATAACGCTTAAATGTCTCTTTAATCAGGTTCAACTATTAGTTGTTATTAACTATTAATCATTTTTGAAAATTAATAACGTTAAACTGCTACTTTTTCAAAGCGAGCGATAGATTCAACATGACCCGTATGGCAGAACATATCCATCACGCCAGCATGAGTCAGACGATAGCCTTGTTCTAACAATGCTTTTGTATCACGAGCAAGGGTCGCTGGATTACAAGAGACATAAACAATGCGCTCAGCATTAAATTTTGGCAAATATTGCATAATCTCCCAAGCACCAGAGCGCGGTGGATCAATCAACAGTGCATCAAAACCTTGGTTGGCCCATGGCTTATCAGTACAGTCTTGAGTCAAATCTTGACTATAAAACTCAGTATTGTTGATACCGTTGCGACGAGCGTTGTCAGCAGCACGTTCGGTCATGGCTTCACTGCCTTCGACACCGACTACTGAGCCTGTCTCGCCAACGAGGCGCGCTAGTGGCAAGCTAAAATTGCCCAAACCACTGAATAAGTCTAGTACGCGTTCGCCTGCTTTTAAGTCCAATAAGTCACAGGCAAGCTTGGTCATCTGACGGTTCACCGATAGATTTACTTGAGTAAAGTCTGTAGGGATAAATTCAAAAGTCAGATCATACTCTGGCAATTGATAATATAAACGCCCAAATTGCTCGCTCAAATCATCAGCGTCTGTCAACGCAATACGTTGGATGCTATCAACGCCTTTCGACTGCAAATATAGCTGCCAATTACGCGCTGCAAAAAATACTTTTAGTTTGTCTATATCAGCGTCTGACAACGGTTCTAAATTACGTACGATGAGCGCAACTGGCTGATTACCATCAGGCAGCTCTGGCAGTTGCTCACCCATTGCAAGCTCAAGCTGGGCAATTTTGTCACGGCTCTCTAAAGTGCTAATAAGCGTTTTGAGGTTTTCAATCTCAAAGCCAATACGTGGATCTAAGATATGACATTCATTTAGCTCTGCCAAGAAGTTACTTGAACGCTCACGGAAGCCGACAAGCGCGGTTTCTTTTTTGACGACATAGCGTACGCCCAAACGTGCTTTGGTACGATAGCCAAGACGATCACCGACCACAGGCGGGAGCCAATTGTCAGGTTCCGCGTTGGCTTGGTGCATTAGCATTTCAGCCAGTACTGACTGCTTGAAGTTTATTTGACCATCTGGTTGCCAATGTTGCAAGTTACAACCGCCGCAAGTACCGAAATGCGGGCAGGGTGGTACAGCACGTTCAGGGTTTGGGTTGGCAGTAATGCTAATGGCATCGCCTTCTTCAAAGCTAGCACGGCTGTTAGTTATTTTTACTAAGGCGCTCTCACCGGGTAGGGCAAAGCTAACAAAGATCTTTTTGCCATGCTTGTCTTCAGCATGACCTTCAGCAACATCAAAACCATTACCATAAACAGCAACGCCGCGACCATCATGTGATAAGCCATCAATATTAAATGGAATTGGCTCTGCATCTTTTAGACGACGACGTGTCTTTGATGATGGCTTTGATTTTTTCTTACTCGGCGGAATGACAATCGTTTGGGTGTCGTTTGTTTGAGCTTCATTCGTTTGAGCGTTACTGTTTTGCGCTGCCATATCAGATGCTGTAGATGTTTTTGAATCGGTGGGTTGCATAAACCTGCCTTAATAATAAATAACTAGAAGAGGGGAATAAAAAACTACTAATAATGCGAATTCTATAATTCGGGTGCCGATGACCAGTCAGCGATAAACTCTTGATGTCGCGGACTACCGTCAGCTTGGGTATACTTTGCCAGATAGTCATAGCTCTGCTGCTGCCAAGCATCAAAATCTTGTGAAGACAACTGTCCTGTTAGACGTAACCAGCGTAAATAAATAAGCCAAGTATTCATCACATCAGACTCACAGTATATAGATAGGGTCTGCCAGTCACCGCTACTAACAAGCGCGCCAACCATGCTGCCATCCACGTCAGTTTTACCGGGTAATCCGTACAGACTTGCGACGATATCCATGGCTTCGCGGCGACTAGCACCATACTGGCTAAACCTATCCATCAAGTCTAGATGACGTGTATGAAAACGATTAACATAGTTATCAAAGCGCATGTTTTTAATACGTTCGCCTTCTTCGAACAGCCATGGTGCTGACAAATCATATTGCATGGCACGATATATCAGTACAGGTATGTCAAAGCCTGAGCCATTCCAACTAATAAGTTGCGGCAATGTCTCAATGTCGTTAAAGGCTCTAAAGAATTTGGCTAGGATTTCTTTTTCACTAAATTTATCGGCAGTCAAAGAAAATAGCGATAACTTACCATCTTTGATATACAGAGCTGAGATACAGACGATACGCTGTAGTGGCAAGCGCATAAAGTCGTGCCCTGCCTCTTGTGTACGTATCGCTGTCAGCGCGCTTAAGGCATCTGCATCGTTAAGATCGGCCAGTTGCGGATAGATACGGCGTGCTGCATCGACATCGGCGACAGTCTCGATATCAAAAACCAATATAGGGTCGGATGGTAGCGCTTGTGACATAGATAATCCTGACTATTTATGAGCTTATAGTTAATTCATTATAAAAGAATAACAGCCTTGACCTTGCTTGAAGTATTACATCTGCACTTGGTCGCTTTGTACTTCCTTTAAATTAACGATACTAAATGGTATTGCTTATGCATTAATTAATTTCTGCGCTGCTGTTATCCGTATTGCTATCGTCAACGTTATATAAACCCGTTGATAAATAACGATCGCCACGATCGCAGACAATAAAAGCAATAACAGCATTAGGATTTGCTTTTGCCACTTGGGTCGCTGCCCATGCAGCTGCGCCTGAAGATACCCCAGCAAAGATACCTTCAGTCTTCGCCAGTTTACGCATATAGACTTCGGCAATACGCTGATCGATATCCATCACTTCATCAATCAAATCTGCATCAAAAATACCTGGCATATAAGCCGCTGGCCAACGGCGAATACCAGCAATCGAAGCTTCTTCGTCAGGCTGTAGGCCGATGATTTTGACGTCTTGGTTTTGCTCTTTTAGATAGCGTGATACACCGGTAATCGTACCTGTCGTGCCCATCGAGCTAATAAAATGTGTAATTTTACCTTCGGTCTGTGCCCATAGCTCAGGGCCTGTAGTCAGGTAATGTGCTTGGCTATTGTCAGGATTATTAAACTGATCCAATACCACCCCTTTGCCATCTGCTTGCATCTGTAATGCCAAATCACGCGCAGCTTCCATGCCTTCGTCTACTTCAATCAGCGTTGCGCCATAAGCAATCATGGCATCTTTACGCTCTTGGGTAGAGTTGGTTGGCATCAGCAATGTTATTGGGTAGCCACGCATCGCAGCGACCATGGCCAATGCAATACCAGTATTGCCACTAGTGGCTTCAATCAACATATCGCCAGGTTTGATATCACCGCGCTGTTCTGCTTGATAAATCATATTAAAAGCAGGACGGTCTTTTACAGAGCCCGCTGGATTATTACCTTCAAGCTTAGCTAATACTGTGGCGCCATTGGCAATGCGCTCTTGCTCAGGCAGACGTTGAAGTTTCACCAATGGCGTTTGACCAACGCAATCAGCGAGGGTAGTAATTTGAGTAATAAAGTTAGCATTTGACATGGCCGTAGTGGACATAAAGTATCCTTTTCTATTTTTTAAATATGTTTTTAATGGCTTGTTTTTGATGGAAGCACTGTTTTTATTGTTTGATCATAATTTTAGACAGTCGCTTGGGTTATAGGTTTGCGGTGATAAGCGAGCTAAAAACGAAAGGCATTAGAGTGCGCTCTCATATGTTATGACTATGAGCGATATATTGTGGCAAATAAAAAGTGGCTTTATTATATCATTTTGTTTTCAGCTGCGCTTATCGCATCAAGGATTAATAGTCACTGTATCAGGTCAATGTCAATGTTACGTTGAGGGTTGCAAAAAATAGAACTGTTCGCTTAAAGTCATATTCTCTTTGACACAGAGTGGTTGGCACTTTAATTATAACGTTGTTCATCACATAGAATGCCTAACCAGAACTTATAGAATCCTGTTAAGATAATCTTGAGCTGTATAGTAGTTGCCTCGTCAAAATCAGTTACCTTATTAACGTTCAGTGGCTTCATTAAAAATAGCGCCTTACCCAGATGCTCTGATATGACGCGCTGCAAGTATCACGAATACTGACATAATCACAAAAATTCACGGCAAGAACCTTAGTAGAGAGTAGACCTAGCATGGCATATAAAAAACGTTTTGATACCAGTAGTGCTTATGGTCAGCTGATCATACTGGTGTTTTTGCCTATCTGTGTGTTGGCAGCAGTGGGCGGCATTTTGGTATTTCACGAAACCATGCGTGCAAGTGACTCGGAGCAAGAAGTATTGGCCGAAGCGGTACTTATTCGCTACACACCAGTCATAGCTGAACTGATTCCTGAGCTGCTAGAACAAGAGCGCCAGCAAGTAGGGAGTAGTGCTGAGAGGACCCAGCAAGCGGCGATGACGACGCTAGAGGGCATCCAAGATAAGCTTGGACGTATGCAGTCTGAGCAGCATGTACAGCGCATTGCTATTATTAATGAAGGCAATCAAATACTGGCAACAGTCGGTTATGGTCTCAATGAAGAATGGCCGCTAATCAGTGATTCCGCAAGCTTTTTATCACAACGCCCAACGCCTGTAGGCACAGCGTATGGCAGTGTATTGGGAGAGTTTGAAGGGCAGACATTGTGGTTGCTCGTTGATATGGATAATGAGCCGCTCTATATTGCACGCTACCGCATTGCGATGGCGTTAGTGATTACTGGTTTGTTTACTATCCTGATTCTACTATTGAGTCTAAATATCTATTCGAAACGTTGGATTGCCCCCATTTATGAGCTGCGTTTGCAGTTGCAGCGTACCCATGTCGATAATTTATACCAACCTGTACCCGTTGAGTCAGATGGTGAACTGAATCTATTACAGCAAGATCTAGTCAGAACGTTGCGCCGCTTACATAGAAGCTTTCAAGAGCTCAAAGACCATGCCGAGCAAACTGAGGATGATTTACGTTTGGCATTTGATGAGATGGAAATGCAAAACATCTCTATTCGAAATGCGCGTGATGCAGCGATTTCAACCAGCCAAGCCAAGTCTGCATTTTTAGCCAATATCAGTCATGAACTGCGTACACCATTGAACAGTATCGATGGCTTTATTAATTTGCTGGCACGTCATGGCGAGCTTAATCCTGAGCAGGACTTGTATGTACAGACCATACGTAAGTCATCAGCACACTTGCTCGCTTTGGTAAATGATGTCTTAGATTTTTCTAAAATTGAAGCAGGTAAACTGGTGCTAGATCGCCATGAATTTGATCTCTATGACACCATTTACGATGTGGTCGATATGCTATCTCCTGTCTCTGCGGAGAAGGGTTTACGCATGGCAGTACTGTTTTACAATGATGTGCCGATGCGTATTAATGGTGATGCGTTACGTCTTAAGCAAGTATTGACCAATATCGTTGGTAATGCCATTAAATTTACGGATAGTGGTGATGTGGTGGTGCGTGTGAGCTTAGATGACCACCGTGACAATTATCTGATGATTAGCGTGCAAGATAGCGGAAAAGGTATTTCTCTTGCAGATCAAAAAATGCTGTTCCAAAGCTTTAGCCAAGGCGATCCATCAATCACGCGTCAGTATGGTGGTACAGGGTTGGGTCTGGTCATCTCCAAACAGTTAACGCGCTTGATGGGCGGTGATATTGGGTTTCATGATAACGCTCAAGAGAATATTGCCAACCAAGGTGCGACGTTTTGGTTTCGCATGCCAGCCCATGTCGACGTGCTAGAAGCAGCCACAGGGCAGACGATCGAATTACCAGTATTAGCGCCACTGGCAAGCGAGACCGATGAATTTAATGTACTGGTTTGGATCAATCATACTGCTTCAATACAAGTGCTCAAGGCTAGCTTGCAGTATTTGCCAATTAAGCTAACTCAAGCCAACTCATTACCGGGTGTACTGGAGTCATTGAAAGAGCATGGTAATTATTGGGATTGGGTCATCGTTGATGATGACACGCAAGACGATATGATGGCGCTCCTCAAGCAAATACGTTTGCATTATCAAGGCAAGCTTGCTGTATTTGGCTACCAAGTGGCGGCCGATCAAGCACTACTGAACCGCTATCATGCCAACATACTGTATGAACCATTAGACAAAAGACAGCTGTATGCAATGCTCGATACTCAAAGCCGTAGTACGCCGCAAAGCCTGCAAGAACCACGCTGGAAAGGGGTCACTGTACTGGCAGTTGATGACCATTTGCCCAATTTACTAGTGCTTGATGCTCTATTGAGCGAGCTAGGGATTCAGGTAGTCACAGCGAGCAGTGGGTTTGATGCTATCGAGATTATCAGTAAACAACAGACCAAAAACATCAAAACTACCAAGAGCGATAAGCAAAGCCTATCGAATAAAACGCAACTCTCTAAAGCAGAAACACGTGATGAGATAAATAAGAAAACAAATAGCGCGTTCTATCATGAAGACACGATCGCTGACGATAAAGCAGCTACGCAAGACAAAGACAATATTGATTTGATATTTATGGATATTCAAATGCCGCGTATGTCAGGTCATGAGGCAGCTAAGCAGATTCGAAATATCGAAAATGCGGATAGTCGTATCCCTATTATCGCTCTGACCGCGCATGGGTTGGCAGATGAACGTGACAAACTTATAGCCAGCGGTATCAATGACTATGTCGGCAAACCGATTAGTCAACCTCAGTTATTACAGGTGCTACAGAAATGGCTTGGTCGCAAGAGTACCACACCACAATTGACCGCATTGCCCGATACAGATTTGCAGAGCTTTGGCTTACAGCACCCTGATTTGCAGGATGATAATTTACAAGATGCTAATGTACAAGGTGCTAACGTAAAGGGTACCGACCCAACAGGGGCTGAGTTAACTCCTATTGACTCGCTGCGTGGTTACTCAATTAACGATAATGATTTATCAAATGATTTACGCTCTAACAATGTAAATGGGCAAGAGACTCAAGCCAGCTCAGGTATGTCTTCAGATGACTCAACCGCTACTTATCCAATAATAAGAGGAGACGGGGTAGATCGTAACAGCACTTCTGTCAGTAGCGAGCCAAAAATTACCCGTCCACTATCCCTGAAAAAAATCCGTGATGACTATCTGCGCGATAGCCAGCCTCGTGAAGGCTATAGACGAGATACTGCGCGTGATATTCAGCCGCGCTATGAAAGCTTACGTCTACAAAAAGGTCAATCGCCACTACTACAATCAACAACAAAATCTATCGACAACTCTCCAGATAGAAGCATTCAAGACAGTAGTTCTCAAGATGGGACAGCTAACGCTAACTCAGCTTTACACGAGCAAATCAATAATGACCTTAGTAACAACAATATAAGCAAAAGTGATACTTCAAACATTTTGGATTGGCAAGATGCGCTCACTCGTTCAGCGAACAAACCTGAATTGGCGGCCAAGCTGATTATCATGATGATCGATACTATCAATGATGAAAAACAAGCGCTTATTCAGGCATGGGAAGCGCATGACCGCAATATGTTGGCACAAATTGCCCATCGTATATTGGGTGGGAGTCGATATACAGGTGTACCACAACTGCGTCAGGCTAGCCAAGATTTGGAAGATAAGTGCCTGCTGAATGTACAGCATACAACACCTGTGCAATTTGCAATGATTGAGCCATATTATGAGGCATTATTAACGGCGCTAGACAACCTGCAAAAGGTAGATTTATCTTCTTATCCGCAGCTTAATTATCATCGCTTGAGCGAAAATGATATGACGTGGAAAATGATATAAGTTGAGGGTAAGGCAAAACAGACAAAATCATTCAGGTTCAGAGATCGATAAGTAACCTCGTTAAATTTGCTAGTCGCTATCAACTAAACACTCTATATCTGCTGTATATGAAACTGACTATAGTATCGTGGCAGTCAGTTATTACTACGGTACAACAAAGACAAGCCTGCTAATATTGTGAATATCAGCACCATATTTGTTTTATTCATTAATAAGGATTGTTATGAACGCGATTGCAAGTTACCAGTATGAGACCTTACAAGTTAGTATTACAGACAACATACTGACGGTTACCTTAAATCGTCCACATAAAAAAAATGCCATGAGTTTTCAGGTAATCAATGAGCTGATTAAGCTGGCAGGTCGCATTAGCAAGGACAGAACCATACGCGCAGTCATTCTAAATGGGGCAGAGGGAACTTTTTGTGCAGGGATTGACTTAGGAGACTTAAATCATCCAAAAAACACAGTATTTGCGCTTTGGGAATTGATTAAACCATGGCAAAGTGCGTTCCAACGAGTATGTTTGGTATGGCGTGATCTGCCAGTACCCGTCATAGCAGTATTGGAAGGGTATTGTATCGGCGCTGGGTTACAGTTGGCATTGGCTTGTGACATACGTGTCAGTCACCCTGACTGTCAACTATCTATTATGGAAGCTAAATGGGGGTTAGTGCCAGACATGGGACTGACCCAGTCAGCATTTGGGGTCCTACGAGAAGATACTCTAAAAGAGCTCGCCATGAGCGCCCGTATCATCGATGCTAATGAAGGCAAGGAGTTAGGCTTGATTAGCCACTGTAGTGAAGCACCTCTTGAACAGGCACAAAAACTTGCTGCCGAGTTTGCAGAGCGCTCTCCTGATGCGGTGCTAGCAAGCAAACGCGTGATAAATGCGATGTATGATCAACCTGCTAAGACTTTATATAAAGAAAAAGCATGGCAGCTTAAAATGATGCTTGGTCGCAACCGTAAGCTTGCCCTCAGAAAAGCAAAGCAGGCCAGTACCTTATTTGGCAAACGCCAATTCCGCTAAATTTTTGCTATCAGTAAATTTTCTAGTGTTATTTTCGTTTGATTCATTCTGATAAAAGAAATTGCTACCTAAGAAAACCAGACATATTTTGATAAATTATTTTGACGATTTTTAATTGTTAGCGGTTGTTTCGCCATTATCTTATAGCCATTGAAATGCAAGCAGATAGCACGATATAGCATTGTCTGCTTGCACCGATGTGGGTAAAGATGCACTATTGTTGTTAAAGGTATCTATTTTGATTACTGGATAAGCCAGTAAAATGACGAAAGCCTACCTAACAACACGTGCAAGCAATTAAACGTCGAAAAATAAAATATCAAAAATAATAGCCACTATATAAAACGGTCTAAATATGTCTGCTTCAAAACCCTCCCTTCCAAACAAACCTATCGCTTCTGAGCGAGTGCGCTCTGCTGATTTGCCTGTTGCATGGATTATGATGCTTGGGCTGATGGTTGCGGTGGGCCCATTATCGATTGATATGTATCTGCCAGCGCTACCATCGATGGCCGATGATTTCGGTGTTTCAACGGCCTTTATGGCCAACTCTGTCCCTGCATATTTTTTGGGCTTGGTATTTGGGCAGCTATTTTACGGACCTTTCAGTGACCGTGTTGGCCGCGTCAAACCTTTATATGTAGGTATGACGCTGTATGTTATCGCTTCTATCCTTTGTGCGACCACTGATAATGAGTACGTACTGTTTGCAGGCCGGACTTTACAAGCATTGGGCGCGTGCGTCGGTGCAGTAGTTACTCGTGCCGCAATTCGAGATCGCCTCACTGCCAAACAAACGGCAAAAGCTTTTTCCATCATGATTTTAGTGATGGGCTTAGCACCAATATTGGCACCATCGCTTGGCGCGCTATTCTTACAGTTTTTTGATTGGCACTCTATATTTTGGTTCTTAGCCGCATTTGGTGCTCTCAACTTGCTGCTTACCAAGTTTTTCTTTTTTGAAACTTTGACCGAAGAAAATCGCAACGTACGCCCTGCAAGAGAAGTGCTCAGTCAATATTGGGATTTGTTAAAAGACCCGACTTTTAACTATCCAGCAATTGGTGGTGGATTGTTAATGGGTGCAATGTTTGTCTATATCAGCTCGGCCTCTGAGCTAATTATGGATACCTATGGCGTCTCAGCGACGCATTTTGGTTGGTTATTTGGAATGAATGCGGCGGGTTTTGTAGGTTTGACTCAGCTGAACCAATGGCTTACCAATCGCTTTCGAATACTAAGTATTTTGCGATTTGGGGCGATAATGCAGGTTATCTCTGCGGGTGTGCTATTCGTGACTGGTTTGCTTTTAGGTACGGATGCTTGGTTGCCACTGGTACTAGCTTGTATTTTCTTTTGTATCGCAGGACTGGGTCTGACCCAGCCTAATGCTTCTGCAATTGCGCTCGCTTTTCAGAAACGCCGTGCTGGTATGGCAAGTGCACTACAAGGCTCGTTGATGTTTTCAGTCGGCATCTTCGGCGGTTTATTATTGAATCTGTTTCCAGTCAACCCAGTCCTCAAGGTCGGTATTGCCCTGTTCTCATTAATGAGTCTCGGTTCTTTCCTGATTTGGAAGATAGATCGTAATCTAAATTTGGACGACGCAGAGTAAAGGCATTTCTATTTTAAGTTAGCTGTATTTTAAAAAGCACTCATGCGTTCACAGCGTATGAGTGCTTTTTTGTGCGCTCTATTTATTTTTATTCAGAGCTAAATTAAATTTTATAGGCGTTTTATATGATGGAATTTATTGATTATAAACGAGTATATATTATTTACGATTATATGCGGGCTTTGCTATATATGGCTTGCCTTAAATAATGACCAAACATAATTATTGCAATCGTGAAGTTAGGCAAGTACTATCTAGCGTAACTTTCTGTAAGTTAATATGTATAGACATTGCTTAACCTTGCTAGATTGTCAATTAATTAAAATGTAAAACAACGTTAGGTTTCAAGGATAGATTATGAAGCAGTTATATCGAGCGTTACCGATTTTATTGAGTGTGGGCCTATTTGGCTGTGGTAATTCTGCTACTCAAGAAAATGCAAGCGCCCCAGTAAAGGAAAACACAGATAGCTTTGTGAGTAAGCTACCTGATACAGCGCCAACATTGAAAGTTGCCATGACTGGTGATTTGCCGCCTTTTTCATTCCAGGATGACTATGGCAATATGCAGGGCACTGATGTTGATTCAATTCGTGCTATTGGTGAAGAACAAGGTTTTAAAGTCGAGTTTTACAAGGAAACTTGGCAAGACATGTTCGATAGCGTCGAAACAGGAAAGCGTGATCTAGCGATTTCTGGTATTTCTTACAAAGACGATCGGGCAGTGAGATATGGTCTATCAACACCATACTTTTTCAACCCAGCTACTATCATGTATTTGGAAGGTAAGTTCGATATAAAAGGCTTAAACGATATAAAAGGTCTAAGAGCAGGTACGTTAGAAGGCTCTAAAGAAGAAGACACGCTAAAAGAGATGGGCAGTTCAGTTGAGCTAATTTCAAGACCTACAGCATTTTTGGCGTATCAGGATTTGGTTCAAGGTAATACGGATGTCTTCTTGTACGATATGCCAGTCTTACAATATATCGTCAAAGGCTATCCTGAGCATAAAGTGAAAATTGTACCCTATGAAGCTGCAGATGCACCTTCAGCCCAGCAAGTGGTGCTCATGGCAAAAGAAAATACTCAGCTTATCAAAACGGTTAATGAAGGTATTGCCAAACTAAAAGAAAAAGGGACATTTAAAGAAATTGAGGCGCGCTGGTTGGGTGAAGCTGACCCTGCTGAAAAGAGCGAATCTGACACCAATACTAAGCAATTGAACTAAGGAATTCTGAAGATGGCAACCGTACCTAATGTTGACAATAAGCGCTATCAAGGTCTGATTATTTCAATTGCACTATTTTTATCTCTAATCGGTGCTTTGCTAGCGTTCACGTTTTATACCTCAAACTTATTAGAAAGAAACACCGCTTTAATTGACCAAACTAACCAAGTTGCAAACAGTGCACAGGCAGTAATTAAAGATCTTTTCGATTTAGACAGTAGTTATGGTGAGGATACTAACTCTCCACACATACAACGAGTGCTAAGCCGTTTAGAACAAAATACTGCGCTAATCACTAGCTCGATTGCTGCTATTGAGCAAGGCAGTACAATCACAGATGCAGAAGGTAATAGCTATGACTTGCCAAAAATTGATAGTCAAGCACAAACCAATATTGCTGCGGCCAATGAGCAATGGAAAGCGCTAGAG